>NZ_JBELAU010000010.1:0-329566 GCF_040253585.1 Emticicia sp. W12TSBA100-4
TGTTATTAGACTATACCAACCCAATTAACAAACAACAAATGCGGGACAATCCTGTAAATATCTACTGGTTCTTAATCAGCCTATTATTCGCATAGTAGCCATCATTCTTACAAGATTCCTCTCGTTTTAAGCCCAAACTAATATCGAAAGCCTAAATTAGTAACTCTTCAGATCCTACATTATTCCCTATTCATAAGGTCCTATATTAACATTCCCCAGTATTTTTTCGTAATTTTGCAGCCTACTAACTTTCAATTTAGATGGCGTATATACTTTTTGATGATGAGTTAATCAGAAATCAATTGAAACCTTTTACTTTTACTCGTCCAGTTGCCGATATTCGTTGTGGTATCTTGACGATTAGAGATAAATGGGCATTTAGACTAAAAACAAAAGTTACGTGTCTTTCAAAGCGTTATTTAGAGGAAATTACGGCTGAGAGTTCGATAAATACTTACATCAATGGTGCGGTTTGCCCCGACGAAATTTTAATTACTGAAATTAATAAATTGGCCGTTGGTGAGTGTTTAGTTGATAGTAATAATAATGTATTGGCCATGCGAACTACCGAAAAACTTTCTTTCCCAATAAGTTTTCAAGCATTTCAACAAAATAAATTTGATGGTGAGGTGAGTATCATTACGCAATTACCTCATATTTTCTTGATGAATGGCGACCAAATAAAGATAGATTTTAAACTAATAACAGCGGGAAGAATTACGCAGGAAATAACAGACCCTTTTACACGTGTTTATGGTTCGGAGAATATATTTGTAGAAGAAGGTGCGAGTATCAAATCTGTGATTTTGAACGCCGAACAAGGCCCAATATATATCGGTAAAAATGCAACGATTCAGGAAGGCTCGATTGTGATTGGTCCAGTTTCGATTGATGAAGGTAGTGTGGTAGTTTGGGGGAGTAAGATTCGACCTAATACTACACTTGGACCGTATTCTAAAGCAGGTGGTGAGGTTGGAAGTTCGGTTATTTTTGGTTATTCAAATAAGGCTCATGATGGTTTCTTAGGAGCTTCTGTGATTGGTGAATGGTGTAATTTGGGTGCAAATTGCAATAATTCTAACCTTAAAAATGATTATTCAGAAGTAAAACTATATAATTATGCCACTGATAAACTCGAAAAAACGGGTGAATTATTCTGTGGCTTGTTTATGGGAGATTATACAAAGGCTGGAATCAGTACGATGTTTAATACAGGAACAGTAGTTGGGGTTTGTTCAAATGTTTTTGGGGCTGGTTTTCAAGATAAACATATTCCATCTTTTATGTGGGGTGGGGCTGATACCGAATATGTGGATTATCGTTTTGATAAAGCTTTAGAGGTTATTAGAGCAACAATGGCTCGACGAAATAAAGAACTTACCGATAAGGATATTGCTATCTTGAAGCATGTTCATGATTTTAAAAAATAAAGGCGTATTTACGAGGGAAGCGTTATAAGGAAGTCTTCGCTTCAAGCGAAGACTTCCTTGACTTCTTTGAATCTATTTTACCAATGCTTTTTCGAGAAATTATAGGTTTAGACGACGTAAAACAATCGTTGATACAGGCGGTCAATAGTAATCATGTGGCACATGCTCAGCTTCTTCATGGAGCAGAGGGTAGTGCAAATTTGGCTTTGGCTTTGGCGTATGCAACCTATATTAATTGCGAAGATAAGCAAGCCGATGATGCCTGCGGACGTTGCCCAAACTGCAATAAGATGAGCAAGTTAGCTCACCCCGATGTTAATTATATTTTTCCAACGGCGGGGGGGAAATCGGTGATTTCTGAAAATTTTATGCCTCAATGGCGTACTTTTGTAAAAGATACGCCTTACGGTACGCTTTCTGATTGGCTTGAGCATATTGCAATTAAACAAGGGAATATTCCTGCCGAAGAATCTCGTCAGTTGATTCAGAAACTTTCTTTGAAATCTTATGAGGGTGGCTACAAAATAGCTATTATTTGGCAAGCTGAAATGCTTAATATTGCAGCAGGAAATGCACTTTTGAAGGTTTTGGAAGAACCACCTGAGCAAACGCTGTTTTTGTTGGTTGCCAGTAGCTCGGATAAGTTATTGACGACTATCATTTCACGTACGCAACGCATCGCTGTGAGAAATTTTACGGACGATGAAATTGTCAGTTATCTAACTCAAAAACAAGATATTGGCCCCGAAAGAGCCAAACAAATTGCTTACCTTTCTGACGGAAATCTGAATCATGCTCTGGAGATAGCTCATAAAACAGACGATGACCAACACGCTTGGTTTGCCAACTGGATGCGAATGTGCTATGCGTTGAATATTCTGAAATTAGTGCCAATGGCCGATGAATTTGATGCTAAAGGAAAAGAATATCAGAAAGCTATGCTTGAATATGGTTTAAGTATTTTTAGAGAAATTTTTTTGTATCGTCACGGAGGGGATAACTTAATTCGACTTGAAGGTGATGAATTGGTTTTTGTGCAGAAGTTTTCTAATGTGTTGAATATCAGTAATTTAGAGGCTATTACTAATTTGCTGAGTGAATCACATTATCATATTGAGAGAAATGGACGTGCGAAGATGATTTTCTTGGATATTTCGTTGGCGATTGCTCGTTTGATGCGGTAGGGTTGGTTATTTGTTACTTGTTATTGGGAAATTTGTTATTGGTTTCGACTGAGTTTCTCAAAATTTCGTAAGTGTTTTTAGGTGAAAATAATTATAGGCGAACCCGAGGCAAACGTTGCCCGGTTCGCCCCACAAAGAAATATGAAAATAAAAATTGGTACACGTGGTAGTAAATTGGCTCTTTGGCAGGCTTATTATGTTGAAGATAAACTGAAAGCCAATGGTATTGAAACCGAAATAGTAATTATTGAAACAAAGGGCGATAAGATTCTTGACCGTGCTTTATCAAAAATTGGTAGTAAAGGAGTTTTTACGGAAGAATTGGAAGACCAATTGCGTTCGGGAGAAATTGATATTGCCGTTCACTCTGCCAAAGATTTGCAGTCGGAATTAGCTGATGATTTAGAACTAATTGCTTTTACTGAGCGTGAGAAAATCGCCGATGTTTTGGTGAGTTTCAATAAAAATTTATCGCTTGGTAGTGGTGAAAGTTTCGTGGTCGGAACTTCTTCTACTCGACGAGTTGCTATGCTTCGTCATTTTTATCCACACATAAAAATTGTGGATATGCGTGGAAATTTGCAGACTCGCCTACGCAAGCTGGAAGAAGGACAGTGTGATGCTCTTTTGTTGGCTTATGCGGGTGTGCATCGCATGGGATACCATGAGATGATTGCCCAAGAACTTCCTACAACCCAGTTTACGCCGCCTGTGGGGCAGGGTTGTGTGGCGATTGAAGCCGCTAAGAGTTTATCAGAAGAAAAACGTGCTGCTATTCGTAATTTGATTAATGACGATGTAACGGAAAAGTGTTTGAAAGCCGAGAGAGCGTATTTACGTAAGCTGCAAGGTGGTTGTTCGATTCCGTCGTTTGGATGGTGTGTGGCAGAAGAAAAGGATGGAGAATTGACTTTAAATATGACTTCGGGAATCATTAGTCTTGATGGACAGGTAATTGTCAAGAAAAATGAGTCAAAACCTGCTGCTGAGGCCGAACAACTCGGTGAAGTTTTGGCTGAACAAGTTTTGAGCGATGGCGGAGCAGAGGTTTTAGAAGGAATTAAGAATAATGGATAATTTTGGCCATTTCGACTGGTTCGGCAGTCCGATTCGCTTAATGACCAAAATTATTGGATAAGGTCGAAAGAACTAAAAATATTTGAAAAGGTTGCCTGAGCGAAGTCGAAGGCAACCTTTTCTTTTCAATCCTTAATCTCATCTTTAATCTGCACCTCAGTTACTGGGCCGTACTTTTCTGCTATTTTCTTAATCTCGGCCGATTTTCCTACCAATACAAACTGTAATTTATCTTTCGGAAAATAAGTATCAATGATTGATTTTGCTTTTTCAAGTGTAAGTCCATCAACGTTTTTCTCGAAATTATTGATGAAAGACTCATCGAAATTATACCAAAACATTTGTGTCAATAAACCTGATAATTGTCCTGCGGTTTCGTAGCGTGGCGGAAATTGTCCTTTTACGTAGTTTTTGGCAGAAGCGAGAGCGTTTTCGTCAATGCCGTTTTTGTGAAGTTTATCCAGCACTTCCAAGGCTTTATCAATAGCTGCTTCAGTAGTTTTATTTGCCGTGAATGTTGAAATGGCGAATGTTCCACCAGTTTTCAATGGACTGAAACGGCTATTGGCTCCGTAAGTAAGACCAGTATTTACACGAAGTTCGTCGTTAAGCATTGAGGTAAATCTGCCGCCAAAAAGCGTATTTACCACATCAATTGCTACGTAATCGGGGTTGTTTCGACTGATTCCTGCTGCACCGATATTGAAAGTTGTTTCACGAGCATCATCTTTATTGATAAGCAAAACACGGTTTCCTGTTTGTTTAGCAATTGGCTTTGCTGCTAAGTTTTCTTGTGCTTTTGTTCCTTTTTTCCACGAACCCAATAAGGCTGTTAAAGTATTCTTCATTTCTGCACTATTAAAATCACCAACCACGGCAATAGCTGAGGCTTCGGGTAAGTAATTTTCTTTGTAGAAAGTTTTTATATCTTCAACAGTCAGTGGACTCACCGTCGATTTTTTGCCTTGAATGATGTTGCCATACACGTGGCTTCCGTACATAAATTTATCGAAATAGGCAGGTAAAACCGAACGTGGACTTTCTTTCTGTTGGTCGAGATTTGAGAGTAAACGTTTCTTTTCTTTTTCAAATTCGACATTATCGAAAGCTGGTTCGAGCAAAACTTCTTTGATGATACCCAACACTTTGTCTTTATCTTTGGTAGCAAATTTAGCTGATAAACCTGCTGACTCTTTTGAAGCATAGGTATTTACGTAAGCTCCTATGAAATCGAGTTCTTCGTCGAGTTGGGTCTTGGTATAGCTTTTTGTGCCGTGTTTGAGTGCGGTTGCGGTCAATGAGGCAAGCCCCGCTTTTGTACCGTCGTAGATTGCTCCTGCGGGCAAAACCACCGATACACTGATAACTGGCACTTCTTTCTGTTCCATCAAATAGACGGTTAGGCCATTTGGTAATTTAAACTTTTGGTATTTTGGCAACTGGTAATTTTGTGCCAAAAGTAGGCTGCTACTTAGGCATATCGCCAAAGCTGCATTGAAGAATATTTTGATGTATTTAGACATGATTTTAGACAAGAGATTTGAGACAAAAGACAAGAGATTTGAAAATCCTTATCTTAGATTTAAGATAATTTTTATTCTTCAGTATTAGCTTTCAGAATACCTACTGTGCGAGTGGTTTTCTTGAAATATTTTTTGGCTACGTTTTTAATGTCATCGACCGTTACTTTATTGAAAGCCGCTGGTGCATCAAACATTTTTTTGTAGTCGCCAAAGAAAACTTCATACGTGCCGATATTATTAGATTTTCCGTTGATGGTCTCGATTTGACCATAGAATTCCATCAATTTCTGATTCTTGATTTTCTGCAATTCTTTTTCGGTAATACCTTCGGTTTTAATTTTCTCTATTTCTTCATAAATCGCCTTTTCTAACTCATTTTCGTTGACTTTTGCCGCTGCGGTTGCGTAAATACCAAATAAAGTTGGGTCGAAACTTTCGCCATAATTAGTAAAAACTTGGGTGGCCAATTGCTTTTTATCAACCAAAGAGCTGTATAAACGAGAAGAATTCCCGCTACTTAGAATATCGCTCAAAATAGTAAGTGCATAATAATCTTCATTTTTCGATTCTGGCACTTTGTAGGCAATCATCAAGGCAGGTGTAGAAACATCTTTTTGCACCCAAACACGGCGTTCGCCCGTTTGTGGAGGCTCAACAATCATTACTTTTGGTGGCTCGGGCTGGGCAGGAATTGGCTCAATGTATTTTTCAGCCAAACGTTTTACTTCATCAAATTTTACATTTCCCGAAATAACTGTTACGCAGTTGTTGGGAGCATAGTAAGTTTTAAAATATCGCTCCAAATCTGACTGTTTCCAGTTTTTCATGTCGTCTTCGTATCCAATTACTGGCCAATGATAGGGGTGTTCGTGAAAAGCCGTGCCTTGTACGGTTTGCGAAAGCAATTCCCACTTGGAGTTTTCGAGGCCTGTGCTACGTTCGCTTAAAACTACACCTCTTTCGCTTTCGACCATTTTAGGGTCAATACTTAGCGTTGCAATACGGTCGCCTTCCAAGTCGAAAATCACTTCGGTGGCTGATGAAGGAAACCAGTTAGTATAAACTGTTACGTTTTCGGTGGTGTAAGCGTTGTTTGCTCCGCCATTGAATTCCATGGTGCGGTCAAACATCTTTGGACCATATTTTTTCGCCCCATTGAACATCATGTGTTCAAAAAAGTGCGAAAGTCCAGTAATACCTTGGTATTCGTTGCGGCTACCTACTCGGTAGAACAAATACATGTTGGCGTTGGGAATGGAACTGTCTTCAATCACCAAAAACTTCATGCCGTTTTTGAGTGTGAATGTTTTTACGTCTTCTGCTTTCATTTGTGCATTGGCCGAGAGCAGCCCCACACACAAAAGTGCAGACATCAGAAGCTTTTTCATTGGAATAAATTTTAATTGTTGATTAGCCTGTAAAACTATCAATTTTAAGCTTTTGTTGTGCTTTTTTATTTCTTAAAAAAACAAAAAGCGTTGGATAAATACCAACGCTTGATAGGAGCAAAACCTTAGTTCAAGAAACTTTAGTTGCTCCCACCAGTCTGTACACTACCAAAACTGAAAGTCGGTAAAGGGATTTTTACGCTGAAAAACCAATATCTTTTATCATTCGGAACGTTGTAGCCGATGCCGCCTTGTAGCCAATCTTTAAAAAGTGAAACTGTAAGTCCAACGCCCAGCTCGGGTACATCATCTTTATTAAAATCCATCGAAGCAAAGTTTAGCCCCCAGCCCAAACCAAAATATTTGTTATAACTCATTGATTTTCGGCGAAGTTTTTTGTCGAAAAGCCCCGTCATGATAAAACTATAAGAAGCGGCTGGTTGAAAAACGGTTTTGATGGGCAATGTCTGTGAGTGCGGGTCGGCAAAAATCACACCGACAGTTGTGTGTACACTCGGAAGCACTTTAAACAAATAAATGCGGTCGGTTTCGAGTGTTTGTGTTGGATTTTGCCCCGTACTCGTGCCAATTTTGATAACCACAAAATCGCCTTCTTGACGAAAACCTGTGTCTTTCAGCGAAAATTCGGTTTCTTGTGGCAGTGCATTAAAAGCCAATTTGGTATTCAAATCTGAAAATTGTAGCGTACTTTCATCAAAACTACTGCCTTTGAAAAAGCCAATCAATTCGTTTTTGGCGGTGTTTAGGTTTTCTAAGTCGCTGTTAATGCCTGTCACAACGCCGTTGAGTTGCGTTTGTAGGGCAGTTAAATCGGTTTTTATTTCGCCTACGGCTTGATTGGTAAGTTTCTGAACTAATGGAATGTATTTGTTTTTAAGTGTGTCGATAATCAAGCGGTTGGTGGTATTATACAAGTTACTCAAATCGGTTTGGGTTTGTAATAAAAATTGCTGTGAACTCATGCCCTGAGCCGAAGTTGGATTTTTATATTTTTCGCCCAAAGCTTTCAAGCCGTTGGCGTATTTTTGTAAATCAATAAAAACTGGCCGAACCTGTGCGACAACTTCGGGAGCTTGAGTTTTGTATTTATCAACCAAATTTTTAGCAAAATCTCGTAAACTTGCCAAAGATTTAAAAGTAGCCGTATTCTGAAAAACATCCGTCACGAGTTGCATCACTTCCTGATTCGTTATTTTTCCACTTTGATTGGTATCGTTGATTAAATCTGAGAAAGTTTTGAGTTGTTGCTGTTGGGCGTCGCTCAACTGAAAATTAAATCTTTCGACCTCATATCTATCGCCTTTTTGGAGCGAATCAAAGCCAGCTAAATGAATGGGCGTTTGTCCTTGTTTGGTTACTATCCAAGCTCCGAGTTGCACCAAAATCTTTTGATTAGCTATCGAATCTTTAATGATTTTATTTAAATCAGCAGATAAACTTTGGGCGGCATCAAATAAAGCCCCGTATTGTCCACTTTTTGTGGCAAGTTCGTTGAGTGGAAGTTGATTGAGTTTATTATCAAAATCGTCTGCAATTTCGGGAGCGGCATCTAAGATTTCGTTAGGGGCTTCGGCAGCATCAGCGATTGATTTGGCATAAACCGCAAACGAACCTGTATTATTTGTAAGATTTTTGAAGTTTTTG
The DNA here is from genome assembly GCF_040253585.1 of Emticicia sp. W12TSBA100-4. Classification (NCBI taxonomy): domain Bacteria; kingdom Pseudomonadati; phylum Bacteroidota; class Cytophagia; order Cytophagales; family Leadbetterellaceae; genus Emticicia; species Emticicia sp. W12TSBA100-4. The sequence continues at coordinate 8,268 of NZ_JBELAU010000010.1, forward strand.
TTCGATTCCTTGATTTTATCCAACGATTCTTTGCGTTTACTGAGAGCAATGCTGAGTTTATTGACTTTATCCCAAAAACTCTTCGGAAGTTGCGTTTTTGAACGCATACGACGAGCCAATGAATCGGAATTGATTTTTATCTGAATATCGCTGTTGATATCCACCACCTTTTTTTCGGTTGCTGAGCCGCCATCGTCGTCTTTTTCTGTCCAATTTAAAATTTGGGCATTGGCAACGGACGAAATTAAAAATAAGAAGAAGAAAAGTTTTTTCATAGCTATCAAGACCATGTTCGGAGTTTTGAGGAATTAATTTAAACCAGCCGAAAGCGGTGACATACGGTCGGGATTAACGGTGCGGTCGGCCTCTGCCCGAATAAACCCGATAGCTATTTGGGCTTTGTTGAGTTCGTCTTCGGCTGTGATGCCATCGCAGATAACTCCACTCAGGGAAATGAAAACAGCTTTGAAAGTTGCTCCCTCATCAAACTTGTTGATTACCAGTGGTTTGGCAGGAAACGTTTTCAGTAAATCAATAATTGGCTCGTAAGGCGGTGTATCAGCCCACAGGACTCGACGATGATTTTCGGCGATATTGCCCCCTGCAATTATATCGGCTATGCCAGCCATTGTTTCAGAATCTGGGTCGTTTCCTGCCATCACCATAATGACAAATGGTTGGGTGGCTATGAATTTTTTGAGGGCATCAGCCCCAGCTTGGCCTGCTGGAATTCGAGTAGTTTTGAATAAGTCCATGTCCGAATAATTTTGACCAAAGTAAGTCAAAAAACGGCAATTTTTTAGCGTAGAAACGCCTGATTTTCTCAGATGGTCTTGTGGCTTGCCAAATATTCGTTTCTGACAACGGTAGCCGTTTTATGGTCGCCCGAGTGATGCCAGCCTGGAGGCATAAAAATATAAAGGATTTTATCTTTGAGGGTAGGAGCCGCCCAAACATCTTTGAAAAGTGCGATGAACTCACCGAAATAAACATCCCACAAATTCCCCGAATCCATTGGTCTTGTGATGCCGTATTCGAGCTTTATTTCATCTTTTTCGAGTTGATACGTACCGAAAATTTTATCCCAAATATTGAGGAGATTACAAAAATTGGTATCCATGTACAGTGGATTGCGAGCGTGATGTACTCGGTGATGCGATGGCGTAAGAATAATATGATTCAAGAACCCCATTTTGCCGTTTTTCATGAGGTTTTCGCCTACGTGAATAAACATTCCGTAAGTGCCATCAATAAACATAATGAAAAATAAAAGTGCAGGATGAATACCCAAAATGATGCAAATCGACCCACGAATAACATCGGCGTAGGGGCCTTCGAGAAAAAAGTGAGCGTGCGAAACCGATAAATTCATGTTTTCGGGCGTGTGGTGAGTGGAATGCAAACACCAAAACAAACGAACTTTATGCCCTAAGAAATGATACACAAAATGCGAAAATTCCCAGACAATATAGCCATAAATAAGCCAATACCAAGTAAAAGTAGTTTGGAATGGAGCATAAGGTTGGAGGGTTGCAATCAGAAATGAAATTGCCCCGATTGAAATAAAACGACCAATAAAACGATTGAGGATGTAAATCAAGAAAGTCATTTTATAGACTTTCGTATGTGGATTTTTCTGAACGATACCACTGATAAGTTCAAGAACAAGCAATAGTGGCAAGATTGGCCCAATGGCCTTAATGATGCCATCGAATGTAAGAAATGTACTAAAATCGCCCGATTTGAGAATCTCTAAAGTACTACGTAGGCCCAAGAAGTTGATTATTTCTTGGTATAATAACTCAAGAATTTCCATCTGATTATCTATAATGTTTTGTTAAGGTTGAATATGGATTCAATTTCTAAAATATTTTTATAAATATAGAAATTTTTATAAATTTTTTTATTGAATATTTTATGAGTGATAGAGGTTATCCGATTTAGCAATAAATGTAAAATATTATTTGGCTTGAAATATTTTAATTTTTTCTTGGAATATTTAAAAATAATTACTATGTTTATTTACCTTTAAAGGATGCTTAGTGTAAGATGTAGATTCTATGAATCTACACAATAATGACTTTGTTCACTATAAACTCTTACCATCATGAAAGTACCTATTTTAGCTTCACTTTTACTGACAATTATGATATATTCATGTCAGAAATCTTCATCGGCGGTCAACAGCGGAATCGTTGACCAAGCCAAAGAAGAGAAAGAAATCATTGCATGTATTGAGGCAGAAACTGACTGCTTTTTTAAACGAGATTACAATTGTTGGCAAGACAAATTCACTCATTCAGAATATTCTTACCAAGCTTGGAGCAACGCTGACGGCACTTTTGACGCAAGTGTAGGGTGGGAAAATATTAATAAAAATCTTGGTAAGTTTATCAAAGAAAACCCTGCTGAACCTGAAAAAGAAGGCAGCAGCCATCCGATTGTTAAACGGAAAAATATGAAATTTAAGTTTTATGGAAACAATGCTTCGCACGTAACTTGGGACCAGTATAACAGCGACCGAGAACAAAAGTATTTTTTACACAGTAAAGAAGTTCGTTTGATGGAAAAAGGAAGTGATGGTAAGTGGCGAATTGTCAATGTTTCGGCGTTTTGGAACTACAAAAATAAAATTCCAACCGACCAAATTTAGTAAAAGTAAAGAGCCATTTCGATATATCGAAATGGCTCTTTACTTTTAATTTTCTTTGATAGAAATAGCTCTTTTGGCTTCTAATTGTGCTTTCATTGTGATTCTTCCTTTCTCAAAATTCTTTCTGTTGAGAATATCGTGCTGTTCTTTAGTGATTTTTAAGCCTTTACGAGCTAACAATTTGACGACAGATGAGCGAGTTCGTTCAAGATTTTTGGCAATTTCCGACAAAGGAATACTACCATGATTCATGATGATATATTTTTCTTCACTGATTGTAAACTCACTTCGATTCCAACGGTTTCTGATGGCAGTTGTTTCTTCGGGAGTTTTCAAGAAACCATGTTTTTCACACAAGTATTTTACTTGAGTCCATCTTACATTTCCCAGAGCATCGCTCATTTCACGGGCTGTCATGGTACGGTAATTGGCTCTAATAAAATTAATTGCCTGAGGAGGGATCTCTTGCCCTAAAGGTACTTGAAGAGCTTTTACTTTCATTTTACGGAGTGCAATTCTGACAATATCACCACTGCAATTCAATTGTTCTGAAAGCTCACGTACCGTATGTTTGTTATGATTTGCTTTTATGAATTTTTCTCTCTCTAATATTACTTCAGGTGGAGCTTTTATGACTTTATAAGAAGTCTTCACAATATTTAAATTTTTGAGATGATATCGTACTCCAGTAATCGAAGCATTTAGCATCTTCGCCAGTTCAATGACACTGTATTTTTGATAATTTTCACGGATAAAATCTACCTTCTTGTTTACAACTTCATGTCTTTTGGGTTTAGTCTCTTTCTTTTCTTTCGACGACTCTATTTTAGCGTTTTTACTTGGTTGAGTTTCATGCGATACTTTTGGTTTTAATAATTTATCCGTCTTGTTTTCTTTTTGCGACTCCGTGCTATCTTGCTTACTTGTTTGAGTTTCAACTGATATGTTGGGTTTTATTAGTTCTTTTACCGTTTGAACCTCAATTGTAGAGACTAACTTCTCTTTTTTGATAAACTTCTCCACACTGGTAACAGGTTTCCCGACCTTGAATGCCAGCAGTTGGACATTAAAGAGATGAATGTTATGTCTAATAAAATTTTTATCGGAAGCATTCAATTCATTAGGGCTTGCTGACTTAAATTTCTTACCCGTATAACTCTTTTTTCCGAGGGGGGCTATTTTTTTCATGTTCTCTCATTTAATCTTAAAGTCAAATATAACGAATTTTGAGCGTATTTGAGGAAAATTAGCTTATAGTCTATGCTTCATGAGGTCTGTAATTTTGCCTAAAGACCTTAAATTACATTTTTACAAAGAAATATTCTTTACAGAACAACCTGGAAAACCATTCTTGTAATAGAATGTATTTATATTTGTTTTTTATTCAACCTTATTTTGTACAATGAAAGAGAAAATTTTGATTATCACTGGAGATGCTGGTGAAGGTTACGAATGTTTATACGGTAAACACCGCTTTGAAGAAGCAGGCTATGAAGCCATTATTGCTGCACCGAGCGTAAAAAGGCTCAATTTAGTTATCCACGACTTTGAGCCTGGCTGGGACACTTACATCGAAAAACCAGGCTATATTGTAGAGGCGAATATTGCCTTTGCTGATGTAAAAGTGGAAGATTACATTGCGGTTTTAATTTTGGGTGGAAGAGCCCCCGAGTTTTTGCGACACAACGAAAAAGTAATCGAAATCGTGAGAGAATTTGATAAAACTGATAAGTTTGTGTTCTCAATTTGCCACGGAATTCAGATTCTGACGGCCGCAGGTTTGGTTAAAAACAAAACCATTACGTGCTACGAAAATGTAAGATTTGAAGTAGAAGCCTGTGGAGGAAATTTTGTGGGCAAAGACGAAGCCGTAAGAGACGGGAAGTATGTTTCTGGCCAAACGTGGCAATCGCACCCCGACTTTTATCGAATGGTTTTTGAGTGTCTGAATGAAAGATAGAAGTTTGAAGATACTGGCACTCGTGCTTGGTCAGAAGCCTTGTACGAGTGTTTTTGTTCACTCAAAAATCAATTTTTATACTATTCCACGCCCATATTTTATAGTTACTTCTATTTTGGCTTTCAGTACCACCATAAACTAAAATCTTCCGATTGATTGTTTCTTTTCCAATGTTTTTCAGTAAATCTAAGCCATCAAATAGTTTTGGTAAAATTGTTTTCGTTGCCTTTATTTCTACAACATCGTAAGTAGTTTCATTACTGACCAACAAATCGACTTCGTGTCCATTCGAATCTCGCCAATAATAGAATTCACGGTATAAACCATGATGATAGTTTTGCTTTATGTATTCGTTAATAACCATGTTTTCAAACAAAGCACCTTTGAACTCGCTTTCCTGAATTGATTTTTCGCTTTTTATTCCAAGTAAGTAGCATGCTAAACCAGTATCATAAAAATATAGTTTCGTGCTTTTGACTAATCTCTTATTGAAATTATTGAAAAATGGGGGTAACTGATAAGTGATATAGCTACTCTCTAAAATAGACAGCCAAGATTTGACTGTTGGAATAGAGATACCTGTTTCGTTTGCAAGATTCGTTAGGTTAAGTTGCTGTCCGATTCTCCCAGCACACAATTTCAGAAATGTTCGGAATAGACGAATGTCTTTTATATTCAAGAGTTCAGATAAATCTCGTTCTACATAAGTCTCAATGTAATTTGCATAAAAAGGTGTAGTTGGCATTGGGCGGTCATACAATGCTGGATAACACCCACGCACCAGCATAGATGAGTAATCGGGCGTTAATAAGTTATGAGAATTTAATTCTTCAAAATCAAAAGGGAATAATTTGAATAGGGCAACTCTACCCGCCAAACTTTGGGTAATGTTTTTCATCAAACTAAAATTTTGCGACCCAGACAATATAAATTGCCCCATTGTTTTCGATTCATCTACTAAAGTTTGAATGTAAGAAAATAAAGAAGGTACACGCTGAACCTCATCGAAAATGACTTTTTGATTGTATAATTCTAAGAAACCGTTGGGGTCTTGTTCTGCAAAAAATCTATTGTCTGGATTTTCGAGCGAGATATAACGGTAATCTTTAAACATACTTTTTAATAAAGTAGTTTTACCCGATTGGCGTGGCCCAGTAAGGGCAATAACCGGATAAACAAGCATCAATTCGCTAATCGCTTTGGCTATATTTCGCTCTATCATAATGATTCTATTTAAAGTACAAATATAGCTTATTTTTCGATTTGCATATATCAAACTTTTTGATTTACATAAAATAAACTTTACGATTTACATCAACTTTAGCTACTAAAGTTTTACCACATTACCTATATAAGTAATACTATATAATAGGTAATTCTGTAAGCTGATAAGTAGTTGTATATAAGCTAATTAACTTTTTGCGGACTTGTCGACTATTGACCGTGGACTACTTAAATCTTTCAGATTAAAAGCAAAAGATACAAAAAGACCTCTACCAAGAAATATTCTCAATAGAGGCCTTTTGATTTACGTAACACCGAAATTCTTACCAAACCGTAATGCGTTCGCTTTCGGGTTTGTACATTTTATCGCCAGGTTTTACATCAAATGCTTTATAGAAAGGCGTAAAATTCATCAATGGGCCATTCACACGCCATTTGGCTGGCGAGTGAGGGTTGGTGTTTACGTACGTACGCATGAACGCATCTTTGGTTTTTACTCGCCAGATTCGGGCAATTGAAATAAAGAAACGTTGCTCAGGCGTGAAACCATCAATTTTTTCATTACTTTTGGCTTGTTCGGTTAGTTTAAAAGCATCGTAAGCAATGGCAATTCCTGCAATATCGGCTGTATTTTCTCCAACGGTTAATGCTCCCTTTACGTGCATCGAATCGAGTACTGTAAATTTATTGTATTGCTCAATTACGAGTTGAGTTTTGGCCTTGAATTTCTTGAAATCATCGGCTTTCCACCAGTTTTTTACATTGCCTTGCTTATCGTACAACGCTCCTTGGTCGTCGAACGAGTGCGTAATTTCGTGGCCAATTACCATTCCGATTCCACCGTAATTGAGGGCGTCATCAGCATTCATATCAAAATATGGTGGTTGAAGAATTCCCGCAGGAAAAACAATCTCATTCAAAGGCGGATTATTGTAAGCCGTTACCGTTGGCGGAGTTGTTCCCCACTCGGTGCGGTCAACGGGCTGTCCGATTTTTGAAATTCCATAAACGAAATCATTTTTGCTGGTTGCTAAGCGGTTTTCAAAATAAGTGCCTCGATTGATAACCACTTTCGAGTAATCTCTCCATTTATCAGGATAACCAATTTTTTCGGTGAAAGCATAGAGTTTTTCTTTGGCTTTCGCTTTGGTGGAGTCGCTCATCCAATCAAGGTTAGTGATTCTATTTTCAAAAGCGGTTTTCAAATTCTTAACCAGTTCTTTCATGCGTCGTTTGGCCTCTTCTGGAAAATATTTTTTTACATAAAGTTGAGCAAGTCCATGCCCAAGCGACCTATCGACGGCTTCTGTAATTTCTTCTCCACGAGGTTTTTGCGTTGCTTGTCCTGACAAAACTTTAGCGTATTCAAAAGAAGCTTTTGTAAAAGGTTTGCTCAGAAAATCAGCATACGAAACCAGCGTTTTGGCTCTTAGATAAGCTTTCCAGTCTTCGATTGATGCCGAAGTCAGTAAAGTATTCAATCGGTCGTAATAAGCAGGTTGTTGCACATTCAGCGAATCTATTTTTACGCTCAATGCTGCAAAAAATGTTTGCCAGCCAATGTTTGGTTGTTTTTTGGCGATGTCCGCAACGGCCAGTTTATTGTAATTGGCTTGTACGTTTCGGCGTTCGATATTAGTCTTGTGCGATGCCGCCAATTCTTTTTCGATAGCATAAGCTGCTGCTGCCATTTTGCTTGCCGTAGCCGCATCAGAACCCGTCAGTCTGAACAAAGTGCTAAGGTAATTTTGGTAAGATTTCTGAATGAAAAGTGTCGAAGAATCGGTTCTGAAATAATAATCTCTTTCGGGTAAGCCAATTCCTGTTTGACCTACATTCACGATATTGATGGAACTGTTTTTAATATCTGGCCCAACACGAAAACCGATGATGGAAAAATTATTAAACTTCTGCTGGTCAGCTACATACTTCATAACCCCAGCTACATCTTTGATACCCTCAATTTGTTTGAGCATTGGCTTTATAGGGTCGAAACCTCTTTTGTTGATAGTAGTGGTATCCATGCCAGAGGCATAAAAATCACCCACTTTTTGTTCGATACTCCCTTTAAGATTTTTGGCAGCCGAAACACTATCCAAAATTCCTTGTAGGCGTATGCGTTGCGGGTAATTCATGAACGAATAAGCCCCAACACCCGATTGGGTAGAAGGAATTTCGACAGAATTATACCACTTACTGTTGACATACATAAAGAAATCATCACCAGGTTTTAGCGTAGGGTCAATGCCCGTAATGCTTACTTTTTGAGCGAAGCTTGTATTGATACTGGTTAATAAAAACAAAAGAATGAATGAGATAGGTAGGAGTTTTTTCATGATTGTTGATAATTTGTCTTAGAGCGAAAGGTAATACTATAAGCCCAAAAAATCTAAAACCGATGAAGGTATTTTTGGTGTTTATCGACCTGCTAAGGGAAATTATCGACTTTATGCAAGGGTTTGCTATGCGAAAACTGGGCATTCTTGTTTCAAACTTTGCACGGGTAAATTTAGTTTTCCAGAACGTAACTTTTAAATTGACATCAGGAGATGTCAGAACACCTCTGCGAAGAAATATTCTTCGCAGAGTGGGGATGTTACAATAATTTAGATTTTACAATTCTTAAGTTTTCTTCTTTTTTCGGTTTTCGTTTTTGCAGAGATGTTTTGGTGAAGAAGTTATGACTTTCTAAGAACTTTTCTTGTAAAAAATTCCAATCACGCTCTGAGCTTATGATGCCGAGCATTGTGAGTTCATCAAAAAGTTTATCTCCAATAGTAAAAAAGTCATCCCGACCCAGATAATCCAAATCAGCATCAGCCAGAATTTCTTCTAAGTGATTATGCGGTGTTTGTGGTATCTTGGTGGCCATTATCATACCTTTTATAGTATCTATTTGAGATTGAGTATAGCCATAATTAGGTAAATGCTTTTGGGCAATGACACATGAATTGGCTTCGTGGTCTTTGGCACCATGCAAAAAGCCTGTATCATGAAATAATGCAGCTGTCTTTAACAACTTGATATCTTCGGCGTTCTTTTGTTCGGCTTTGCCTATTTCGGTAGCTGCTTTTATGACATCTTCTACGTGATTGACACTATGGTAAGTCAAATGCTTAGGAAGGTTGTTTTTAAGCTCCGCAATAATCACTTTTTTGATTTCATTGTATCTCATAAAATATCAAATGCTTTTATTGACAAAATACATATCTAATGCCCCTTTACCTTTGGTATCTATTTTGCCTCGGTGTTCACAATTAAATTTTTCGTGAATAAGGGCATAGGTAGAACCCGAAACGTTCAATTTACCTTTTACCCCGTTTTGTTCCATTCTGGCTGCCGTATTTACAGTATCGCCCCAAATATCATAGGCAAACTTTTTCACTCCAACTATACCCGCAATAACAGGTCCCGAATGAATCCCTATTCTTATCTCAAAAGAGTTTTCGTTCAAAGACTTCTTTTTGTCGATAAACTCCAATATTTCAAGACCAGCATTTACAGCATTTTGGGCATGATTGACGTTGGTTGATGGTAAGCCACTTACGGCCAAATAGGCGTCGCCGATGGTTTTTATTTTTTCTAAACCATATTTTTCCATTATTCTATCAAACTCAGTAAAGCAAACATTTAGTTCATTGAGCATTTTTTGAACTCCTAATGCTTCTGATTTCTGAGTAAAATTAACAAAATCAGTGAATAATACTGATACTTCGTCATAATGTCTGGCACTACTTTCACCATTTAGTTTTAGTTCCTCGGCTACTTCATGAGGCAAAATATTCAGAAGCAATTCATCAGACTTTTGTTTTTCGTAGGCAATTTTCTTGTTGTCTTTTTGTTTTTGATAATAGGAGAAACCCGCAAAACCTAATAAAGCCAAAGAGAGAGCCATTCCCAAAGCCCACATGTTTTTCATATATTTTGAATTCTCAATTTCTGCCTTAGCGAGAGCATCCTTTTTCTCCTGATTTATTCTGGCAATTTCTTTTTCTTGGTTGAATTTCTGCGTGATAGCCTTTTGCTTTTCTTCGTATTTCACCAATATCAATTTCCTTTTGAGCTCTTCCTCCAGCACCAGCCTCTTTTTTTCTTCTTCGGTTTTAGCCAAAGCCTGTTTTTTTTCAAACTCAAATTTTACAGCTTTTAATTCTATCTGTTTTTCCAGTTCGAGACGTTTGGTTTCTTCTTCAAGTTTAATTCTACTTTTCTCAATTTTCATTTCGTACTCCGACTCAAAATCGGCGAATTCTTTGAGTTTTTCTTGGCCATAAACTGCATTTTTTGAAGCGATAGCTTTCTTCAAGTAAAAAAGTGCTAAATCATAATTCTCTGTGTATTCATAGCCTTTTGCCAGTTTTTCGTAGTTTTCATATAAGCCATATTGGGCTCCGTAATTACCTTCAATATCTTTAGACGAAGCCTCATACTTTGTCAACCATCCTTTCAATTCACTTTGTTTCTTTGGGTCGTTTTTCAGCGTCAGACTATCTTGAAATAACTTCTCCAATTTAATTGCATACAGTTGATTTTGATAAGAGGCTTTCATCTTTCGTATATCTTCTTCGGGTGAAAGTTCAATAGCCTTTAATATGTTTTCTTCGGCCTTATCAAAATCTTTTTCTTTTTCTTGAATTTGAGCATTTATGTAATATGTCATTCCGAGAAAAAACTTGTCGCCAGTTTTTTCAAAAACTTCTCTATTGCCCTTTAAATAGTATTTGGCAGAATCTAATTTATTAGATTCCTGATAAGCAGTAGCGAGGAAAGTTTTGGCCTGAGCCTCAAATGCGGTATTTTCTTTTTTGTTTAAACTCAAACTTTTCTGAAGGCTTGAAATACTTTTTTTAAAATCTCGACTCATTAAATAAAAATTCCCCAACAAAAAATTAGCATCACTCAGCTTATCAGGAAAATTGTTTTTCACAAAATCGTAATAGTTGTTTAGAGCTTCAAAGGTGTTTTTAAGATTATTTTGATTAAAGCTCGTTGAAAATAAATTTTGGTAGGATATCATAACCAAATTCTTATTTATGGCTTTACCCTGATTATATAAATCTATGTTTCTTTTAAAATATTCTTCTCCTTTTTTGATTTCCTTCTTATAGAAATAGTAAGCTCCAAATAAAATGTTCAACCCTGATATTTGAGTAATATCATTTGAGTTTTCCAATAATTTTTCGGCCTTGCTCAAATACGGATACGCCCCATCTATTTTCCCTTGCTGAAGGTAATGTTGAGACATCAATAGATTTATAGATGCTAACCTATCTTTATCATCAATTTGGGCATTTGCTGTGAGCATTTTGTTGGTATAGGCAATGGCACTATCAAACTTTTGGATTCCAGCATATGTCTGTGAAAGCTGCCCAAGAAGCAATGTTTTCGTTTTTAGTGTAGAAGCAGTATCTAATTTACTTTTTAAACTGGTGATTGTGGCAGGCTCTTGAGCTTTGAGAACAAAGCTGAAAAATAATAGGATTATTGTAAGGTGTGTTTTCAAAGTAGTTTTTTTTCAAAAATATACAAATACTATTTGTCGTACAAATTATATTTCAAATTCTGAATACATAAATCAAGGCCATATTTTTCAAAATATAATTTTGTAAAATGGCGTTTATACGAAGTTTTGTGTTTTTATTTCAACTTTGGGCTTTACTGTGTGAAAACTGGGCGGCTCCGTTTCAAGTTTTGAAGAGGTAAGTTTGGTTCTCCCGAACGCAATTTTCCAATTGACATCAGGAGATGTCAAAACACTTTTGCGAAGAACTATTATTCGCAGAGTATTTCTATTTTAGGTATTCAAAAACTTTCTAATTCCGTCTCTAAATTGTTTGAAACTTTCAGATTGATTTTCTTCTATATTCAAATGTTTTGAAATCTCTCTGGAAGCATATCCTTTTTGAAAGTCTGGAATTATTTTTTTTAATTCATCCGAAGCATTACAAATATCAGGGTTTCTAAATTTAGCCACCCTTTTATAATTATTAGCTTTAAATCTTGGATATATTTGCTGAATAGCATCCATATCACCTAAGTACCACGATTCTAATTCTCTACAAACAATTCTGATTAAAACTGGGCAATGACCATTTTGAAGACATAAGTCTTCAATTTGCCTTTTTAACTCTTTGCAATCATTACTGTCTTGGTCGTGTAAAATTACAATCTTAACTTCCTCAGGAGAATGAGAGAATGCTCTTACTTTATTAGGGATAGATTTTCTTAAATCGCTTTTACCTTGATGTGGACGTAAAAAACAATTAGAATTGAGAATAAATCCTTTTGGTAAAATCTTTGGCAAAATCTCATTTAAAACATTTTCCATAGATGGTTCTTCCAATAAAAATTCTATTCTCATTGTGGTCCGCTTCCTTTAAAGTATTTTTGATTCCATAAATAACCCAATTGGTCACCCTCTTTTACCAAACTTTTCACAGTTTCATCATCTTTTGCTCTGTTGATGAATGTATAACCATTCTTTTTAGTTAGCCAGAAAAGCTCTTCTAAATTGAGAGCGTTAACAAAATCAGGAGAGTGCGTGGAAATAAAAACTTGCCCACCTTTAATAGAATATTCTCGAAATTCTTCTGCTAATTGTTGTAATAACTCTGGATGTAAATAATTTTCAGGTTCCTCGATACAAAGTAAAGGATGTTTATGAGGGTTATTCATTAAAATCAAGTAGGCAAACATTTTTAAAGTACCATCTGATACATATCTTGAAATAAATGGGTCTTTGAAACTTCCATCTTGAAATTTTAAAATTATTCTACCATCTTCTGTCTTTGCCGCCTTTACATCAGCAATTCCAGGTACTCTTTTTTTCATTTTTACTAAAATTTCATCAAAAATCTTTGGATAATTTTCATAGATGTAGTCTGTTACTAATGCAAGATTATCGCCTGTTGAAGAAAGACTTTCACTTACGCCAATATCTTGGCTCTTCTTAGCATCTGGTATTTGAAAATTTGATATATACCAACTCTCCAATAATTTCCTGAAATCTGAGATAGCCTTAAAACTTTGAAATTGTCCAAGTCCTTTAATCGCTAAAATATCAGCAGACTCTAATAAAAACTCTTTTCTTTCTTCTTGAAAATCTTGTTTTGCCTCCTCAAATTTTTCTTCATTAATAATTGCGAACCCCCTTCCACTTGAAAAATTCAAAAATTTAAATGGTTTGCCCATTTGTCCTCTTCTATAACTTAAAACTTCTCTTTTCACAATAGGCATATTCTGCTCTAAGCCTATTTTAAGCTCATAGGTAATAAGAGGCTGCTTTTTCCCATCAATTGCATCATTTCTAAATTTTATCTCAAATTCAATATCCCCAGACTTGTTTCGAGAAATCACTTCCTTGAATCCTCCTCTATTATTAATAGCAGAGCGAACATTATTTCGTAATGCTTCACTTAAAAATCCAAAAATATCAAAAAGGGTAGACTTACCAGAGCCATTTGCACCTAAAAATACACACATACTTGGTAAATCGCTTATTTCAGTATCTTCAAAAACTTTATAATTCTTTATTTTTATTTTTTCAATTTTCATACATTTGCGACATTTAACACAGAAAAAACAAATATACTTTTAAGTATTACCTAATGCAAAATTTAGAGTTAATCCTTCAAAAACTTTACACCGCATCCACATCCACCACCACATAAACCCCTCTAAACTCACGCTGAGTCATTACGGCGTCGATTTGTTCTTGTAAGAAAACCTTTGCGGCTTTTATATTGAGTTTATCTTTTTCGAGTTTTAGCAAAATGTCAAACAAAAACTTATTTCTTACTCGCTCAACCATGCCTTTTTCGGGGCCAAGCACACGAGCTTTACCGAGTTTTTCGAGCAACTTATTGGCCAACCAATGAGCAGCTTTTTCGGCTTTATCTTGTTCTTCGTGCTTTACGGTTATCGAAATCACACGAGTAAAAGGTGGATAAAAATACCCTTCTCGCTCCTTGATTTCATCATGATAATAACCCATATAATCATTCGCCACAACTTTGTGTAGCAAACTCTGCTGCGTATTATTGGTCTGAATCAGCACCAAACCTTTTTTCTCACGTCGGCCTGCACGCCCGCTCACCTGCGTAAGCATCTGAAATGCCCTTTCGGCCGCCCGAAAATCAGGGAAGTGAATCATGCGGTCGGCATCAAAAATCCCCACCAAACTCACTCGGTCGAAATCCAATCCTTTACTAATCATCTGCGTTCCGACCAAAATATCAGTATTTCCTTGCTCAAATTCCCCAAGAATTGTCTGATAAGCATTTTTTGTGCGAGTCGTGTCCAAATCCATGCGTTGCACTCGTGCCGCTGGATACATAATTCGGAGGTCATCTTCGAGTTTTTCAGTACCAAAACCTACCGTTCGGATTTTGCCCGAACCACAAGCGGGGCAAGCCCTCGGAATTTCTTCTTTATGTCCGCAATAGTGGCAACGCAATTCTTTCGAGTCGAGGTGGTACGTTAAACTCACCGCACATTGCTCACATTCACCAATCCAATTACATTCTTGGCAATTCAAATACGGCGAATACCCACGTCGGTTTTGGAAAATGATTGTCTGCTCACCCGAAGCCAAATTATGTTCAATATGCTGACACAAAACGCTTGAAAAATCATTTTTCATGGTTTTTGCCTTGCGTTCAGCCTTTAAATCAATCAGTTGAATATCAGGTAATTGAGCATTGCCATAGCGTTGGTTGAGCGTAACCAAACCATATTTGCCAGTAGAAGCCTGATAATAACTTTCGAGCGATGGCGTGGCCGAACCCAACAAGATTTTCGCACCTTGTTTCAGCCCCAGCATAATGCCCACATCACGGGCGTGATAGCGTGGAGCGGGGTCATATTGTTTATACGAACTTTCGTGCTCTTCGTCAATAATCACCAAGCCCAAATTATCCATTGGCAAGAAAACCGCCGAACGCACGCCCACCACAAACTGGTAGCGTCCTTCAAGCACACCTTTCCAAACCTCAACTCGTTCATTGTCCGAAAATTTGGAGTGATACACGCCCATTTTATCGCCAAAAACTCGCTTCATACGTACCACAATTTGGGTCGTAAGGGCAATTTCGGGCAATAAAAATAATACTTGCGAGCCTCCTTCCAGTACCTGCTGAATCAAATCAATATAAATCTCGGTTTTACCACTTCCCGTAATTCCGTGCAGTAAAACAATGTCTTTTTCTTGAAAATTCGATAAAATCTCGTTGCTGGCTTGTTGTTGGGCTTCGGTCAATTCGATTTTAACTGGCTCGGTTGGCATATCATCGCCAAAACGAGAAACCACGATTTCAAACTGCTCCAAAATTCCTTTTTCAATCAATTTATTGAGCGAAGAATCAGAAGTTTCACCTTGCGTAAAAAACGATTTATCAACGCCAAAGTGATTGCGTTCACGGAGTTGGTGCATCGGAATCTGGCGTAGATATTCCAACACAACCGTTTGTTGTTTGGCATTTTTGGCCAACGAATCAATCAAATTAGCCACTTCTTCACTGCCCTCATAAACCCTTTTTAGACGAATTTTCTTGGCAATTTTAGGCTTGTATTTTTCCTTAACTTCCTCATACATAATGATTGCGTGCTTACCAATCAACGACTTTATCATGGCGTTGATATTGGTTTCGCCCACAAATTTCAGGGCATCATCATAAGTCAACGAAGCATGATTTTTCAGAATCTCCAAAAACTCAATTTCGTTTTCTTCCAAAAGCTCAGGATGGTCAAAATCTGGGTTGAGTTGAATCCTTGATTGGCTCGTAACTTTCAAACCCGACGGCACGGCCACATTCATCACTTCGCCCACGCAACACATATAATAGTCTGCAATCCAATCGAATAGCCAAAGTTGTTGCTTCGTGATAAGTGGCTCTGTATCAAGTAGTTCGAGGATATATTTGGCTTGGTATTTTGCAGGAGGTGTCTCATGAATCCGTCCAACAACCGCCGTCACGACCCGATTTTTGCCAAATTCAACGATAACCCTCGCCCCGATTTTTATCTCATCAACAAAATTTCTCGGTACCCGATACGTAAACATTCGTGGAATCGGCACGGGCAAAATCACATCAGCAAAATATGTTGTTTCAACAGAAAAAAGACCTTCCATTTAGAATTAAGAATGTAAAATGAAGAATGTAGAATGAATACGTTGTAAAAAACGTCCATTAAATACATCCTGAAGAATGCTTCAAAGGTACTAAATTCAATCATTGCTTGGGAAAAAGTACCTTACAAATATCATAACACTAAATGAGTGTAAATAATTTTCGGCTACTCGCTTGCAAATGTTATGCACGCATACTATTTTTGTTAATGTTGAGTTACAATAAAAATCATTCTTAATTCTACATTCTTAATTCTTAATTAAAAAAATGGCAGATACTATCGAATATAAAGTGCCTACGATGGCAGAAATGGCAGCAAGCGGTCAAGAACCTGAAGTGTTGTTTTGGGTGGGTTGTGCTGGTTCGTTTGATGACCGATATAAAAAAGTTACGATTTCGTTTGTAAAGATTTTGAATAAAATTGGAGTGAAATTTGCTGTTCTCGGCACAGAAGAGGCTTGTACGGGAGACCCTGCACGTAGAGCGGGTAACGAATTTACATTTCAGATGTTAGCCCAACAAAACATTCAAGTGTTGAATGGCTACGGCGTGAAGAAAATCGTCACGGCTTGTCCGCATTGCTTCAATACGCTTAAAAATGAATATCCAGAATTGGGCGGAAACTACGAAGTAATTCACCATTCGACCTATTTACAGCAATTAATCAACGAAGGACGAGTAAAAATTGAAGGAGGAGGCTCGTTTAAAGGACAAAAAATTACGTACCACGATTCTTGTTATTTGGGTCGTGCGAATGATATTTATGAAGCACCACGCCAATTGTTGGAGAATTTAGATGCCGAACTCGTAGAAATGAAGCGTTGCAAAACTAACGGACTTTGCTGCGGTGCGGGCGGTGGACAAATGTTTAAAGAGCCAGAAAAAGGCACTAAAGACGTAAACATTGAGCGAATTGAAGATGCACTTGCTACTGGAGCGAAAACCATCGCAGTGGCGTGTCCGTTCTGTATGGTGATGATGTCAGATGGCGTAAAAAATAAAGAGCGTGAGCATGAAGTAAAAGTCTATGATTTAGCTGAATTGCTGGAGCAAGCGATGTAAAAATAATAACTTATGCACTTTTCATTAGATGAAATTGAAAATGGTGAGCAATTTGAAGAATTAATAGTTGCTTACTTCAAAGGGATGAAAAAAGATGTAACTTCTGTAAAAGTACAAGCATCTGGAACTGGGACAGATGGCGGGAGAGATATTTTAGTTGAATTTACTGTTGATGATAATATTGAAACTTTTCTTAGAAGATGGGTTATTCAATGTAAGTTTCATGACTCAGATATTTCAACAAACAAAATAGCGGATATTAATATTCCTTCTTTGATACATTCTTACAATGCTTCTGGATACTTACTTATTTGTAAAAAAAGACCTACTTCAAAATTAACGGACTTCTTTGAACGTCTTGAACTTAATTGTAGTTTTAAATATAAATATAAAATTTGGTCGGGTGAACAATTAAAAAACCTAATTTTGGGTACAGAAAATACGCTTTGGCAACAGTTTTTTCCGAAATATTACGAATTTTTTAAAAGGAATTTATCATGAGAGCATTTGTTTCGTATTCACTAAATGATAGAGATGAATTAGTAATGGCGTTGCTTTCTGCAAAACTCAGAGAAAAAGGCTTTTCTATTTCGATGAATTATGATTTTTCTTCATTTGTATTGACTCCAATGAGCCAACGAATGATAAATGAAGCTAATCTATTTATTGGAGTTATTACTAAAAATAGCAATGATAGAGAACGAGTAATTAAAGAATGGAATTATGCAAAAAGCAATAATACACCAAATATATTATTGCTTGAAGAAAATATGCAAGTTGATAATAGATTACTACAAGGAAACTATGTTGTTTTTAATAGAAAAAATCCTAAAAATGCGGTTGATGAAATTAATAGGCGTATGTTACCAAAAAATGCAACTGAAGAATTTCTACCTTGGGCATTAGGAGGGGCTGCATTATTGGCTGTTATTGGTTTACTGTCCTCACCAAGTAGTAGAAGATAATTTAGAACGATTAGCTTATCAATAGGTATTTCTTTTTATAAAAAATTAATCAACCTTATCGGAGATTATTTTCAAAAAATATTGTTTACAAACTATATATGCCGCAATTTTGATTGTGGCATATTTTTTTAAAGACAATATTATGTACGTAGATTTCAATAAAATTCCGCAAGATGCCCGCATTTGGGTATATCAAGCCAATCGTCAGTTGACTGCTGATGAGATAAATACGGTTGAGAATTATCTCAAACCAGCCGTTAATCAATGGGCTGCTCATGGAGCGGCTTTGTTGGCCTCGGCTAAGGTGCTGCATAATCGTTTTGTGATTATTGCTCTCGACCAAAACATGAATGCCGCCAGTGGTTGCTCGATAGATGCCTCTACTCGTTGGTTTAAAGAGCTTGGCGATGCCCTAAACATAGATTTTTTCGACCGTTCACAGGCATATCTTGATGGAAACGAAATAAAAACTTTCTCGGTTTTTCAATACAAAAAAGCCGTTGAAAGCGGTCTTGTTTCTCCCGAAACTATTATCTTCAACAACACTACTTTATCAACTTTGGGTGATTTAAACAGCAAATGGCAAGTGAAAGCCATTGATGCCCCGACATTGAAAAGATTTTTTGTTAATACAGTGGCTTAATCTTACTTTGGACGATGTAGGAACATCGCCCCACAAATATGGCTGAAACATTATATATTCCAGAAAATGCTTCCCGCAAAGAGGTTTACGATAGTATTATTCCCCAAGTAGAGGGACTTCTGAGTGGCGAAACCGACCAAACGGCTAACTTGGCTAATTTTGCTGCTGCTCTAAGAGAAGCTTTTGGATTCTTTTGGGTTGGATTTTATCTCAAAAAAGAAAATCAATTAGTTTTGGGGCCATTTCAGGGCCCGATTGCTTGTACTCGCATCAATTTTGATAAAGGTGTTTGTGGTCATTGTTATCGCACAAAAGAAACCGTTATTGTGCCAAATGTCGAAGAGTTTCCTGGGCATATTGCTTGTAGTTCGGCCTCAAAATCTGAAATTGTAGTGCCAGTTTTTGATAAAAATGGCAATGTTTCAATGGTTTTGGATGTTGATAGCGATAAATTAGATGATTTTTCGGAAGTTGACAAAGAAGGTTTAGAAGCTTTGGTAAGAATTTTAGAGAAGACTTTTATCGCTTAAAAATGAATACATTATTTCCAGTATTTCTGAAACTTGAAGAATTGAATACGCTTGTCGTGGGTGGAGGAAATGTGGGTTTAGAAAAACTCGAAGCTATTTTTAGAAATTCTCCAAAAGCGACAGTCACGCTCGTTGCTCCCGAAATTCGTGAGGAAATCAAGGCATTGGTGCCACATCATAACCTTACGTTGATTCAGGAAAAATACGATATTTCGCACCTTGATGGAATGGACATCGTTACGGCAGGAAC
This sequence comes from Emticicia sp. W12TSBA100-4, assembly GCF_040253585.1. Lineage (NCBI taxonomy): Bacteria > Pseudomonadati > Bacteroidota > Cytophagia > Cytophagales > Leadbetterellaceae > Emticicia > Emticicia sp. W12TSBA100-4. Next base: position 27,682 of record NZ_JBELAU010000010.1, read on the forward strand.
AGACAGCAAAGAAGTAAACCGACAAGTACGAGACGATTGTAAAGCCAAACGAATATTGGTAAATATTGCAGATACGCCCGATTTATGCGATTTTTATTTGAGTTCGGTAGTGGTGAAAGAAGATTTGAAAATTGCTATTTCTACCAACGGAAAATCACCGACCTTTGCGAAGCGTTTCCGAGAGATTTTAGAAGAAATCATTCCCGAAAACTTGCAAGAAACATTGAATAATTTGCAAGCAATCAGAAATAAACTCAAAGGTGATTTTCAGAGCAAAGTACAGAAACTGAACGAAATTACGAAGGTTATGCAGGAGTAGTCCACGGTCGATGGTCAATAGTCCTTAGCTTTATCCTAAAAAAATATGCCACACCTTTTGTCTGTGATGACAAGGTGTGGCACATTTTTTAATAGTGATTTTACATTTAAGCAGCTACCAATTTATTCTTGCGTTCGCCAATTTGCTGACGCCACATAGCATAATAAAGCCCTTTTTCAACCAAAAGTTCTTCGTGTTTACCCACTTCAATGATTTTCCCTTGTTCTAAAACAAAGATTTTATCGGCGTGCATTACGGTGCTTAGTCGGTGAGCAATCATTACTGTTATGTAGTCGCCTTGGGCGGTTACGTCTTTTACCGTGTTTGTGATTTCTTCTTCGGTCAATGAATCTAAGGCCGAAGTAGCTTCATCAAAAACAAAAATCTTCGGATTTCTCAACAACGCTCTCGCAATTGACAAACGCTGTTTTTCTCCACCCGAAATCTTGATTCCACCTTCACCGATGACGGTATCAACGCCATTATCGGCTCTTGCCAAAAGATTCTGACATGATGCCTTCTGCAAAGCGTCCATGATTTCTTCATCGGTCGCACGAGGTTGGGCAAATAATAAGTTTTCTTTGATTGTTCCCGAAAATAATTGTGTGTCTTGTGTTACAAAACCAATTTGCGAGCGTAATTCTTCAATATTGATTTCGTCAGAGGGTAGTCCATTATAAAATACTTTTCCTTCCGATGGATTATAAAGCCCAACCAAGAGTTTTACCAAAGTAGTTTTTCCCGAACCCGATGGCCCAACAAATGCTACGGTTTGACCTTTCTTTACTTCAAAACTCACATCTTCTAAGGCTTTTCCTGCGGCAGTTAGGTGTTTGAAACTCACATCTTCAAAACGAAGGTTTTCAACCATTCCGAGTTTAGTCGGAAACTCTGGTGTTACTTCAATTGGATTATTGAGTAATTTCTCAAAATTATTGAGCGAGGCTTCGGCCTCACGGTAAGCAATAATTACATTGCCCATTTCTTGCATTGGTCCAAATACAAAAAATGAACAAAATTGTAGCGTAAGTAATTGACCAACAGTCATTTGGTCTTTGAAAATCAATAATAATAAGAGGAATAAAATTGCCTGACGCAAGAAGTTTACGAAAGTCCCCTGAATAAAACCAATACTACGAATACTACGAACTTTCTTGAGTTCGAGTTGCAGAATCTTGAAAGTGTTGAGATTTAAACGTTTGATTTCTTGGTCGGTTAACCCTAAACTTTTTATTAACTCGATGTTTCGGAGCGATTCGGTGGTTGTTCCTGCCAGTGCCGTCGTTTCTTTTGTAATTGTCTGCTGAATCTTCTTGATTTTTCGGCTCAAAACTCTCGTCAAAGCTGCTAATGCTGCTGCTCCACCTAAATACACAAAAAACAACCACGGGCTAATGCCGAAATGGAAGATATACACATTTAGCACAATAATACCAATCAACGACGTAAAACCAACATTCACAAAAAGTGTGATAAATTTCTCAGTGTCAGTGCGTACTTTCTGCAAAACCGAAAGCGTTTCGCCACTACGTTGGTCTTCAAATTGTTGGTAGGGTAGTTTGAGCGTATGTTTCAAGCCATCAGTAAAGATAGATGCTCCAAATTTCTGAATCACCATATTCATTACATAGTCTTGAAGCGTTTTGGCAATTCTACTGACCATCGCCACACCCACAACGGCACCGAGCATCAGCAAAACTCCAACGGTATAGTCTGATTGCGTGAAAGTTTTTGCTTTTCCTGCATACTCATCTACGATTTTTCCGAAAATGAGCGGGTCGAGCAATGAAAAGGTTTGATTAATGGCTGCTAAAACTAAAGCCAGCACTACCTGCCAACGGTAGCGGCCTAAGTATTGTAATAGTAATTTCATAAGATAGAAGTAAAGAAAGACGAAAAGTTCTGGTTTGTACTAAACTTTAACAAAGCCTATCGGTAAATAATTCCGCAAGAAGATTCAAAGGGAAAGCTATAAAATTAAAAAAGGTAAAATCTGAATGAATCAAATTTTACCTTTTAAGGTTGTTGACCTACCAGGATTCGAACCTAGAAAGACGGTACCAAAAACCGTAGTGTTACCATTACACCATAGGTCAGTCCTGAATTATGATGCAAAATTAATATTTTTGATTTTATAACGCAAGTCTCAAACCAAAAATATTTTTATTTTTTTTATTGAGCTTGTGCAGCACGGCGTAATTCTTCCAAAATCACTTCCTTCATTAAGAGCTTACGCTTTTGAGTTTGGATATTAGATTGCGTGATTTTATCTAAATCTGGCCCTTGCGAAACGCCCTCGTTGCTTTCAATCAAAATCTTCAATTCGCCTCTTGCACGAATCACGATATTTTCCATTTCCCGGAACTTCGTCAAGATTTGTTGTTTTTCGCTCAAGTAGTTGTAATTAGGCAATTTTCGAGTAACCACTTTCATCAAGTAGCTCAATTCAAAAATCTTATCACAAGCTGCTCTGAAACGCTCTGCAACGTTGCGTACTGCCAAGTGCGAAGGTACTTTGATGTTTTTCCAGTCGTTGAGCATCACTTTCGCACGCTCGGTTGCTGCAAAAATATCTTTCGATTCTGCCAAGCTTTCGGCTTCTTCCATCATTTTTTGTTGAGCTTCTACACGAGGGTCAACACGTACTTTGATTTGGATCCCTTTCGCAGCACAATATTTTTCGTAATATAATGTAGTGAGTTTCTTGAATCTACGGAACTCATATTTCAATCTTTTCGGTGGTACATCGCCCACATTACGCCATTCTGATTGTAGGCGTTTTAATTCGGCGAATGAAAGCTCCCAGTTACCCATTCTGAATAACATCTCGGCACCACGAACAAGCTCGGCATATTTTTCCATACGCTCGCCAATGATACGATTTTGTTCCTCATAGAAAGCCTTTCTACGTTGATAGAAATCATCTAAAACTTCTTTGAAAGTTTGTTCGATTGATTCCTGATAAGGCTTATCAACTGGACCAGTTCTTATCCAGCGAGTTTTAATGTCTTGGAGTTGCTCCGCAACTATATTCCAATCAACCTCTTCTTTAGCTACCTTAGCTTCTTCAATAAGAGCTTCTTTGATAGCCAAGTTATTGGCTTGATTGCCCACAATTAGACTACGCAGAAATTCCTCTTGCTCATCGAGTGTTTTGAGCAATGGAATAAAGTCGCCGATGCCGTCGAAATTCAGCAAGCGTTTGCGGAGTTGTGTGAGTTTTGTCAAGAAAGAACCCTTATTTTGGGCCTCGGTAATCTCAGATTCCAATTGAGTAACCTTATTTACCGCAATTTGGTAACGGTTAATGAAATACTGGAAAGCCTCTTCTTCTGTGCGTTTAACTTCTCCGATTTGTCGGTCGGGCATATCTAAATACCCTTTCAAGAATACCTTACCGTCTTTTATGTAAGCATATTCGTTTTCTAATGTTACGCCGTTCATAATAATAAATCACATGGCTTGTGAGTCAGGGATGGTGGTTTGTTTGGGTAAAATTCGCAGTTTTTTTGTATAATACAAACAGCTTTAGCGATATTTGCGTAAAAATTTATTAAATGTAGTAAAAAATACCTGATTTAATAGATTTTGATGTGAAATTATTAAAAAATTAACATTAATTTTTGTTTTCAGACCTAATTACAGATTTATTCAACCATGAGCGAACAAATTATCTTTTCGATGGAGCGAGTGAGTAAAATCATTCCACCCAATCGTCAAATCTTAAAAAATATTTACCTTTCGTTCTTCTACGGAGCCAAAATTGGGGTTTTGGGTTTGAATGGCTCAGGTAAATCTACGCTTCTCCGAGTGATTGCAGGCATCGACAAAAACATCAATGGTGATGTGGTTTTCTCGCCAGGTTATACCGTTGGTATGCTTGAGCAAGAGCCAAAGCTTGACCCAACAAAAACGGTTCGTCAGATTGTGGAGGAAGGTGTGCAGGAAATCGTAGATTTATTGAAAGAATTCGACGAAATTAATGAAGCATTCGGCGACCCCGATGCTGATTTTGATAAACTTTTGGCTCGCCAAGGTGAAGTACAAGAGAAACTCGACAACTTTGATGCGTGGGAATTAGATACTCGTTTGGAGCGTGCAATGGACGCTTTGCGTTGTCCGCCAGAAGATGCCTTGGTTGAGAACCTTTCGGGGGGAGAAAAACGTCGAGTGGCACTTTGCCGTTTGCTTTTGAAACAACCCGATGTATTATTACTCGATGAGCCTACTAACCACCTCGATGCCGAGTCGGTGCTTTGGTTGGAAGAACACCTCCGTCAATACAAAGGAACGGTCATTGCCGTTACCCACGACCGTTATTTCTTAGATAATGTGGCGGGCTGGATTTTGGAATTAGACAGAGGCGAGGGGATTCCGTGGAAAGGAAATTACTCTTCGTGGTTGGAGCAAAAACAAAATCGCTTAGAAAAAGAAGAGAAGTCAGAGTCGAAACGTCAGAAAACTTTACAACGAGAATTGGAGTGGGTGAAAATGGCTCCGAAGGCACGTCAGGCAAAATCTAAGGCTCGTTTGGCAGCATACGACCGCATGGTGAGCGAAGACGTGAAAGAAAGAGAAGATAAACTCGAACTTTTCATTCCACCAGGGCCACGTTTGGGTAATAAAGTAATTGAAGCATCGGGCGTGAAAATGGGCTTTGGCGATAAATTATTGTACGAAGACCTTAATTTTAGTTTACCACAAAATGGTATCGTTGGAATAATCGGGCCAAATGGTGCGGGTAAAACAACTTTATTCAAATTGATTACAGGCCAACTTCAGCCATTAGCAGGTACGTTTGAAGTAGGTGAAACCGTAAAACTTTCATACGTTGACCAAGAGCATAATCAACTCGACCCTAATAAATCAGTTTATGAATTGATTTCGGGGGGAAATGATTGGGTAATGCTCGGAAATAAGCAAGTCAACGCCCGTGGATATGTGAGCCGTTTCAATTTCCAAGGTTCTGACCAAGAGAAAAAAGTTGGTACACTTTCGGGCGGTGAGCGTAACCGTGTGCATTTGGCTATGATGCTCAAAGAAGGCGGTAACTTATTGCTTTTAGATGAGCCTACCAATGATTTGGACGTAAACACACTCCGTGCCTTAGAAGAAGGTCTCGAAAACTTTGCGGGTTGTGCGGTAGTTATTTCCCACGACCGTTGGTTCTTAGATAGAATTGCTACGCATATTTTGGCTTTTGAAGGAGACTCTCAAGTATATTGGTTTGAAGGGAACTTCTCAGAATACGAAGAAAACCGCAAAAAACGTTTGGGAACTGATGTGACGCCTAAGCGTATTAAGTATAGAAAATTGCAGTAATTTTTGGTAAAGTTAGGAATGGCATACCTCGCAATTGTTTGTACGGTATGCTATTCTTGTTTACATTGTGATAAGTAAAGATTTGCTTTCTTTTATTTTAAAGTTTTATCATTAACTTTGAATAAAATCTTTCAAAAAATGACTTCAATTCATTTAGATACAAATTCTGATAAATACGTTATTTCAATTGATAAAAAAGCCTTAGATAAAACTTGGCTGATTAAATTAGTTGAAAAACTACGAGTAGAAGAGTTGGCTCAACAATTCGATTTTGATGAAGAAATTGAAGAGTTAGGTGAGCAAATTAAATCAGATTGGTGGAAAAAAAACAAACACCGATTTATCAATGAGTAGTAAGGTTGTAGTTATTGATACGAATGTTGTGTTTAAGGCACTTCGTTTGAAATATTCTTTTATCAGAGAGATTCTGAACCAAGAAGAAATTACCTTTTATGTACCTAAATTTTTGATTGTTGAAGTTTTCAAGCATAAAGAAAAAATTTTGAAAAATAATCAACAGTTAGAAGATGAATTCTATGAATATCTCAATCTCCTTTTAAATCGGATTACTTTCATTAATGAAGATTTTGTTTCGATTGGTAGTTACCTCGAAGCATACCGATTGTGCAAAGAAATTGATGAAAAAGATGTCCCCTTCGTGGCACTAACTATCGAACTTGATTGCGAACTTTGGACATTTGATACGCCAATAATAAACGGCTTAACTGCATTAGGATTTACCAAATTCTTTGAGTTTTAACTGAGGCATATCTTTTAGGTATGCCTCAGTTATTTTATTACTTCCTCGCTTCTCTAATTGCACTTTCAAAGTGCTGAGTTATTTCTTTCACCACATTTTCATCTTTTGTTGCGAGCGTAAATGATGTATGGTTATCTTTATCATCATCTTTTACATTAAATGAGCCACCGATATTATTATCTTTTCCGAAGCCTAAATCTACTTTTACACGGTCGGCGGGTACATCCAATACCAATTCATAATTACCATTTTTTTCTTTTTTGTAACTTACTTTTCGTACGTCTTTTAAAGACCAACTGATATTAAAACCCATCGAAAAATCTTTGTCTTTGGCACTAATGTCCATCAACATTTTGTTTCCTGCAAACGAAAAAACAGGCTTAGATTTATTTCCGTTTACGTTCAATTGTTTGTCATCGTCATTAATAACGAGTTTGTTTAAGTGGGTTGTGAGCCAATCGGTATTAGATTTTAGGGTAGATTGGGCAAAAATAAATGTCGAACAGCCAATCAGACTGAGTGTTAAAAGAAGCTTTTTCATAGTTTTTATAATTTTGTTTGATAAGTAGATGCAAAAAATGACAATGTGGTTGCGTAGCTTTAAGCAAGAAACTTTACTTTTGATAAAAAAACAGAAATTACACTTTATGAAGAAAACATTCCTAACTATTTTCTCTTTTCTAAGTCTTTCAGCATTTGCTCAGAATAGTATTTCTGAACAAGTCTTAAAACACCTCGATAACATTGATACCAATAGAATTAAGGCTCACGTAGCGTATCTTTCAGACGATAAACTTAAAGGCCGTTTACCTGGCAAAGAAGGCTACCAAATGGCCGTTGATTATGCGATTAATCAATACAAAGAAATGGGCTTGAAACCAGCAGGCGAAAAAGGGACTTACACTCAAAAAGTAAAGCTTCGTAAAGCTAAATTAGTAAAAGAAACAGCTAAATTTACGCTCATTCTTCCCAATGGAGAAAAGAAAGAATTATCACTCGGTAATGATTTGTCGATTTATCCACACCCTGAACTAAAAAGTGTCGATTTTAATGCCCCTTTGGTTTTTGTTGGGTCAGGATTTGATGCTCCGCAAATAAATATTGAAGACTACAAAGGTCTTGATGTAAAAGGTAAAATTGTAGTTGTGCTGCGTCGGATTCCCGAAAACTTACCTGCTAACGTAAAGTTACATTTGGGGTATCCTGCTACTATTCAAGCCTTTGCTGCTCAAAACGGTGCAATAGGAGTATTGGTTTGTAATTATACTACCAGTGTTGTGCAGTTTAAAGCTGCTGCCAATAGCATGGTTTCAAATGGTATTTCGGCTTCGGTAACTGCTAAGGGTAAACGTACAAGTTCGGCAAGCGTTTTAGGCGGAAAAATCAAAGTTGCTGGTGGAATTTCGGTGGCGGCTCTACAAGATTTGATGCGTGCCGAAAACAATATGCTTGATAGTACTTGGCAACAACTCGAAAAAGGTAAATATGTAAGTAAAAGCCTTAAAAGCAAAATTTCTGGTCACTATGAAAGCACTTATCAAGATATTGAAAGTTATAATGTGGTAGCAAAACTCGAAGGAACTGATAGAAAACTAAAGAAAGAATACGTAATTCATTCGGCTCACCTTGACCATTTAGGCGTTGGCCGACCAATCAATGGCGACTCAATTTATAATGGAGCTCACGATAACGCTTCGGGTGTGGCCTGTGCTTTAGAAATTGCTCGTTCGTATGCTACTTTACCAACTGCTGATAAGCCTAAGCGTTCGTTGCTTTTCTTATTGGTTACAGCTGAAGAAATGGGACTGCTTGGTTCTGGTTATTTTGCAGCATACCCAACAGTAAAGAAAAGCCGAATCGTGGCCGATATAAATACTGATATGCCTACGTTGCTCGCTCCTTTAGAGTCTGTTGCTCCATTAGGTGCAGAACACAGTAGCTTACAAAAAGTAGTAGAAACGGCGGCCAGTATGGTAAAGTTAGAAGTTGAACCAGACCCAGACCCAAGCGAAGGGCGTTTTGTACGTAGCGACCAGTATAATTTCGTCAAAGCGGGTATTCCTGCTCTTCACATTAAATATGGCTATAGATTTAGTAATCCAAGCTTAAATCTGGCCGAGAAGGTAAAGAAATGGCGTGAAGCTCACTACCATAAGCCATCCGACGAAATCACGAATGGTTTTGTGTGGGCAGCAGGTAAAACGTATGCTCGGGTAAACTTTTTGGTAAGTTATTTAATTGCTCAAACTCCCGAAAAACCAACTTGGAATAAGGGCGATTTTTTTGAAGTAAAGAACTAAGAATGGCTAAGTTTGGCAAACAATTTTTAATTTTCCATTATCAATAAATTATGGCCCATCATTGTTACTTAAACGGAGTTGTTAGTCCAGTCGAAACAACTAATATTCATATTTCAGATTTAGGACTTTTAAGAGGTTATGGTCTGTTCGACTACTTTCGCACGTATAATGGTCGTCCATTTCAATGGGATTTGTACTGGGAGCGTTTTGAGCGTTCGGCAAAGTTGATGCGTTTGCCAAATCCGATTCTAAAAGAAGATGCTTATAAGGTTGTTTTAAGTTTAATTGAGCAATGTGGCTTAGCAGATTGCGGCATTCGTTTTGTATTGACGGGTGGCTACTCAGAAGATAGCATGAAGGTGTCGAAACCCAATTTACTTATCATTAGCGAAGATATTCACCCTGTAAAGCCGCAAGAGTACGAAACAGGCATCAAAGTTATCTCGCATGAATATGTACGTGACTACCCTGATTTGAAGAGTACTGATTACAAACATTTAATGATTCTACAAGCTGATATTAAAGAAGTGGGTGCATCAGATGTACTTTTTCATAAAAGAGGCTATATAAGTGAGCTGAGTAGAAGTAATGTTTTTCTTGTAAAAAATAATGTTCTAATTACGCCAAATAGAAAGATTTTACGAGGAATTACTCGAAAAGTGGTTTTAGATTTAGCCAAAGACCATTTTAAAATTGAAGAAAGAAATGTGGAATTGAAGGAATTATTGGAAGCCGATGAAGTCTTTACGACCAGTTCAACCAAAAAAGTATTGCCAATTACTCAAATAGACAATAAGATGATTGCCGATGGAAAAGTTGGTAAAGCAACCAAATTCTTATTAGATTTAATTAATGATAAAGTAAGAAATTGGTAAGTTGTTGATTGATAGGCAATAAAAAAACCTTGTTCTGATGAACAAGGTTTTTTTATATAACTCAAGAAAAATTATTTCTTAGTTGTATCAGCAGCAGCTGTAGTATCAGTTGAAGCAGTTGTATCAACAACAGCAGTTGCAGTTGAATCAACAGCAGCTACAGTTGAGTCAGCAGCAGTTTCAGTTTTAGAAGTACAAGCAGCTAAAGAAGCTACACATGCTACGAATAAGATTGCGATTACTTTTTTCATTGTCTTTGTTTGCGGTGTTTTAAGGTTTGATTTTAAACGCATTGCAAATTTAAGACAATTTTAAGATAAGATGCAAGGGTTTTCTTAAAAAATATTTAAAATTTCCTTAAATTCTTTTTAAGAAAATAGCTTTTCTTGTTTTTGTACAATTTCAGCGAGCAGAACGGGCTTTGATTTTATCGTAAACACCTGTGCTTCTGAAAGTTAGGAACTTATGTCCGTAAAAGTTGGCCAGAAAACTGAACCCCATACCTACAATATGCGAAAAAGTTTCTCGAAGAGTCAATGAGAAATTAGTGAAATATACATTAGCAATATAATCAAGGGTTAAAGAAGATAATCCTAATTGTATTCCCAATGCTAAAGTAGCAATAATAAAAAATTTCACAGATTCTCGCTTAGTATTTCCAGACTCTTTTGCAGAGAATGCAAAGACTTTCTGTGGTATAAAAGTGATTATTGTAGCAGTCATATATCCTGCAAAAACACTCCATTGAAATGCTGGTTTATCAGCAAAGCCAAAACTCAAGAATAGTGGTTTGTATAATATTCGGGTAAAAAAGTTTGTCCCTGCTCCTAAAACAGCGGTAAGAAAGAATGTGATAAATGACCTTAGTTCTTTATTTTTTATTTTATTCAGTAATTTCACAAATTGATATAGTCCAGTAAGGTTTAAAATATGCTCTATAGGTTAGTGATTTACGGTTTCGCAAATCAGAGCAATTCACGTACCAAGTCAGGAAACAAGCCGAGTAAAATTGAGCCAAGGGTTGTAAACCCAAGAATTATTTTATAAAAAGCACTCAATCGAATATTATCTCCTTCGCCCTCTTTCATATACGCTGCAATAATCGGCTTGAAGTAATAATAAATACCAACCGCTGACATCATAATAGCAAGTACAAGCACCCAAATATGTCCACGTGAGGCTGCATCTGCAAATACATAAAACTTACCCCAAAAACCAGCCGTTAGTGGAATACCAGACAACGACAACATTGAGATTGCCAAAACAGCCGCTAAGAAAGGACTCTTTTTTGATAAACCATTCAAAACCGCAATATTTTCGTTTGGACGGCCATCAACCAAGCGGTCTTTCGATACAATCATTAATACACCAAAAGCACTAATCGTTGCTAAAGCATAAGCTAATGAATAGAATACGATAGAATCACCTGATTTATTGTTTAAACCTACAACTGCGAGCAACATATATCCTGCGTGTGATATACTTGAAAACGCCAACATACGTTTAAAGCTATTCTGAGAAACTGCGGTAATGTTACTGATGAATAAGCTAAGTATAGCCATCGTCACGACCATTACCCACCAGAAACTATACATTGGTGAGAATGATACTTCAAGAATGCGATAAATTGCCGCAAAACCAGCAGTTTTTACAACTGTTGACATGAACGTTGTAAATATCGTTGGAGCTCCTTCATATACGTCTGGTGTCCAGAAGTGGAAAGGTGCTGCCGAAACTTTAAATAATAAGCCAATCAACAAAAATGTAACCCCAACGTATAAAAATACTGGACGAACATCGGTGACTGGTTGTAATAATAAAATGCGAGCATCAGAAATATTAAAAGAATAATTAGCACCGTAAAGCATGGCCATACCAAAAAGCATGATACCCGTAGCAAACGAACCCATCAAGAAATACTTCAAAGCGGCTTCATTTCCTCTTAGATTGCGTTTATCGCTACCTGTAAGAATATACATTGATACAGAAAGGATTTCAACACCCACAAACAACATAATAAGATTTTGGAAGTTTGTCATCATGATTGCTCCTACCAACGAAAACTGCAAAATTGCAAAATATTCGGCTGGTTGAGAATGTTCGTCATCAAGGAATCCTTTCGATAATGCCATCACCAAAAATGCCGAAAGCAAAATGATTGAACTAAATATGATAGAAAGATTACTGGCTTCGAGCATATCGTAGAAATACAATCCTGGGGCATTCCAATCAATAAAGTTTGAGAGAAAGGCAATCGCCACAAAAAGCAAAGAAGCTGGTAAAAGTATTTTCTTTGATTTTAGGAAACCTAAAAACAAGGTAACAAGTCCAGTAACAGAGAGTACGAGTATTGGATACATATTTTATTTGATAAACCCCCAGCCCCTTGAGGGGAGGAATTGAGTTTTATAATATTTCTATTTTTTGATAAAATTCAATGTTTTTGGAGCATTGAAAAACTATCGACCGAATTACTTCATCATCTGTAAAATGCTATTCACAGCGGGTTCGGTGATTTTTAAGAAAACATTAGGGAAAAGACCCATAATCAAAACTACTGCTGCGATTGGCAATAAAACTGCCACTTCGCTGCCACTTACATCTTTAAATTTCGCTGTCACGTCATTGCTTTCGCCAAACATTGAGCGTTGCATCAAGCGAAGCATGTAAACTGCACCCAAAATGATTGTAAGACCAGCAAAACCACCTAACCAGGCATTTTTATCATAAACTCCTTTGAGTAATAAAAACTCTCCAACGAAACCATTTGTAAGTGGTAGAGCAACACTTCCCAACATAATAATCATGAAGTAAATACTCAAAGCAGGTGTTTTTTGTGTAATTCCACCCAAAGCCGTCAAATCACGAGTTCCAGTGCGGTCGTAGATGATTTTCACGATAAAGAATAAACCAACTGCATTTACACCATGAGCAACCATTTGAAGTAATGCTCCTTGAATACCGTTAATATTACCCGATAAAACACCCGCTGCCATTAAGCCCATGTGAGCAAAAGATGAATAAGCAATCAGGCGTTTGATATTGTTTTGCTGAATAGCAATGATTGAACCGTAGATTAAACCAATGATTGAAAGAACCATTCCGAATTGTCCCCAGTTGGCTACACCCACAGGAGCTAAAGGAAGCATGATACGAATCAGACCATAAACCCCCATTTTAGAAAGTAAACCCGAAAGCAACATCGTTGCTGGTGTTGGAGATTCTGAATAAGCATCTGGCTGCCAAGTATGGAATGGAAGCACAGGCATTTTGATAGCAAATGCAATGAAAAATGCCCAGAATAAAAGATTTTGAGCGTTTGGTGAAAGCAACTTAGCGGTTGTAGCCAATTGGTCAATTTCAGCACTTGCTCCTTTCATATATAAATAAACAAGGGCAACCAACATAAACAAACTTCCGAAGATAGTATAAACAAACATCTTGAAAGTGATACGTGGTGCGTCTTTTCCTCCCCAAACAGCTGCAATGAAATAAACAGGAATCAATGCTGCTTCATAGAAGAAATAGAACAAGAAAATATCACGAGCCATAAATACACCCATTAAGGCTGTTTCGGCCAAGAGGATAAGTGCGTAAAAAGAAGCGTGATTTTTGTATGTATGCTTAAATGTTGAAACAATAATAAGCGGTACTAAGAATGCTGTAAGCAATATCAATAAAAGACTGATACCATCAATCGAAACGTGAAAATTGATGTTTAGGTCTTTCATCCAACTGTATTTTACTCCGATAGTTGTTTGAGTACTGAAGGTCGTAAAAGCATAAATAGCAACAGCAAGTGTAGCCAATGATACTACAAGGGCTGTATTTTTTGATGAACCTACGCTACTTCCTTTCAATAAGAGTAGTACAAGACTACCAATGAGGGGTATAAGTATGAGTGTTAGTGCCAACATTCGAAATTAATTTTATTATTATTACTTAACCGTAATTTTTATGAATATCAATAGGTCAGGATTTGACCTAAGTTTTATTTTTTTCCAACAAAAGCCAAGATAGTTTCCAAAACTTGGTATCCGAGATTCATTCCCAAGATTATGGCAATACCGATAACCATCGCAAATAAATAGAATCCTGTTCCACCTGCTTGTAGTTTTCGAGCAACGCCGCTAAATGTATTTACAAAACCACCAACGCCATTTACTGCACCATCGAATCCTTTTGGCTCGATTATATTAGCAAATACATTTGATAAACGTTTCACTGGGTTTACGAAAATTCCCCAGTAAGCTTCATCAATATAATATTTGTTATAAATAGTTTTTTGTAAGCCTGTAATTTCTGAATCTTCGGCAGGAACATTTTTGCTTCCACCAAATTTAGAATAAGCAAAAACGATAGAAACAACTGCGGCTGCAACCGAAATTCCCATCAACATCCATTCGGTTGAATGGTCGATTGGTGTACCGCCAAACTCAGGATTTACAGCTTTCGAGCCTTCATATAATGGGCTCATAAACTCAGCAAGTGCGTGAGGGAAGTGAAAAATTTCAGGCATTCCGATAAAACCACCAACGATTGATAACACTGCAAGTACCATTAAAGGCAATGTCATGCTAAATGGTGATTCGTGTAGGTGATGCTCTTGCTCATGTGTACCTCTGAAACTTCCTGTGAAAGTCAAGAAATACAAACGGAACATATAGAAAGCCGTCATCATTGATCCAGCTACTGCCAACACCCACATGATTTTATTGTGTTCGTAAACGTGTGCTAAGATTTCATCTTTCGAGAAAAAACCTGCAAATGGAGGAATACCAGAGATGGCAATCGTACCGATAAGGAAAGTAATGGCTGTAATTTTGATTTTACCGCCAAGTCCACCCATGCGACGAATATCTTGCTCGCCACTCATGGCGTGAATAACACTACCAGCACCCAAGAATAACAATGCTTTGAAGAAGGCGTGAGTTACGACATGGAAGAAACCCGACGTATAAGCCGAAACGCCCATTGCCATAAACATATAACCCAACTGACTCACGGTTGAGTAAGCCAATACTTTTTTAATATCGTTTTGGAAAATACCAATGGTTGCCGCAAAAAGAGCCGTTGCCACACCAACCCACGCTACTACTTCGAGTGTGCCAGGTGCAAGTGTATAGAGAATATTTGAGCGAACAATCATGTAAAGACCAGATGTTACCATCGTAGCGGCGTGAATCAAGGCCGAAACTGGTGTTGGACCCGCCATCGCATCTGGTAACCAAGTATAAAGTGGAATCTGAGCTGATTTACCCATTGCTCCGATAAACAAGAAAGCTGTAATGGCTACGATTGTAGCATCGCCAACCGAGAAACCCTTTGCTTTGTCGAAAACTTGAAGGTATTCTACTGTGCCAAATTGGTTGATAATCAAGAAAATACCAATCAAAAAGCCTAAGTCACCGACACGGTTCATGATGAATGCTTTGCGAGCGGCATTGCCGTATTCAAAGTTTTTGTTCCAGAAACCAATCAATAAATAAGAACAAAGACCTACACCTTCCCAACCGATAAACATCACAATGTAGTTTGAACCCATAACGAGCAACAACATCGAGAATAAGAATAGATTTAAGAAAGCGAAGAATTTGCCAAAACCTTCGTCATCGTGCATGTAGCCCATCGAATATACGTGAATGAGCGTACCCACACCCGTCACAACGAAGAGCATCAAGATAGAAAGTTGGTCAATTTGAAATGAGAAGTTGATATTGAGCGTTCCGACTGTAATCCAATCAAAAATACTAACGATGATTGGTTGTTGGCCACCTGCAATAAATGCTTGATAAGCTGAAAAAGCTCCAACAAACGAAAGAAGAGCCGCTCCTGTGCCAATCCAACCTGCCAGACCTTTAGATACTTTGCGGAAACCAAGCCCATTGATTAAAAAACCGATGAGTGGAAATAAAGGTATAAGTTTTATTAATAACATATCTTACAAATTATATTTTCAAAGAATAATGATTAATGAAGTATGAAAAACGAAGAGTTGCGTTTTTCATTTCATTGAATCTTACCACTTTAATTTATCTAAAAGACTCACGTCGATTGAGCGAATATTGCGGTAAATCATTACGATAATGGCGAGTCCGACGGCTACTTCGGCAGCGGCTACGGCCATAATGAAGAATACAAAGACTTGTCCCGCTGGGTCTGAACGATACGATGAAAATGCAACCAAAAGTAGGTTTACGGCATTGAGCATTAACTCGACAGACATGAAGATAATAATGGCATTTCGGCGAATAAGAACACCCACGATGCCAATGATAAACAAGATACTGGCTAATAATACATAATTTATTAGGGGTATCTGAAAAATGTCAGGTATTTGGCTTTGCATTTCTTTATCAATTAACAGTTTAATTAATTCTTTCAAAATACGCCTTTGGGGCGTGTGTCTAAGAATATTTCCGCAAAAATAAACAATATTCGTTTTTGTAGTGTGCTTTTTAAGAAAATTGTTGAATGTACCGTGATATTCAGTCTTTTATCTATTTATCAAGCATCATTTTGAGCTTAATCTCAGTTAATTTACGTTTTGTGTCAAGTGGGAAATCTCCGTTTATCATCCAATCGTAATATTGAGGCTCGTTTTTTAATATTTGTTTTACTGGTTTGCCGCTGTGTTTACCAAAATTAAACACGATTTCTCCGTTTTTGTTTAAAGTCATTCGTTGAGCAAAATCAACGATATTTGCCGAAGTAAGTTGGTGCAATACGTCCATGTCATTTTTTACTGGTTCGTATTCTTCACCTTTTTCGTTTTTAATTTTTACTCCTTCGTAGCGTTCTACTTGCGAGCAAAGCACTTCAAGCGTAGCCAAAGTATCTACTTCAGCACTATGTGCATTTTCAAGGCTTTTATTGCAGAAAAATTTGTAGGCTGCTGAAAGAGTACGAGGTTCCATGAGGTGGAAAATACGTTGGGCATCAATTAATTTGCGGTTTTTAATGTCGAAATCAACATCCATTCTCAAAAACTCTTCTACTAACATCGGTACATCGAAGCGATTACTGTTGAAACCTGCCAAATCGCAACCTTCCAAAAACTGAGCAAGAGCCTTGCCAATTTGCTTGAAAGTTGGTGCGTCTTTGACGTCTTCGTCGTAAATTCCGTGGATAAGACTCGTTTCGAGCGGAATCGGAATACCTGGGTTGATGAGCTTAGTTTTTACTTCTACCGTGCCGTCGAGTTTTGCTTTAGCAATACAGAGTTCTACGATTTTATCCTTGGCTACATTTACACCTGTTGTTTCGAGGTCGATTACTGCTAAGGGTTTACGTAGTTTGAGCGAATGAGTGAGCATTTGGGCTAATTTTAATTCAATGTGCAAAGTTATGAATTAAAAAATAATAATAGCCGAAATCAAAGGATTAGATTGTGTGTTGATTTATTAAGCTAATGATTGTAATAGAATTTTCAAAACTTCGTTTATTCCAAAGATTTAGCTTGTTTGTGTAGGTTTTAATAAAAATGAGATTGATAATGTATAAATTTATTCTTTTGCTTTTGCTTTCATTTATGGGTTTTGCTCAACAAAAAGTTTACAGAAATTTGGTAATGGAGGGAGGGGGTATCAAAGGTGTAGCTTATGGTGGAGCATTGATTGAACTTGAAAATCGAGGCGTTTTGCCACAAATTCAGCGAGTAGGAGGGACTTCGGCTGGGGCAATTCAAGCTTGTTTATTAGCAGTTGGCTATTCGGCGGCCGAGATTTCGCAAATTATTGCCGATACGCCCATTGAGACTTTTAATGATGGGGGAACTGTTTTTCGGGCAGGCGAACGTTTCTTGAAAAAATTTGGCTGGTATGAAGGAAAAAGCTTTTTGAATACGATTCAGAAACTTATCGCCGACCGCACCAATAAACCTAACCTGACATTTGCCGAGCTACACGAATTGGCTCAAACTGTACCGTACCGAGATTTATATGTGACGGGAGTAAATCTTTCAAAACAAAAAGTTGTGGTATTTTCGCACGAAACTTACCCTGATATGAGAATTTGTGATGCCGTGCGAGTTTCGATGTCGATTCCACTTTATTACCAGTCAATTTCGATTAACCCTAAAGGGAAAATTATTGAAAGTCCGCTGCCGAGCGATGAATGCGATGTTTTTGTTGATGGTGGACTTTTGATGAATTATCCGATTGAACTTTTTGACCAAACTAAATACTTGAGTACTGCAACTGATAGCACAGTAAACGAACCAGTTTTTAACGAAGAAACTTTGGGGCTACGCTTGGAAAGGTGTGAGCAAATCGACCACGAAACTCGCCTAAAGACAGGTTTTGCCCCTTTTGAAATTCAAGATTTTAAAGGGTATGTTTCGGCTTTGTATAATATCATGACCGAAACCGTGTGCCGACCAAAACCCGAAGATATTGTGCGGACGATTTATATCAACGACTACGACATGAATCCGAAAGTACGAAAACTATCGGAAGAAGAAATCCGAAAAATGATGATTAGCGGCCAACAGGGCGTTGTTGAATTTTTTTATCGTTAAGATTACTTACGATTTCTAAGTTTCTTATCATCAACGGTTTTGTTGAGAAACTGATTGATTTTTTCGATGTCGTAACTCATCTGAATTTCGCCAAAAGAATTGATTTTTATATCGAAACCATCTAAATCTTTGTGTACACGAGGTTTTTCTTCGTTTGGTTTTTCGTCGGTTTTTTTCTTTGCCATGATACTTTTTAATAAATATGTTGGAAATATATACAAAAAAGGGTGAATATCAGAAAATCAATTCACCCTTTTTACTTGATTTAAGATTAACCTAACGCAACAACTGCTTTTTCAATACGTGAAATAACCTCGGCTTTGCCCAAAATCTCCAATGTTAGCATCAAATCTGGGCCTTTTCCTACGCCAGTGATTGCCAAACGGAATGCTTGCATGACTTTTCCTGCCTTGATTCCCGCAGCGTCGAGAGCTGGAAAAATCGTATCGTGGATATTCTGAGAAGTAAAATCTGCATCGCTCATACCAGCAATCGCTTCTTTGATTACACCCATTGCCTTGCGGGCATCGTCATTCCACTTCGATTTGGCAATTTCTTCGTCGTAAACACTTGGTGCTTCAAAAATGAAAGGTACTTCAGTGATAATTTCCTGCGGGAAAGTTACACGGTCTTTCATTAAATTGACCAATTTGACAGCCAGTTCATCAGATAAATCAGTCTTTGATTCTTTGATGATAGCGGCTAATTCACTCTCAGCTTTTGATTTGATATAATGTTGATTAAACCATTTGGCTTTATCAATCATAAATCTTGCACCTGCTTTATGAATTTTATCTAAACTGAATGAAGCAATCAATTCTTCCATCGTGAAAAACTCCTGCTCTGTGCCAGGATTCCAGCCTAAGAAAGCCAAGAAATTGACAACTGCTTCTGGCAAATAACCATCTTGCTTGAAACCACGAGCAATTTCCTGTGTGAAAGGGTCTTGCCACTCCAACGGGAAAATTGGGAAGTTACCCAATAAACCATCACGTTTGCTAAGTTTTCCATTGCCTTCTGGTTTCAAAAGTAACGGTAAGTGAGCAAACTCTGGAGCTTTCCAACCAAAGGCTTTGTATAATAATATATGTAAAGGAGCAGAAGGCAACCATTCTTCGCCACGAATTACGTGCGTAACTTCCATGAGGTGGTCATCCACAATATTGGCTAAGTGATAAGTCGGCATTCCATCTGATTTCAATAAAACTTTATCATCAATCGTTGATGAATGTACCACCACCCAGTCACGGATAATATCTTTGAAGCGAATCTCTTCTTTCAAAGGCACTTTTAAGCGTATTACGTAGGCATCGCCATTGGCAATTCTTGCCTCAACATCTTCTTTCGGAAGCGTGATTGAGTTTTTCATTTGCATTCTCGTAACGGCATTGTAAGACGTATTGTCAACTTTTGCTTCTTCGAGACGCTTACGCATTTCATCTAACTCTTCGGCTGTATCGAAAGCATAATAGGCTTTTCCTTCCGAGATCAGTTGTTCGGCATATTGGCGATACATTGGTTTTCTTTCCGACTGACGATAAGGAGCATGAGGCCCGCCAACGCCTTGACCTTCGTCGATTTCGATACCTACCCATTTCAAGGCTTCCAAAATATAATCTTCCGCACCAGGAACATAGCGAGTTTGGTCTGTATCTTCGACACGGAGGAGCATTTTTCCACCCATTTTGCGGGCAAACAGATAATTATACAAAGCAGTACGAACACCTCCGATGTGCAGAGGGCCTGTTGGACTTGGAGCAAATCTTACACGAACCATATTTTTGTAAAACAACTTTCTAAGTTGTCTGAAATCGTAGAAATTAATTAGAAATAGGCACAAGTTAGAAACTTGTGGTACAAACGGGTCGCAAAATTACAGAAAATTATGCAAGAATTATACTTTCGGCTTTTTATAAAGTGGCACAGTGCTGCAAGGTTCGCCAAACATGATGCTTTGGGCGTACGGACGTAAACGACGAGTAACCTCTACGTATGCACTCGTGGGTACTGCAACTTTGCTGCAACCTTTTACCACCACCCTTGTGCCTTCGTATTCTTGGAAATTGATTTTTGAAAGTGCTTCTTCGTAAAGTTTGGTTTCTAAATCTGCCAAACTTCCAAAAACTACCATGTGAGCATAAGGCTCAACTTGAATTGCCAAAAGCATATAGGCCCAAGTTGGCACAATGGCATCTTCGGAGCAGGTGATGGCTACGTTTTTGCCCGAATATTGGCTCCAATCATGAATTTTGATAAATTCTCTGAAATCTTTTTCTTTCAGAATCAGACCCATAAAAAGATTATCTTTCAAATCATAAACTACTCGTTCGCCTTCGTGGTAATAATCTTCTAAGTCGAGCGATAATAAACCGCTTTTGGCTACTCTATTTACTATTATATCTTCCATATTTTAAGTCTTTGGGAACTTTCCTGTTAAATTATTCAAATTCTTAGTCCGTAGGACTTCTATATTGATAGAATTTGTGATTGTATTAATCTTCAGAATGCCGTAGGTATTCAACTTATTTACTTCCTATTTGTTGAATACCTACGGCATTCTTGTTACACTATTTTGGTTCTATGCTACCGATATGAAAGTCCTATGGACTAAATAGCTTTGAGTAATCTACTATTCCTTTTCAATAATTCACTAACAGGTCGAGATTGTTTATTGCCCGCTTTAATTTCTTTCAATTCGGTCAACCCGTCAACCAAAGCTGGAAGGCAAATATGAATATATTCTTCATTATCATTTGTTATTAAATCAATTACCTCTTTCTGTATTTTTTTTGGTAAAGATTTATAGACCTCATAAAACCCTTGTGCAGTGTTCATAATAATATCTAAGGTTATATTTTGATGTATTTTTTAGAAAACAAATCTCTTATTCAGAAAGTTTAGTTCCCGAATCTTGTTCTTCGTCGGTTTGAGATTCCTGACTTGCTTCTTCTATAACTTCGGGTTCAATAATTATGGGCTTAGGTGTCAGCGGAATCGGGCGGAGGGAAACAAAATCAAAAGCGTTGCTGAGATTCCAAGTACGAATAAAAACTCTGCAAAAGATAAAAAACTGTTGAATAATAAACATCAACCAGATTTTAAAACCCGAAGTCATTCCAATACTTGATTCGAGAAAAAGATAAACCAACATCACTGCGAAGCTAACCACCACCACTGCCCAGTAGATTTGCATGGTTTTGAAATTTCGGAAAACGTATTCGGTTGCTTTCCAAAATGCTTTCCACGGATTCAATAATTCATCTCGGTGCAATAAAACTTTGGCGTAGTCGCCCACATTGAGCAACAATGTAATAATAAAGAAAGCAAAAGCACTCGGAAAAATCATCCACGCTACAAAGGTTGGCTCTGTTTTTCCATCAGCTATTCTTCCAAAAATACTGAATACGATAAAAATGGCTATGAATGCAATGATAAGAAAAACAACTTGAAGTAAAAACAACAAGAAGAAACGGAGGAAATAATGTCCAGAATTTTTCAGAAATTCGTTCAGTTTGAAAGAATTACGAAGTGTAAACTGGCTCAGAATTCCGCCCGAAAAGAAAACATTTAAAGCAATATAAAAACCACTCAAAACTAAGCTAACAGGAAGCATTGAAACCAACGACTTGCCGTTTTTATGCATAAAATCATAGAAAACCGTAAAATCAAAGTCTTTTATTAGCTTCTCAAACGCCAATGATTGTTCAGATTCAGCCTTGATAATGCTAAAGCTCGGAAATGCAATGACAAGCCCCAAAATGAAGTTTACGAGAAATATAACCAAAACTATTTGCCAGTTTTGAGCAGTTCGACGGAAGGCTTGTCTCAGAATTGTAAACATCAGGCAGTGAGTGCTAAAGCACAATTAAGAATGTAGAATGAAAAATGTAGAATGAAGGTTGTCTAAACTTAATACATTTATCATTTTATCAATGGATTAGGGTTTAAGAATTCAGTTTTTCATTGTTTTTGTGGCGTAATAAATCACGTTTGGTTTTCTTTTCGAGATTTTTGCGGAGAGCTTCCGTGAGGTCGATACCCGTCTGATTAGCCAAACAAATCAATACAAAAAGCACATCGGCCATTTCGTCGCCCAAATCTTTGTTTTTATCCGATTCCTTTTCTGACTGTTCGCCGTAGCGGCGTGCCATGATTCGAGCCACTTCGCCCACTTCTTCCATGAGCATTGCCGTATTGGTCAATTCATTAAAATATCTTACGCCAATCGTCGTAATCCACTCATCAACAATCTTTTGTGCTTCTTCTATGGTCATTTATTTTTATGTTAGATTCGGGATACGAGATTGGAGACACAAGAAAAAATATTGAAATCAAAGTCTCAAATCTAAAATCTCGCATCTAAAATCTCGTATCTTCTATGCAAAGCTAATCAAAAAAACGATTCTTGAAATACTTAATTCGATTCAACGTTAGTAGAAAAGAATCAAAACTTATAACTTTGCTCAACCACTGGCGACGCTTCGCTTAGGGGTATTCGTTTTTACACAAATTTTATTATGAATTTACTGAAATACACTTGTTATTTATCTGTTTTTGCTATTTCTACGGCTTTTGTTGGTTGTAAGCAATCGGCCAGTTCGGAAGAAACTTCTACCTCAACCGAAACCGTGAAACTCGCTACTGCACCCTCATTCAACGCTGACACCGCTTATAATTATATAGCAAAACAAGTAAAATTTGGACCGAGAATTCCAAATTCGGCGGCTCACGTAAAATGTGGCGATTGGATGGCCAGCGAACTAAAAAAACTTGGTTGTGAGGTAATTGAACAAAAATTCAAGCCAGTAACTTACGATGGAAAAGTACTAAATGCCCGAAATATTATCGGTACGTACAATCCACAAGCTACCAAACGTATCATTTTGGCTTCGCACTGGGATACTCGACCGTTTTCGGACGATGATTCGACGGCTAAAGATAAGCCCTTCGACTCGGCCAACGATGGCCCAAGTGGTGTGGCCGTTATTTTCGAGATTTTACGCACGATTCAAAATTCAGCACAAAAACCAAGCATTGGCATTGATGTTGTGTTATTTGATGTAGAAGATTGGGGGCCGCCAAATAGTTATACAAAAGAAGTGACGATTCCAAACGGTGGTTGGTTGATGGGTTCGGAATATTGGTCGAGAAATTTACATAAACCAAACTACTCGGCCTATTTCGGAATTTTGTTGGATATGGTCGGAGCAAAAGGAGCAACTTTCACGAAAGATAACGCTTCCATGCAATACGCTCCTGCTGTGATGAACAGCGTTTGGAGCATTGCGAGTCAATTGGGTTATAGCCAGTATTTCTTGAATCAAGATTTTGGAAATATCACCGACGACCACGTACCTGTAAACGTAAATGCAAAAATACCGATGATTGATATTTGTGATTTACGCCCAACAACAGGCAACACTTTTGGTGATTATCACCACACCCAAAAAGACAACTTGAGTATCATTGATAAAGGCACTTTAAAGGCTGTTGGACAGACAGTTTTGCAAGTTTTATACGAAGAAAGTAAGGTGCAATAAAAAAAAGATTGTCTTGACAACTATTTTTGCATTTTTCCTTGACACTGTGGTATATTATTTGTTACTTCGCAAGTAGAAATAACTAATAAAGTCTCTATTATAGATTTTCGGATACAAAATTCTTGCGGTAGAGTAAATCAAATTGCCATTCATTCAAATTTTTTGTTATGACAGAAACACTTAACTTAGACGTGACGCTGGTTGCTGAGAGCCGAATTCATCAACTTGACCCTAATAATATTGCTTTTGGGACAATATTTACTGACCACATGTTGGTCGCAGATTGTATCAACGGAGAATGGCAAACCCCAAAGATTTTGCCTTACGGAGATATTAGTTATAATCCAGCGTTGGCATCACTTCACTACGGACAAACAATTTTTGAAGGAATGAAAGCTTTCAAAAACGAAAAAGATGAAGTATTGATGTTCCGTCCGCTTGAAAATTTCAAGCGTTTTAATATTTCGGCCGAACGTATGTGCATGGCACAAGTTCCTGAAGAAATTTTCATCGGAGGCTTGGAAGAATTATTGAAAATTGATGCCGCTTGGGTGCCAAAAGGCGAAGACAACTCGCTTTATTTGCGTCCGTTCATGTTTGCGAGTGATGTTTATTTGGGCGTTCGTCCATCACAAAACTATCGCTTCATGATTATCATGAGTCCAGCAGGAAAATATTATTCAACTCCACCAAAAGTGAAAGTTGAAACTGAGTTTATCCGTGCTGCTCCTGGTGGTGTAGGTTCAGCAAAATGTGGTGGTAATTATGGTGCATCGTTATATCCTGCAAAACTCGCACAAGAGCAGGGCTATACACAATTATTGTGGACAGATGCTATCGAACATAAATATTTTGAAGAATCGGGTACGATGAACGTAATGTTTGTGAAAGATGGCAAACTCATAACCCCAAACACAAGCTCTACAATTTTGAAGGGTATCACTCGTGATACATTGCTCCAATTAGCCAAATCAATGGGCATCGAAGTAGAAGAAAGAAAGGTTTCAGTAGAAGAAATTATTTCAGGAATCGAAAGCGGAAGCGTAACCGAAGTATTTGGTGCAGGAACTGCTGTAGTAGTTTCTCCATTTGCCGCAATCGGTTTTGAAGGTAAAGATTATGTATTACCAGCAATCACTGACGATTCGATGTCAACTCGCTTGAAAAACGCTTTGAATGATATTCGTACTGGTAAAGTAGAAGATACATTTGGTTGGGTGTGGAATATTCATGCTTAACCCTCGACTGCTTCGGCAGTCCGATTCGCTCGGGTAACAACAAAAACGCCACTATGATTTTTCGTAGTGGCGTTTTTGTTGTGAAATATATTTCATAATTTCTAAAAACTTGATAAATTCGTATAAAAAATCAAATAAATGCTTGTATTCGACGAAATATTGCAGTCACCTAATCTTCGTGAAATCATTGACGAACTCGAAGCTGCTTGGGCTGACGAACAGAAACGTCGTCATGAGTTTTGGGCTAATATTGACGAAAATATTAAAGCTGAGTTTATTATGGGCGAAATTATTTATCATTCGCCTATTTATGGAAGACATTGGATGGCTTCGTCTAACTTAACAAGAAGGTTACTGCCTTTTGTCTATGACCAAGATTTAGGAAAAGTTGCTTACGAAAAAGTAATGGTTAGGCTCACAAGAAATGATTATGAGCCTGATATTTGTTTTTGGAAAAAAGAACGCACACTTGATTTTGAGAAAAAACAATCGGCTTTTCCACCTCCTGACTTTATCATTGAAATTTTATCTGACAGCACCAAAGAACGTGATTATGGTATTAAAATGACTGATTACGCACTTCATGGTGTGCAAGAATATTGGATTGTTGACACCGATGCTCAGACTGTTGAACAATATCTACTGGAAAACCATACTTACAAATTGGCCCAAAAACTGAAAGAGGGCATTTTACAATCAGAAGTAATAGTAGGCTTCGGCATGAATGTAAAAGAAATTTTTGAGTAAAAATTGTTTACTTCAACAACCCCATTCCAATCATGGCTACCTCTTCGGCTGAGTTTGAAAGTACTACTACGCCAATTTGGCGTTCTTTATCGAAGCCCACAAAAGTTCTGAACCCTCCCGTGCCGCCTGAGTGCTGATAAATTGTATTTCCTTTTCGTTTGGTAATATGCCAGCCTAATCCAACGATATTTTGTTCATTCTCGAAAGTTATTTTATGGCTTAAATCAATGGCTTCTTGAAGTTGTTTTGGTGCTTTGTTCATGTTTGCCTCCACATATTTTGCCATGTCGTTTGTTGTGGAGCGAATGCCACCTGCACCCGCCAACATATTTAAGTCCCACGTTGAGGCGGCTTTGCCTTTTTCGTCGTAGCCTTGTGCAAAATTATTTTTGTCAGTAGCATCTAAGCTGATTTTTGTATTTTTCAGTTTCAACGGTTTGCAGATTTTTTGCAACAATAATTCTTCGTAAGAAACTTGATTTTGTTGAGCTACGATTGTGCCGAGCAAACCCACCGCAAAATTTGAATACTCGTAATTTACACCAACTTCTCTGAATGGCTTAAAGGTTTTCAGATAGCTAAACATTCTTCCTGCATCATAATTTTGATATGGATTATTGGCATCATCGCCTTTTTTATAAAGATTCATCGGCAAACGAGGAAATCCCGATGAATGATTCGATAGAGTTTTGAGCGTAATCGGGACATCCTTAAATTCCATTTTTCTGATAGAATCTGGTAAGTATTTATTGATAGGGTCGTCGAGCGACATTTTGCCTTTTACCACTTCGTCGGCGAGCAAAATACCTGTAAAAGTTTTACTGATTGAACCAATTTCAAAAAATGTTTTATCGGCATTGGGTAGTTGTTTGTCGTCTTTTTTAATTTCACCGTAGCTGTAAGTAGTAGTTTTTCCATCTTTTATGAAGGCTACACAAATGCCTGCCGTGTGTTGCATTTGAATATACGGCCTTACCAAGCTATCAACTCGTAAATCGAGCGGCGTTTTCATTGGATTGTTACTGGCAACTTGATAATCTTTTTTCGGTACTTCACCTTTGTAAGGCTGAAAGAGTAGTGTCGAAATTTTATCGTTTTTATCTAATCCGATAAAGAAATTTTGATTTCCTTTTTCAAAAATAGTTTTAAAGTATGCTACTCCATTGGTGGTTTTCTGAAATTCCGAAGTATTCCACTTTCCGAACTGATTATAAAGCATTGATGATACCTGTACGATTTGAGCTTCGGAAACTTGCTTCTGAAAACTTTCGTTCGTTAGAGCATATAAAGCTTTACCGTTTTTTTCATTGAAAGTTAGTTCAACTAATTTTCGCACCGAATCTATTCTGGCCGAAACTGCTTGCGAAAAGCTTGTATATGAGCTTATTAGTAGTAAAAGCGTGAGTAAAGTTCTCATAATATATGGTTTGTTTAATGGTTAAATTTGGGCAAGAATCTCTAAACATAAGCGGCAATTTTGACAGATGGTAAAATAAAATAATTTGGTGGTCGAAAAATTAAAAATCATAAACTAAAACCAAATACAACTTTAATAAGTTGATATTCAAAGTCTTTCGATTTTATGCCTTACTTGGCTGCATAATTTACTTGGTAGTTTTGCTAAGTTTGGCGTTATTTGTTTTTCAATCCGTGTATCTGATTTTCGGCGAACAGGATGTTCGCACCACAAAAAGCATGTCATTAGAAGTTTTTCTGAAAGCAATTCAAACCGAAATTGCCAGTACAAAATACGGCGAAAGTCCCGTTGAACTCTACGAACCCATCGAATACTTGATGTCGCTCGGTGGAAAAAAAATGCGTCCATTACTCACCGTGATGGCCACTAATATTTTTGTTGATGATTGGCAAAAAGCCGTAAAACCAGCCCTTGGCGTTGAGGTTTTTCATAATTTTACGCTCATGCACGATGATATTATGGACGCCGCTCCACTTCGTAGAGGAAAGCCAACTGTACACGAAAAATGGGATGCTAACGTGGCGATTCTTTCGGGTGATGTGATGCTCGTATGTGCGTATGAGTTAATGACAGCCGTTGATGATAAAGTTTTTAAGCACGTAATCAGAAGATTTAATCGCACAGCGGCCGAAGTTTGTGAAGGGCAGCAATGGGATATGAATTTTGCCACTCGAAATGATGTTACAGAAGAGGAATACATTAATATGATTCGCCTAAAAACATCCGTTTTGTTGGGTTTTGCCTTAGAATTAGGCGGTTTGATTGCCGAAGCGGGTGAAGAAGCGACGCAATTACTATATGATTTCGGAACAAACATCGGTATTGGCTTTCAGCTAAAAGATGATATTTTGGATGTCTATGGCGACCCTGAGAAATTTGGTAAACAAGTAGGTGGCGATATTATCGAAAATAAGAAAACATGGCTTTTGCTAAAAGCCCTCGAAATTGGCAAAGGAACTGCCCAAGAAACGGAGCTACAAGCATGGATTGATGCCAAAGAATTTGATAAAGACGAAAAAGTAAAAGCCGTAAGAGCTATTTATGACGCCTTGAATATCAGACAATTGGCCGAGCAAAAGATGAATGCGTTTTTTGATAAAGGCTTAGCTGATTTAGAAAAACTCAATGCTTCGGCCGAAAGAAAGCAGCCGCTGATTGAGCTTACCAAACAATTAATAGAAAGAGAATCGTAGGTGCTATTGCACAATTAAGAATGTAGAATGAAAAATTAAGAATGATTTCAAGTGTTTTCTTCACATTCTCAAATATAAATTAACCACATGGAACAACTGACCGCAAATTTATTAATTATCATCGTTACGGTAGGTGTGAGTCTTTATGCCTTAGGTAACCCAACTATGCTCTATAGTTGGATGATGAACCCCAAAGCCATTGACCGTAACCGTGAATATCACCGTTTTGTAACTTCGGGTTTTGTTCATGCCGATTTTATGCACTTGTTTTTCAATATGTTTACCTTATATAGTTTTGGTGATTTTATTGAGCAGGTTTTCATCCAAAAGTTTGATAATGACCCTCGTCTTGGTTCGGTAGCTTATGTAATCTTTTATGTAGTTGCAATTGTAGTATCTGACTTATCGACATTTTTTAAGCATCGTAAAGACGGAAACTATAATTCACTCGGAGCATCAGGAGCGGTTTCTGCCGTAATTTTTGGGGCGATTTTATTCATTCCTACGGCAAAACTGGCGGTGTTTTTTATTCCGATGCCTGCGTTTATTTTTGCTATTCTGTATTTGGCTTTTACCTACTACGAAATGCAGCGGGGCAATGGCTACATCAACCATTCGGCTCACTGGTGGGGAGCGATTTTTGGCGTGGTTGTGATGATTGCAATGTACCCAGAAGTGGTGCCGAGTTTTATTAATCAAATTGCAAATTGGCGACCGTTTTGACTAGTGATTAGTTATTTTTTACTCGTAATTAGCTTTGCAAGACACTTACAGACAGTGTTTTACTCAATCTTACCATCTTGTAAATCTTTCAAATCGTGCTAAAAATCCTTCAACAGCCTTACCCTTTTGGCGAGAAATCAAATTTTCGATTGCTTATTCAAAGCATTGGAGAAGGTACTTTTATTGCCTTATTTTTAATACTTTTTCAACCCTTCGGACTTACCGAATGGCATGACCCCAACAAAAACTGGTATTTGGCTGGTTATGGCCTTGTTACAACTTTGTGCGGAATAATTTTGAGGTTTATTATTTTCAAAACTTTTCCCAAATACCACAACGAATCTTCTTGGAATATTGGTAAAGAGATTTTATCAATTCTATTGCTCATTCTAATGGTTGCTTTTGGCAATGTGCTTTTGAGTAAAATTGCATTTAACCTAAGTATTAGCTTTGGCAGTTTTTTGTGGATGTTGGTAGGTGTCATGATTATTGGTATTTTCCCTGCCACCTTTGGTGTGATGCTCAATTATATTGTTCAGCTTAAAAAATACAACCAACCCATTGTTGTGCAGCATCATAGTGTTTCGGAACCTTCCAACGAATCTGTTTCTGAAAAAACACTGAAATTAATTGCTGAAAATGAAAAAGATTCGATAGAGTTAAGTACCGATTCGCTCTATTTTATTGAATCGTCTGATAATTATTCAACCATATATTACGAAAAGCAAGGCAAACTCCAAAAAGAGCTTCTTCGTAGTAGCCTTACTCGCCTCGAAAGTCAAATACCTTCCGAAAACATCGTGCGTTGCCATCGTTCATTCATTGTCAATCTCGATAAAGTCGAGAAAGTAACGGGCAATGCTCAAGGCTACAAACTTCACCTCGAAGCCCCCGAACTGCTTGTACCCGTTGCTCGGAAATACACAGAAGTTGTTGAGCGTTTAAGATAAATTCACAGAAAAACTTTACGATTATCCCACACTTTTGTCATTCTCCCCTTCGTTTTGTCAAACTTCCCAAAGGTTTGATAATTAGCCCTTTCATTTGTTTTCAAAGTAGTATTTGCTCTACATTTGTACCATTCAAAAGCACAAATAGTTAAACACAAAACAATAATCAAAATGAAAACGCTTGTAAAAATAATCATCCTAATGGCAATTTTTGCATTTACTTCAACTATCACTTTTGCTCAAAACAAATACAGTGTAACGGTTACGATAAAAGGCATTCAGCAACGAACAGGAAAAATTTTAGCAACGATTTCGAACGATGCTAATAGTTTTCCGCAGAGCGGAGGAATAAAATCGGCTACGGCCGAAGTAACTAAGGAGGGAGAAATTACCCTAAAATTTGAAGGAATGTTGGAAGGCAAATATGCCATTGTTTTATACCAAGATTTAAACGGCGATAACAAACTTGATATGAACGGGCAAATGCCAGCCGAACCGTTTGGTTTTTCAAATGTAACGATGCTGATGGGGCCACCAAACTTCGAGCAATGTGCCTTCGATTTGAATGAAAACAAAGCAATCAATATTTCATTGATGAGTTTTTAATAAAATCTTGACCAACCTTTAGCCCCGAATTCGCATCTTGTCAGAAAGGCCAATTCGGGGCGTTTTTGTGCTTATAATTTTATCCAACCATAAAAATATCTAATGAAAAAAATCCTCCTTCTGCTTTTTTTAAGCCAATTGAGTTTCGGGCAGTCCAAAATCCGAACTTTCTTGAATGAACGAAAAGAAAAAAAACGACAACGCTGGGCAACCGAACATGTTTATCGCATTTCGGGGCTTGCATTGGCTTCGCAAAATTTCCAACAACAAGTTTTTTCGCAAAATCAATTTTCGGGAGTCGGTATCGGTCTTTTCAGTAATAGCCTAATAGACAGACCCAAAAACCAACGGGGTTTTGAAAATTCGCTCAACTTAATTCCTTCCCTACAGTCGGTCAATAGTCTATCATCTTCCTATTCGGCAACTGCCGTTGTGGGTTATTATTTTTTGAAAAAAATCAACCAAAATTTAGCGGTAGGTGGGGCGGCTAATGCCTTAATTGGTGGCCGATTCAATGGAAGTTATGATAATAATGCCATTTCGACCGAAGCCGTCATAGAGTTGGCACCAAAGATGCGTTATGCAAAAGATTTTAAGTTTCTGAAAAAAGATTATTCTTTCAACTATACGCTTTCAGCGGCGGTGGTAGGTTTAGGTTTATGGACGCCGAATTATACCTCAAACTTTACGGATATTGGTCGAGGCTTGCTTTTTCCTAATAAATACAACCATTTGGATAGTCGATTGATGTTGCAATTGCCTGCTCGTAAGCGTTTTACGAATATTCGACCAACGATTGGCTATGGCTGGAATGCCTATATTCTGAATGCAAATGCCGAAGATAAAATCATTAACGCTACGCATTCTATCTACTTAATTGCCAACTTCAAACAACGCAAATAATTATGAAACGATACCTCCCATTTTTATTTATATGCCTGATGTCGTGCGAACAAGCATTTATGAAACCCACGCCCGATACCACACCAAAAGCAGTTTTCGACCAAGTATGGAATTTTGTCAATGAAAAGTTTTCATTTTTTGAATACAAAAACATTGATTGGGATAAATCCTATAAAACATATAGTGCAAAAGTAAACGATTCAATGACCGAAGAAGAACTTTTCAAGGTTTGCTATGATATGTTGTATGAATTGAAAGATGAACATACGAATCTGAAATCGAGGTTTAATGTATCTCATAGTCCCGAAGTTTTTTTAGATTATCCAACTAATTTTTTTGGAGATTTGCTGAACCGAAATTATTTCAAAGGACGCTTACAGCCAATTGATGACGCTTTCTATTTCTACGATTTTGGCGATGTAGTCTATTTCCTTTACCCATCTTTTAGCGATAACATCAGCGACTATGCCCTTGACTATGTGATTGACAAAGCAAAAGATAAAAAAGGAATTATCATTGACGTAAGAGACAACGGTGGCGGAGCAATCGGAAATATTGATATGCTAACCTCACGTTTTATTAATGAAGAAACCTCGATGGGCATCGAACGTCATAAATCGGGTAAAGGCAAAAATGATTTTAAAGAAGAAAAAATAAGTGTTAGCCCGAGTAGTTCAAGCAAAAAATATCTTGGAAAACCCATCGTGATTCTTACGAGCCGAGGGTGTTATAGTGCTACCAATCGTTTTGCGGCTTACATGAAAGGTTTGCCAAACGTAACGCTCGTAGGTGGTGTAACGGGTGGCGGTGGCGGACTGCCAACAGCAACCGAACTAAGCAATGGCTGGATTCTCAGGGTCTCTGGTTCACAATTTATCGACCGCCGAGGCGATAATATCGAAAGTGGCGTTCAGCCCGATATAAAAATTGATATTCTAAAAACTGATATTGATAAAGGAAAAGACACAATTCTCGAAAAAGCATTGAGCTTGATTCGGAAATAACTTCCCATTCGTCCCAAAAGTTTGACAAACCTCCCGTGGGTTTGTCAAACTTCCCAACTGTTTGATAATCAGCCCTTTAATTTGCACACTTTTGAGCCGCCATCTACCTTTGTGTCATTCAAATAACACAAAAAAATAATAAGTAAAATGGAAACGCTCATCTATAAATCTTCAATCGCAGTTCATGTTTTGTGTGGTATTTTATCCTTGATAGCTGGTTTGGTAGCCATGATTGCCAACAAAGGCGGAAAAGCACATAACCGTGCTGGTGTAGTATTCTACTGGTCGATGTTCTTGATTTTCGTTACGACCACTATCTTTTTTATTCTATATCCAACCAATCTAAAATATCAGTTTTTCTTAGGAATTGGTATCGTAAGTTTTTATCCAAATTGGTCAGGCAAAAGAATGTTGGCCATGAAAAAAGGCTTTAATCCAACTTTGGTAGATAAAATCGGTGCGTGGTTGATTGGCTTTTCGGGTGCGTGTATGTTGGCTTATGGAACATTTTTGACCTTAAATCCTTCTAAAGAATTTGGTGGTTTGAATATTCTGTTCTTCATCTTCGGAACAGTAAGTTTATCAAATGCTTACGGAGATTTAAAGTTCTATTTAGGTTATGTAAAAGCCGAAAAAATGCACTGGTTTTTTGCCCACGCTGGCAAAATGATGGGAGCATACACGGCAGCAATCACAGCTTTTTGTGTAAATATCGTACCAAGATTTTTGCCTGAAAATACCCCAAGTTTTGTATTCCTTCTTACTTGGACAGCCCCAGGTATTATACTCGGAATTCTTTCTGCTCGCATTATCAAAAAATATAAAATAAAATTCAAAATCGCTGAAAAACCAAGCCTTTCCGCTAAAATCAAACAACTTTTTTCTAAAAAACAATTAGCATAATTTTTTGTGGTAACCGTGGCACGCTGTGTGTGTAACAGCTAAAGTTTCGTTCGTTGATTCCGCAAAAATCAGATTGTCCACCAACATAATCCATCGTAATTTTGAAGAAAGATTCAAGAAGAGTAGAGCAAAATTCTATTTTGCTTAATCATAGAAAAGTCTAAATCAAAAAAATAAGATGGAAATAGCTGATAACCAAGAATATATAGATTACAATCGCATAGAAAAAGCGATTCTATTCATTGAAGAAAACTTCCAAAACCAACCAAGTGTAAAAGAAATTGCCGACCATGTAGCACTTTCGGAGTTTCATTTTAATCGTCTTTTCTCGAAATGGGCTGGCACAAGTCCACAGCGTTTTATGCGATTCTTAACCAAAGAATTTGCCAAAGAAAAACTCGCCGAAAGTAGTAATTTATTGGAAGCAACCTTCGAGTCAGGTTTGTCAAGTTCGAGCCGATTACATGATTTATTTGTGAGTTACGAAGCCATGACTCCCGCCGAATTTAAAGCAAAAGGGCAGGGATTAACAGTTCATTACGGAATCCATGAAACACCTTTTGGCGAATGCCTAATTGCCATCACTGACCGAGGAATTACCGATTTTAGATTTCTCGAAGAGTCGTCTAAAGATTTGACAATAAAAGAATTACAACAAGATTTTGAAAAAGCTAAACTCATTTTTGATAATAACTTCACGAAGCCATTTATCGAACAAATTTTCCATGAAACCACCAACACAAGCGAACCGCTCACGCTTTTGTTGCGAGGCACAAATTTTCAGATAAAAGTCTGGGAAGCCCTCTTGAAAATTCCATTTGGACAAATGGTTAGCTACGAAACCATTGCCAACGCCATCGGCAAACCCACTGCCCAACGAGCCGTCGGAACGGCCATCGGAAGCAATCGACTGGGCTATATTATCCCGTGCCACCGAGTGCTGCAAAAAGTAGGAGGAATTGGCGGCTACCGCTGGGGAACAACTCGTAAAAAAGCAATTTTAGGCTGGGAAATGGCAAAGGTGTAGCACGATTTTCTAAATTGTGCTTTTATTCATTGCCGTCTGCTTTAGCTGACGGGTACTGTGAAGAAAACAATATAGGCTTTAGCCTAAACTTTTAATTTGGACTAAAGTCAATTGTTTTAATTTTCTTGCATCCGTCAGCTAAAGCAGACGGCAATGAATTATATCTTTTATTTCGCATCATGAAAAATAATTCCAAGATTAATTCTTTTACCGCTCCTTACTTCACTAACCCCATGCCGAATTGAAGTTCGGTAATAGCCACGACTGCCCAGCGTTGGTCGAAAATTGGTTGTGAAAATCACGGCATCGCCTTTATTTGGCTGTAAAACTATTCCCTTCGATTGCATTCTTGGGCGATTTTCAAGCATCATAAATTCACCACCCGTATAATCAACAGTTGGCTGAGTCAAGAAAATAACCATCTGAAAAGGAAAATAGATTTCACCGTATAAATCTTGGTGAAGAGCGTTCCAATCTCCAGTTTCGTATTTCAAAATCAAAGGAGTTGGGCGATTTTGCCCATTTTCGTGACACAATGTTAATAACTCACTCAATTGACTTGGAAAAGTTTTGTCAATACCCAATTTTATCATCCAATCGTTGGCAATGTGTGCTAAATGTGGATAAATCTCGTGGCGGGCTTCTTCTATAATAGTAGGTAGCGGATACTTAAAATATTTGTATTCACCACTGCCAAACTGATAGCGTTTCATGTTGATTACACTTCTGAAATACTCAGATTCATCATAAGTTGTGGCCAGTGTATCACAAATTTCTTCCGAAAATAGTTGTGGTAAAACCGCATATCCATTTTCGTTGAGATTCGCAGTTAGTTTTTGAAAATCAACGTTTTTGAGCATATTTCTTTTAGTTTTATACAAAAAAACTGCCTTTTTTCACGCTGTTCAAACCGAATCTTGCTTTGTTTCTTGAGAGCAAATAAAAAAATAATTGTGTTCATCTTGCAAATCTTTTTAATCGTGCTACATTTGCGTAATCAATTACGTAACTAATTACCTAATGCAAGATGTTTTTTCAAAACTGGGGCCGCTCATCATTGCCAGCCGAATGAAACGGATGAGCGATTATATCATGCGAGCGGGGGCCGAATTTTATCGGAGTAATGGAGTGGAGTTTGAGCCTAAGTGGTTTCCGCTGTATTATTTGCTTTCGCAAGAAAAGGAACTTGGTATTATGGATATTGCCCAAAAACTCAATATTTCGCATCCTGCGGTTATCCAATTGGCCAAAGAATTAGAAAAAGAAGGTTGGATAACTTCTACAAAATCTAAGGAAGATGCCCGCAAAAGATTATTAAAACTAAGCAAGAAAGGGCTTAGTATGTTGCCGCAGCTACAATTAATTTGGGACGATATTCGAGAAGTAAACCGCCAAGTTGTAGAATCTCAATCGACGAATATTTTAGATGCTTTAGGAGAAATGGAGGCATTTTTTGCTTCAAAATCTTATACCGAACGTATGAAAGAGTTTCAAGAATCGAAGAAAAAGTAGAATAGTCCACAGTCAATGGTCAACAGACCACAGAAATAAAGAATAGTATCTTCTAAATAAATAAACGATGAAAATTTCAATTCAAACATATTCAAGTATTTACCAAAAGCAAGTTGAAAAATTAGTTTTGGGCATTCAAAACGATGAATTTGGCTTAGGATTAACCGCCCAAGACCAACCAGATTTGCCAAATATTGCCGAGTTTTACAAAAATGGTAGATTTTGGGTAGCACTCGATGAAAATGACCAATTGATGGGGACAATTGGTATCGAGCCGCTTACTGATGGACAAGCTTCGCTACGAAAAATGTTTTTGGATAAAACCATGCGTGGAAATAAAGATGAAAATTTAGCCCAACGACTTTTTGAAACCTTGCTTCAATATGCCAAAGAAAAAGGCTATCAAGAATTATGGCTCGATACGCCACCGCCAGCAAAAGCAGCTCACCGATTTTATGAGCGAAATGGTTTTGAACTAATGCCTGTTGAAAGTACGCCTTCAACCTACAAGCACCCAGCCATTGAGGGTTTGAAAATTTACCGACTGACAATAAATTAAAGGTTTTCGTAGGAACGTCCAAACTGGATGCTCCTGCGGGTGAAAAAATAATCAAAAACTGACCTATGAATAATAACACATTAGATTTTAGTCAAGAAGAATTTAGTCAAATTTTGGAGAGAGCCTCTTCGATGATTCTGGAAAAATATGCCAATCTCGATGCTATCAAGGGCTTCAATGTAAACTCACAAGAAGAAGTGGAAAGTTGGTTCGATGAACCTTTGCCACGAAGCGGAAAAGATAGTTTTGAATTACTTGATGAAGTAAAAACCAAGGTTTTTGATAGTGCAACAGGCAATTTGGGCATGAATATGTACGCCTACGTGATGTCGGGCGGAAACCAAATTTCTACTGTGGCCGAATTATTACTTTCTACCGTCAATCAGAATAATACAAAATGGCATTTAGCACCAGCCATGACCGAAATCGAAAAACGTGTCATTAAATGGGCGGCTGAAATGATTGATTATACACCAAATGCTGGTGGAGCGATGGTGAGTGGTGGTTCAGAAGCAAATTTGGCTGGTTTGACGGTTGCCCGAAATATCTTTTTCAAGAAATTTGATATTAAACGTAACGGGCTTTTTGGCATGAAACCGTTTATGGTTTACTGCTCAAATGAAACCCATAATTGTACTGACAAGAGTTTATCATTGCTCGGAATCGGCACAAATCAGCTTCGTAGAATTGGTACAAATATTGATTTAACGATTAATACTGAGGCACTTGAAAAGCAAATCGAAGCCGATATTGCGAGCGGTTTTATGCCTTTTTGTGTAGTAGGAAACGCAGGAACTGTCAATACTGGTGCAATTGACGACTTAACGGCATTGGCCGATATTGCAAAAAAATACGAAATGTGGTTTCACGTTGATGGTGCTTATGGTGGTTTGGCTTCGGCTTTGTCTTCAATCAAACATAAATATGCAGGTTTGGAGCGTGCCGATTCGATTGCTCTTGATTTTCATAAATGGCTCTATCAGCCTTTTGAAATCGGTTGTGTTTTGGTGCAAGACTGGGGCAAAATGCGAGAAACATATTATAAAGAAGCCGATTATTTGGCCACTGAATTGCAAACTAATGCAAATGCTCGCTTGGAATTTAATGAGCATTATTTCCAGCTTTCTCGTAATGCCAAAGCATTTAAAGCATGGATGTCGGTGAAGGCGTATGGTTTCGACCGCATCAGAGAAATGATTCAGAAAGATATTGATTTGACCAATTATTTGATAAAACTCGTGGAAGAATCGACTGATTTTGAATTAAAATCGAAGGCCGATTTGGCGGTGGCGTGTTTTAGATACAAAGGTAACTTGACTGATAATGAAGCGATTAGTGAGTTAAATCAGAAATTGATTCCTGCTCTCGAATCTGACGGACGAGTCTTTATTACCAGCACAAAACTAAATGGTGAGTTTGTGCTTCGGGCGTGTATCATCAATCATAGAAAAACTAAAACTTCGATTGAATATTTGTTGGATACGATTCGAGATGTGGCTTCTAAATTATAATTTATCATGCAAAAAATTGAAATTATCGAACTTGACCCACAAAATGAAGCTCAAAAGTTGGCTTTTAAACAAATCAATTATGATTGGATTGAGAAATATTTCAAAGTAGAAAAAGGCGATTTGGCTTCGCTCGAAGACCCCGAAAAGTATTTTTTGGCTACGGGTGGAGCGGTACTTTTGGCTCGTAGGGGAGAAGAATATCTCGGAACTTCTGCCCTAAAACCAATCGGTAATGATGCGTATGAACTTTGTAAAATGGGAGTAAGTGAAGCGGCCCGTGGCTTAGGAATTGGTGGATTAATTGGTGAGGCGGCTATCAAAAAAGCAAAAGAAATGGGGGCTAAAAGAGTTTATCTCGAAACAAATTCAAGCCTTACACCCGCACTTACACTCTATGCAAAACTGGGTTTTGTGCGTATTGAGAACTTTACGTCGCCCTACGAGCGTGCCGATGTGGCGATGGAAATTTGGCTATAATTGTACCACAATTTTCTAAATTGTGCTTATTGGTAATGTTATAGACGAACAATTTAGAAAATTGTTCTACAACACAAATTGTCAGAGTACAGAAAAACTCGTAACTTTAAGGCTTTAAAAACAAAGATTCTAAGAAAATGAGAAAAAAAATCGCCGCTGGTAACTGGAAAATGAACAAAACTTTTGAAGAAGGACAAATCTTGCTTTCGGAAGTAGTGAATATGGTAAAAGACGAAGTTGTAAACCCAAATGTACAAGTTGTGCTTTGTGTGCCTTCTCCTTATTTAAGCACTTTCGGAAAAATGATTGATACTGATAAAGTTTCATTGGGAGCTCAAAACTGTTATCCGAAGGCTTCGGGTGCATATACAGGTGAAGTTTCGATTCCGATGTTGAAATCAGTAGGCGTTGGTCACGTAATTATTGGTCACAGCGAACGCCGTCAGTATTTCAACGAATCTGATGCGTTTTTGGCAGAAAAAGTTGACGCAACCTTGGAAGGTGGACTTACGCCAATCTTCTGTTG
Source organism: Emticicia sp. W12TSBA100-4 (assembly GCF_040253585.1). Classification (NCBI taxonomy): domain Bacteria; kingdom Pseudomonadati; phylum Bacteroidota; class Cytophagia; order Cytophagales; family Leadbetterellaceae; genus Emticicia; species Emticicia sp. W12TSBA100-4. Next base: position 66,672 of record NZ_JBELAU010000010.1, read on the forward strand.
TGGCGAAACTTTGGAGCAACGCAACGAAGGCATTCACTTCGATTTCGTTTGTGGACAGCTTACTAACAGCCTTTTTCACCTTTCGGCCGAAGATTTGAAGAAAACCGTGATTGCTTATGAGCCAATTTGGGCAATTGGTACGGGCGTAACTGCTTCAAACGACCAAGCACAAGAAATGCACAAGGTTTTGAGAGACCATTTGGCATCAAAATACGGCCAAGAAGTGGCTGACGAAGTTTCTATTCTTTATGGTGGAAGCGTAAATGGAGCAAATGCTCAAGAGCTTTTCGCTTGTCCAGATGTTGATGGCGGCTTAGTGGGTGGAGCTTCGTTGAAATCAAGAGAGTTTACGAATATAGCGAAGTCATTTTAATCGGATATAGATTTATAAATGTAAAACCTCACAGAATGAAATTCTGTGAGGTTTTTTTATACTTTAACCTTCAATCAAATATCCACAAAATTGATCAGTTTTTTGTTTCTTTTGAGTGATTCTACCTTCTATTTAGTTTTGTCTTAAAAATCTTTGATTTAATAATATACGCATCATAATTTCATCTTGAATTTCTTTTTAAAAAGAAGACTACAGAGCCAAATACGAGTTTCTTCATCCTTTTTATCTTACTATTATTTCTACTAAAACTTCTTTTTGAAATCTATAAGTTGCTGATAATTAGCTGTTTGTTGGTTTGTTTGAATCTTTTCTGTCTCAAAATTAAATCCTTTTAATCTATTACGTCGTATATAAAAACCGTAACACAAACTTAAAACTTAAAGAAATATGTATCCAAAGAAATTTAAAATGTTTTTCGGGGCATCGGTACTCGCTTGCGGGATGATGGTATCTTCATGTGAAAAAGATTCTATGACAACTACCCCAAAACCAGATGTAACTTTTTTTGCTCTTACTGACGGTAAGCAATTGCTAAAAATAAATGCCATGAACTCAGAAATGGCAACAGCAACAACGCCAATTACAGGCTTAATGACAAATGATGCTCTTACGGCTATTGATTTCCGCCCAGCTACTGGTGAATTGTACGGTGTGAGTATGATGAATCGTTTATATGTAATTAATCAGGAAACTGGTGCGGCAAGAGTTATCGGTGCGGCGGCACTTAGCCCAGCAATTAGTGGTTCGGCAGTTGCTTTAGATTTTAATCCAACCGTTGACCGAATCAGATTAGTAACCAACACTGGTCAAAACCTACGTTTACACCCAGAAACAGGTGCAGTAGCTGCTACTGATGGTGTAATCAATGGCGGAATGAGTCCAAGTATTGAGTCAGTAGCTTATACAAACAATGTGGCTGGGGCTTCGACAACAACTTTGTATGATATTGATTCTAAATCTGATAAACTTTACAAGCAAGACCCACCAAACAACGGAACTTTGGTAGAAGTAGGTGCTTTAGGTGTAGATATTACGGCTTCGGCAGGTTTTGATATAAATTCAGCAGGTGATGTAGCTCTTACAGCCGTGCAAGTAGGTGGTAAATGGGAACTTCATCAAGTAGATATAGTGACAGGAAAGTTGACAAAACTGGGTAATCTTCCTGCGGGCAATATCAATGGTTTGGCAATTCCGACATCACCAGTGGCTTTTGCGGTTGACGAAAGTAATAATTTATTGGCATTCAATTTTATGAGTGTTGGTACACCAGTAAGTAAGCCAATTACAGGTTTACAGACAGGCGAAACAGTTGTAGGAATTGATTTTCGTCCAGTAAATGGTCAGCTTTATGCTTTGGGTAGTTCAAGCCGTATTTATGTATTGAATACATCATCAGGAGCGGCTACGGCAGTTGGTACTTTGCCTTTCACTACTTTATTGGTTGGAACTTCGTTTGGTTTTGATTTTAACCCAACCGTTGACCGTATTCGTTGCATTGGCAATTTAGGCTTAAATTTACGTTTGCACCCTGAAACTGGTTTGGTAGCTGCCGTTGACGGAATTCTGAACCCAGGTACGCCAACTGTAACTGCATCGGCTTATACGAATAATTTTGCAGGAGCAACTACCACCGTTTTATATAACATTGATAGTGCGACTGATAAACTCTACAAGCAAGACCCACCAAATAATGGTACACAAGTAGAGGTTGGTTCATTAGGAATTAATGTAGAAAATGCCAGTGGATTTGATATTGGTAGTAGAAGCGGAATGGCTTACGCTGCCTTGAAAGTTGGTTCAAGTTCTTCAATATACACAATAAATCTTACTACAGGAGCAGCAACAAAAGTAGCTGATTTACCGACTTCTGTTAGAGCGTTTGCTATCGGAACTGGATTTTAAATAACAGTTTCGGAGACAGATAATTCAAAAATAAAAGGGCGATATCCAGTGTATCGCCCTTTATTTGTTTTATAACTCATCATTAAAATTGTACTGCACCCGAATATTGTAGCGTAGCAATCGCCTTTTCGTATTTTGATTTGAGGCTTTCGAGTTTGGTTTTCATATCAATCAGCTTAGTTTCTCTCGAATTTATCAAGAATAAAGTACTTTCTCCGATTAAAAACTTTTGTCTTTCGGCTGCCAGTAATTTCTCTTGATTGGCGTTTGCTATGATTTGAAACTCAATTTGTTTTGCCAGATTCACTACTTCATTATAAGCACTTTCAACAGCGATTCTTAATTCTCGTCCAACAATATCTTTCTCGAAATTTGTCTGTAATTGCTTAATTCTAACCGATTGTAATTTCCCTCGTTCTTTTCTGAGCAAAATTGGCATTTCGAAATTTACACCAAATTTGTGATTATTGAGCAAGAAGCCACTCGCCACTGAACCTTCTTTCTGGTAGCCCGCTGGCACACGAAGTAAATTAAAGTTCACGTCAAATTTAGGTTTGAGCATTTCAATTCTAAATTTCTCTTCGATTTGAAGTTGCTTTTGTTTCAGAATAATTTTGGCGATTTCGGGATGATTTTGTTCCAAACTTCTCAAAATATCGTCAACCTTTTGGCGTTCAATGGCCATCGGATTGATTGTTTGCGGAATAAAATTCGCATCCAATTCGAGCGGTTTTTCATCTTTATTCCAAAGATAATTAGAGATAGCCAATGCTCCGTTTCTAAACTCTAATCTGGATTGTTCGAGAATAACTTGTCGGTCTTGCACCGTAATGGCTGCTTCTACGCTATCAATGGAAGCGATTTCTCCTATTCTGGCACGTTCACTCGTTAGTTTGAAGCGATCGAGTGCCATTTGGTAAGATTCTTCGTTGAGCCTGAGGGTCTGGTAACTTAAATACCATTCCCAATAATCTTTGGCGGCCGAGAAAATAAACTTGTTAATGATTTTTTGTCTTTCAGCTTGGGCAATATTATTGAGCAGTCGAGCTTGAAGTAGTGTGTTTCGGCGAGCATCAATCAAAAGACCTTGTCCGAGTGGAACACTTACGCCACTAAAAATCAAACTTGCTGATTCGTCGCTGCGTAATCTTGTACCGTTGTTTTGCTCGTAGCCTCCTTTTATCTCGATTCCGCTGTAAATCGGCACTTTCAAGGTACTTTCAAAGCGGTTATAATAATCTTTACCATCGAGAGCTTTTCTATCAAAATTTGTCGAAAGTTTTGGGTCAAATTGCCCACGAGCTTGCATCATTTCGGCTTTGGCATCATCAATGTATAAATTTGCCTGCTTGATTACGGGGTGATTTTTAAGAATAATTTCTTGAAAATCCTGAAAACTAAAGACCTCTGTTTTTTGTGAAAATGACTGAAATATGGCCAAATTCAAGACAAAAACCAGCAAAATGACTGTTTTCGGAGAAATATATCGCTTTATTGGTTTTATCATTTCTGTTAATGGACTTTATTTTAACGCTGGCAGGGTTTTGAACTCTACCTGATGTAACATCTATTGTTTTGAAATTTCCCCCGTGCGACGGTCGCTCCTTATTTTCAAGGAGGGGCGACCGTCGCACGGGGTCCTGACGAAGTCAGACGGGGTGGTTTCTTGGCGTAGAATTAGTTTTTTTAACTCTTCTGTATCAGTTTACCACCTCCCCCAATAAAAATACAAGAAAAATGTATTTTTATTGGGTACTCCTCCTTGAAAAAGGAGGAGAAATTGTTACTAAACGATTTAATGTATGTTGCATAGAGCTTTAACAATGTTAATTTTTTTTATTTTTTAGCAGCGGTTTCCTTGTCTGTTTTTTCTCCTTCTTCGGGAGCTTCTTTTAGGCTCGGAGGGAAGGCATTCAACTGACGCCAGATTTCATACCAAACAGGTACATCATCGAGCATAATCCAGCCATAAACGCCCGAACCAACCCTAAGTTGCTTAGGCCAATTGCCGTTGTCAGGTGTTACAAGTAAGCGATATTGCCCATTTTTACTATCAACCATGTCAATTACCTTCACTTTTCCTGCGAAAGTACCGACCGAGACCGATGGCCAACCCGAAAACTGAATAGCTGGCCAGCCTTCAAATTCTAAACGTGCAATGCGGCCTTGCTGAATCAACGGAACATCCATCGCATTGACGTATAATTCAACCGCCAGGTCTGGATTAGTTGGTTGAAGCGTACAAATCGACTCAGTTTCTTTGAGAGTTTCGCCAATACCTGCTTTTAAGGCTTTCACAACAAAACCATCTTGCGGAGCTCTAACAACATACATATTACGGCGAATATCAACGCTCGCTTGTTTGTTGACAATTTTTGAAATCTCCGATTGTCCATCCGAAATAGATGCCAAAGCTGAACTTCTATCAGAACGTGCTTTTGCGATTTTTTCGGCATATTCGGCATTGATTGAGTTAAGCTCGATTTGGCTATTGATGAGTTCTTGCCTCGAAATCGCCAATTTGTTTTGTACCGAAATGAGTTTATTCTGCGTTTCTTGTACTTTCAAACGTCGAGTTTCGATTTCGTTGAGCGAAACAATTCCTTGTTTTTCTTGCGTCAGACCACGGTCGAGTCGGTCTTGAGCAATTTTTACTTGTAGTTTCTCTGCCTGAATATCGGCACTATCGGCATTTACTTTCGCACGGTTTTGTTTTACTTTATTGCGGGCTTTTTCAAGGCTCAATTGCCAATTTTGCGATAAAGCATCAATTTGTTTCTGTAAAGCATCGGCTTTTGCTTCGTAGCTATCAAGGGCTTCTTTTTTTGCTTGAAGCTGTTCATTGAGGCGAAGTGGGAGTTGAGGGTCGAAATATTCATCTTTCAATTCGGAAAGAATCACGAGCGTATCGCCCTTTTTCACGAGCTGTCCTTCGGCAACATTCCATTTTTCAATTCTTCCCGCAATCACGTTTTGAATACTCTGTGGACGCTCCGACGGACTCAAGGCCGTAAGTGTGCCTTTCCCGTTGATATTTTGTTGCCACGGTAGAAATAAAACAATGATAAAAATGATGAAAAAGCCCAAAAGCCAACGTTTCAGCACGTGGGTGCTTTTTGGGGTACTCACTAATTCTTGTATGTAGGCATTGCTCGACTCTTTGACCGACTCTGGCACTACATTATTTGATAAGTTTAACATATTTCTTTGGCTCAATTAAAATGTTTTGAATGATTTTCTGTAAAACAAATGCTTGATTATCACTGATATAAGTTAGCATTGTTTATTAAGTACATCAATACAAATAATTTTGAAAAGCTGGATTTGTTTTTAAAACTTCGTATTTTCCTTCTTGGACAATCTGACCTTTATCCATCAAAATAACTTTATCGCATCGCTGCATGATACTTTCTTTTTTAGTTTCGATGATTACCGTTGTTGATTTTTCAGATGAAAAAATAAAGTTTACGATGGCTTCCAATTCTGCTTGACTGAATGAATCGAAACAATTAGAGAGTATCAAAAGACGTGGCTGCAAGAGCAAACAACGAGCTAAAATAAGTTTGGTTTTGAAACTATCAGAAAATTGTCGTCCGCCCGATAGAATCTGCGTCTGAAGACCTTCTTTTAGTTTACCGATGCTTTCGGTTAGTTGAAGACCATCAAGTACTTCCTGAATTTTTGGTCCAGTTAGTTCCATTCGGTTGAGCGAAATGTTTTCCAGAATTGTACCATCAAAGATGGCATCAACAGTCTGGTTTTTCTTTACATATTTAAAGAAATGCTCTTGTTGAATATCACGCATCGAAATACCATCGTAAGTGATGAGTCCTTGATAATTCCCCAAAATTCCTGCTAAAACTTTCAAGAAAGTCTCTTTCCCTGAGCCATTCATGCCCGAAACTGCAATTTTCTCGGAAGGATTTACTTTCAAATTGATATTATTCAAGACATAATCTGGATTATCTTCAAACTTATATCTGAGGCTTTTCAATTCAAGACCGATTCCTTGTTTGCTACTGTCGAGATGTCTTAAAACGCCTTTGTGGTTTTCGAGCGGAAGGTCAGAGATTTGTCCGAGTTTATCGACAGCCGTTAGTAAATCGAAAATTGAATCAAACGATAAAATCACTTTTTCGACCGAACTCACAACCAAAACCACCACGATTTCGGAAGCCACAAATTGCCCGATAGTAATTTGTAGGTTAACGACCAAATATGTTCCCAGAATCAATAATCCACCAACCACCAAAACCTTGAAAAATACGGCATTATAGAACAGAATCAATAAGTAACTAAAGTATTTTTTGCGATATTTTAAGTAATTACCCGATAAATGTTCCATTTTTTGCAGTGGGAAATTTTGTCCCCCCGCAATCTTAAACACCGACACCATTCGTGCCATGTCTTGTAGCCAATAAGCTATCTTGAACTTATACTTCGATTTTACGATATTGGCATCGAGCAATCTTTTACCATAGATTCGGATGACCACAAAAATGATTAAAACCGTGAGTAGAGCAAAACCAATAAACAAAGGGTGATATGCCGAAAGCAATAAAAGCCCAAAAACGATTTGAATGACAGCGGCTGTTACATCAATCAAGATTTTGGGTAGTGTTTTTTGTACCGTTATGATGTCGAAAAAACGATTCATCAATTCGGGCGGATAAAAATTTCGGAGTGCTTCGGTCTTGATGTGCGTAATGCGATAGGTGTATTCAAAAGCCGATTTGATAAAAAGCCGCTCTTGCAAATACTCAACGATAGTGAGCTGCATGACTTGCATGACCCCCGAAAGAATCAAAGCTAAAATAACCAAACCAATCAGGATATAAATAGAGCTGAAATAAACACCTCCTTGTACAAAACCAATAATGGCCTGAATGCCCAGTGGCAAAGCCAAACTAATTGTACCAATCAGAATCGCATAGACGTAGATGGAGTAAATATCTCGGCGTTCGATGCGAAGCATACTAACCAAACGCTTGAAGGGCGATAGTTTAACAACTTCTTGATTCGCCTCGTTGGAGATTGACTCTACTGGAAAGAATGTAAAAAGCTGGACTTTCTCGGAAGAAATATCCAGCTTTTCACAAATATTATCAATAGGTGATAAGCTATCACCTTCAATCTTAAAGACTTTTCTGTCTTTGTTTTTTCTACTTGGAACAAAAAAGTAGCCATTTCCGCTTCCATCAAAAAGTAGGAATGGCGTGGTTGTTTTTTTCTCAAACTCTTTAATTTGCTCAACCGCAACCGAGTTTTCAATGAGTAAAATACCTTTTTTTTCAATACTGTTGCGAAGTTCGCTGATAAATTCTTCGGTCGAATTAAATGGAATTCCACCCAAGCCAGCGAAGTTACTAAACTCAAAATATAAGGCTAAATTTTCTAAGACTTTTCTCAATACTGTTTCATTCATAAGGCTACGATTTTCTGAATTTAGAGTTAACAAAAAATATTTTTGCCGTCTTTGATTTAAACAAACGTATAGACCTTATTGTTCAAATCTTCACAATTACAAAATACTTAAAATCAACACTTTGGCGACTAAAAACACTATTTTGAGCATTTTTTCACTGCAAAATTTGAAGTTTTGTCGTTTTAATCCAAATTAGAATGTCATTAGAAAAGGATTTTCGCTATTTATTGGAAATATTAAATAAGTAAAAATACTCATTCGCTATTTCGTTCAAATCGACCATGAAACAGCCGAAAATTGATTAATGTTTTATTCGTTTTTGGCGATAGCTTTACCTTTGAGGCCAAATAGCACTCGCATCAGAGAAAACGGTCGAATCAGAAAATGATAAATCAGAAAAGCTGCTCCGAAAGTGCCAATAACTAAAATAAAGAATTTTGAGATTACATTAATGTCTAATTCGGCAATATAAAACCCAATCATAACCGTGATGGTTTGGTGCAAAATATAGAACGGGTAAACGGCTTGATTAGCGTACTCGACGAAGCGATTTCGGTAATTAAGATAATGTTTCGCAAAGCCGCAAATTCCTAAAATCATGAACCAAATGTGGGTCATTTTTAAGATTCCATTCAGAACTAAAATTCCAATACCATCTTCGGGAACTGCTCCAAAAATAGCATCGTAGGTTTTACTAAGGGTAATAATAAAAAGTGCTATGAATAAAAATAACTTACGTTTTTGTTCAATAATATCCCACGTAAAGATTTGATTACTAACGATATAGCCGTAAATAAAGAAAAATAGAGAAATTGAGAAATTATACCAATCGGCCGTCAGATTGTGCGTAGTTGGCCAGTATTGGTGAAGAAAAATATACGTAAGTGCCAGCGGAATAATGAGCAAAAGTAGTTTTATAAAAGCTGTGTTTTCGGGGTTTAAGAGTTGAATATTTTGCTTGCGAATCCAAACAAAAAGAGGGGTTGATAAAATAGAAAATACCCACAAATAAGCCACAAACCAAAGATGATGCCAACTGAAACTACCTTCGGGATAGGCCACAAACTCAAAAACACTTGGATAAAATTCGGCATAAGAACCCGTAAAAACGTGCGTTTGGAGACGTTCAAAATAGATTTGTGGCGGAACGATGACGAACATCCCGAAAGCCAACGGTAGTAATAATCTTTTGGTGCGTTCACTTATAAACTGTAAACCTGTACGAGATTTCATGGCAAAACTTACGCCTACGCCCGAAATGAAAAATAGGAGCGAAAGTCGCCACGGATTAACAATTTCCATCCAAATCTTGAAGCCGTTGGCTATGACGTTGTTTTTTACGTGCCATTCCCAACTCACGAAAAACATTCCGCTGTGATAAAAAATTAAAATTCCGAAGGCAATCACTCGAATCCAGTCAATGTAATTTTGTCGATTTTTCATAATTATGTTTTTTTCGACAAATGTCTGTTCAAATGATGCGTTTGTAAGTATTTTCTTATCAATAAGATGTTCGTTCTGATAAACTCGAACGCTGATTTAGCTCGCTTTATATTCAGAGGGAGTCATTCCTGTGATTTTCTTGAAAGCAGTATTAAAGGCTGATTTTGAATTATAACCCACCATTTCGGCAATTTCTTCAATTTTTAGATGTGCATTTGCCGAATTTTTGAGTAAAACTTTGGCTTCTTCGATGCGGTATTGAGCCGAAAACTCAAAAAACGATTGCCCAAGCGATTCATTTAGGATTTGTGAAAGATGATGCTGCGAAACTGCCAATTTTTGAGCAAGCAAAGGCAACGAAAAACTTGAACTCAAAAAAGGCTTTTCGATTTTCATTAAAGTTTGTAGTTTTTCGAGCGTATTTTCTTGAATTTCATCAGTCAACGACGATTTTTCGTATTTCTTGATTGGTTTTTGATTAAAAAACGTTGACTTATTGATTAGAATAAAGCTAATACCATAAATAATGAGTGTGATATAAGCTGCTATAAAATGGTCGCCTAAGTCATTTTCAAAAAGGAGTTTAGAAGTCACAAAAACAACGATTGCTACAACCGAATAAATCGTTCCTTTTCTGCACCACGCCAAATCCGAGTTTTTATTCGACCAAAAACTAAGTTGTTCATTATCAGCTTCTTTTCTCAACATCCAAAAACCTAAAACTACATAAATGCACATTTGCACTAACATCAATTCATTGACATAATTGCTGAGGAGATAAGCACTGCTGGGCAAATATCCCTTTTCGGGCAACCACTCCAACTCTGCTCGATGATAAGAACCAATGTAAGCATTGTATTTGGCTGGCAAACTTGCCACATAAAAGGTGATGGTTTTGTAGATTGCATAGAAAACAAAAGGCAAAAAATGCAGTAAATCTGATTTTTTGAAAGGTTTTTGCAGGAAACTTCGGTGATATAAATAAATGAGCGGAGCAAACAAAAAATTGGTAGGTTCGGCAAAATCAATGAGCCAAATAACCCAAAACATATAATTGGTGTAGCACAGTAAAATCTCGGTAAGAGCGGCCGCAAAAGCAACTAATAATGCTCCCAAATAACGATTAGCTAAAAGATTTCCTTGTTTGTTGAAAACGAAGAAAGAAGCCAGAAATATGGCCTGAACAACACCGAGGAATATAAAAAGTGCGTAAATATCAATCTTTATCGGAAGCGTCTGGGGCATTATTGAAATTCGTTTGCCCAAATTTATGATATATTTTTCACTTTCCTATCAAGCTCTTCGCAAAGTCGAAGGCGGTGTCTTCTCCTGCCAAAAAATCAGCATAATTTTGTCGAACTTCATGTTTTGGTTTTAAATAAAGCTCATTGGTGGCGTTGTAATTAATTTTGAGGAGCGGTAAACTTACCGTAAATTTTGTGTTTGGTAGTGTAAACGAAGTAAACTTCCCTGCCGAAGAACCATCAGCCGCCCCACCGCAAGTTGTGCCTATGAGCTTTACATTTTCTTGGTTTTGGAGGTGAGCAGCTAAATAAACTGCCGTAGAAAAAGTGCCTTCGTTGACCAAAACAAAGACATTTCCTCTGAACTGAAAATCATTGATGGGTTCATAAAACCGATTGACCGAAAGGGCTTTTTTCTTGTCTTTGATGTTCGGGCTACTACTGATTTGGTATTTTGTGAAAGGTTTTGCGAGTAAATATTTCAGTATTTCATCGGCATAATCAAGCCCACCGCCAGCGTTGTTTCGGACATCAATTATTAAGTTTTTTGATTGTTTTTCGGTGATTTTCTTGAAAATATTCTGAATTTCGTTGTGAAAATTGCCATTTTCAAACTCATTTCCATCAAAACTTCTGATTCGTAGAACGGATGTTTTGGCGTTGTTTTCGCTCAGATAAATATTTTTATAGAAATCAGTATTTCGGATAGGATTTCGCTCGGCTTCCATTTCTCGTAAATACGCCAATGGTTGAGTTTTTACACTCAGACTCTTTTCTTCTTTATTGATTTTTACTCTAAGGTGCAACTCATCTTGTTCATCAAAAAAAAGATAGAGCAATCGTCTGAAATTGCGTTGAAGATAATAAGTTTCTACATCAGTGTTTTGTCCATCACCGTTTTGGAAAGTATATTTTGAAAGGTTTTTAAGCAGTTTTGGCATCGGAATATCTTCGATTGCCGTAATTTCCGTGCCTTTTACCAGTAGATTATTCTCAGATAAATTTCTCGAAACATAAACTTTATCGCCAAAAATCGCCACATCCATTGGCAAAAATTGAGGGTTTATGTTATTGGGTTTAATGAGGCGTTCGTCAACCAAAATCGAAGTATGTCCGCACCGAATGGCACGAGTCAGATTGAGCAAATGAGCAAAAGTTTGTTTTACAGCGAGCGGCCGCTCAACTTTGTATAATGAGTCATAAATCTGTTGAAAACGATTTTGCTCAATAAATTTATAAGGATTTGGGTGAATTTCTTCGATACGTTCTTTCAAAAAAGCCAAATCGGCTCGTAATTCGATAGGGGAGAAGGTTTGCCCAAAACTCTTGATGCTGATAAGTAAAAATAAAAAAGCGATAAGAGTTTTGGGCATTTGAAATATTTACGAATAGATTTCTTTTCTAACGATGAAATATCGAAAATTATTTGTAGAGATTTTTGGTTTACCACTAAGGGACTAAGAAATACTAAGGTTTTTCCTCGTGAAACTTAGTGTTTCTTAGCCCCTTAGTGGTGAAAAAAGCACCATTCTCAACTATATCTATCATTTCTCCAAGGATAAGCCGTGTTTGAGTAACCACGTTCTTCCCAAAAACCTAATTTGTTTTTCGGCAAAAATTCAATTCTTTTTATCCATTTCGAACCTTTCCATGCGTAAAGTTGGGGCGTAATCATGCGAGCAGGGCCGCCGTGTTCTTTTGCTAAAGGTTCGTTATAGACCGTGTGGGCAATCAAAACATCGGGTTTTAATGCTTCTTCGAGCGAAACATTGGTTGTGTAAGTATCGTAGCCGTAGCACATGATGTGCGTTGCGGTTTCTTTTGGCTGAACAAGTGCCGCCAAATCAATCAACCGAACGCCTTTCCAAACCATGTCCATCTTCGACCACGTAGTTACGCAATGAAAATCGCTGGTGTCTTCCACTTGTGGCAATGCCATGAAATCCTCCCAAGTTAAAACCACTGGATTTTCAACTTCTCCGTTGATTGTCAATCGCCAGCGGTCGGGCGTAATATCGGGGTGATAACCCAAGTCAAGCACAGGCCATTTTACTGTAAGTGTTTGTCCAACAGGTAATTGTGGCATTCCGTGTCGGTTGGTTGCTCCTTTTCCCATCGGCTTATCATCAGCCATTGATGGGGTTGTTTTCATTTTATCTTCAAACCGAGCCTTGAGCTTCATACGAGCCTCAATGATTCGGTCGAGTTTGGTTTGTTCTTCCATAATTGTATAGAAATGAGATATAAGACAAGAGACAAAAGATATATTGTTTAACGATTTTATTTTCGTTTTGTTCTCATGTCTCTTGTCTCAAATCTTTTGTCTAAATTTTACTCTTCCCCCAAAAACGGATATTTATAATCAGTTGGCGAAACGAACGTTTCTTTAATGGTACGTGGCTGCACCCAACGATAAAGATTCAAAATCGAACCAGCTTTATCGTTTGTTCCAGAAGCTCTTGCACCACCAAATGGCTGCTGACCAACAACTGCTCCCGTTGGTTTATCATTGATATAAAAATTACCTGCTGAGTTAACCAATTTTTTCATGGCCAAATCAATGGCATATCTATCTTGCGAGAAAATCGCACCTGTGAGAGCGTAAGGCGAAGTGGCATCAACCAATTCGAGGGTTTTCTCGAAGTCCTGTGGCTCGTAAACATAGATTGTTAGTACAGGCCCAAAGATTTCTTCGCACATCGTTGTGTAATTTGGGTCAGAAGTTAATAAAACCGTTGGTTCAATAAAATAACCTTTCGATTTATCGTAGTTTCCGCCTGCAATTACCGTGATTTTATCACTTTTCTTAGCATTATCAATGTAGCCAGCAATTTTATCGAAAGCACGTTCGTCAATAACGGCATTCACAAAATTTGAGAAATCTTCTGTACCACCGATTTTGATTTCTTTCAAATCAGCAATAAGTTGCTCTTTTACGGCTGGCCAAAGTGTAGATGGAATATAAGCACGAGAAGCCGCCGAACATTTTTGTCCTTGATACTCAAACGCTCCACGAACCAAGCCAGTTGTTAAAGCCTTCACATCAGCCGACTCGTGAGCCACAACGAAGTCTTTTCCACCAGTTTCGCCCACAATACGTGGATAAGTCTTAAATTTCGAGATATTTTCACCAATTGTTTGCCAAATGGTTTGGAAAACTTTCGTACTGCCCGTAAAGTGGATTCCTGCAAAATCTGGGTGTTTGAAAATAATATCGCCAGCTACTGGGCCATCAACATAAATTAGGTTGATAACGCCGTCAGGTAAGCCTGCTTCACGCAAAACTTCCATGATTACATTGGCCGAATATATTTGCGGATAAGCTGGTTTCCAAACAGTTACATTACCCATCATGGCTACGCACGCAGGAAGATTGCCTGCAATGGCCGTAAAATTGAAAGGTGTAAGAGCAAAAACGAACCCTTCGAGCGGGCGGTATTCTACACGATTCCACAAACCACGCACCGATTCTGGCTGACCAGCGTAAATTTGCTGCATAAAATAAGCATTGAAACGCAAAAAGTCGATAAACTCACAAGCGGAGTCGATTTCAGCTTGGTAAGCGTTTTTCGACTGTCCGAGCATCGTGGCAGCATTGATTTTTGCACGATACGGACCAGCCAAAAGGTCGGCAGCTTTCAAGAAAATACTTGCACGGTGTTCCCACGATAGATTTGCCCAATTTTCACGAGCAGCCAAAGCAGCATCAATGGCTTTGTGAACGTGCGAGGCGTCGCCTTCGCTGGCATAACCCAAGATGTGTTGGTGGTCGTGCGGAGGCGAAAGCTTGATTTTATTATCGGTATGTATAAGTTCAGAGCCAATGTACATCGGAACTTCGATGACTTTTGAGCGAGCTTCGGCAATTGCTTTTTTAAGAGCGATTTTCTCAGTAGAACCTGCTGCATAATTTAAAACAGGCTCATTGATAGGCGATGGAACTTTAAAAAAGGCGTTGTTCATTGTTGATGAAGTTTTTGTTGATTTTCGAGGGCAAAATTACTGAAAAGATTTTAATAGAAATTTGATTCTTTACTTTTTGTTATTCTTTAGGGCTGTAGTCGCTACTGGTTAGAGTTGGCTTTATACTCCCTCGGACTCACGCCTTTCAACTGTTTAAAAGTCTTATTGAAATGTGAAATATTATTAAAACCCACTTCAAAACAAATATCGGCAATGGATTTGTTTTCAAATAACAAACGACAGGCTTGATTGATTCGATATTCGTTTACGAAATCAGTATAAGTGATATGCGTAATTTTTTTGAAATATCGACAAAAAGATGGAACAGTTAAGTTTGCTAAATCGGCTACTGCTTGAATATCAATGCTTTGTTGATAATGTTGCTCGACGTATTTATAAACATTATTGATACGGTCTTCGTCTTTATGATTAAAATCGAAACGTTTATCTGGAGCATTTAGCACTGAAAATTCATGGGTTGTGGCAAGTATATGAAAAATATTTAATAGTTCAACAAGCCTTTCAAAATGAGAAATTGTAAGCATTTTTTGAAGTTTTGTAGCAACTATCTTTCGTGCTTTTCCTTGAAACGAAAGGCCTTGCTTTGCTCGTTCGAAAAGCTCTCGGATATGTTGAAGTTCGGGTTTTTGCATGAACTCTTCACCCAAAAAATCTTTGCGGAGTTGCACTACAATTTCTTCGTGTTCGCCAATGACACCATAACCAAAACCTGTATGAGGCAAATCAGGGCCGATGAAAACCAATTCTCCTTCTTCATAGTTTTTGAGGTGTTCGCCAATGTGGAGTTTTCCTGAGCCTTTTCTGACAAAAACAATCTCATATTCGGGGTGATAATGCCAGAAATATCGGTCATTTTCTGATTTCCAATGAATCAGACGAAACGAGCTACCCGTATCGGGGGATATTTTTTCGTACTCTACTTTCATGCCTTATTATCATTATATGCCAAGCAAATGTATATATAATGTTAATAAAGCACAAGTATTAGATAATGATGGAGTAGTTTTTTCGAAGAAATCCTGCCAATTTTGTGTCAGAAAAAGGATTGATTACCTTTCTGAGACAATCAGATATACTTTACCTATGAAAAGTTTTTTGAGCGAAGCCATTGGCATCGCTCATTTTTTATGCCTTCGTTAAAAAATCTATCATTTTTGTTACTGCTAATCCTCGGTGGCTGATTGGATTTTTTTCTTCCATTGTCATTTCCGCAAAAGTACGGTTGTAGCCTTCGGGTACGAAAATGGGGTCATAGCCAAACCCTTTTTCTCCGTGTCTTTCGTGCGTGATTTTACCACGAATAATACCCTCAAAAAAGTTAGGTTTTCCATCAATAAGCAATGTAATTACACTTCTGAATTGTGCTGCACGATTTTCAACACTTTTCATGGTTTCGAGCAGTTTATCAATATTTTTGGCATGATTTCCATGTTCTCCTGCGTAGCGTGCCGAGAAAACCCCAGGCTCACCATTAAGTGCATCAACTTCTAAGCCCGAATCGTCGGCAATGCAATCAATCTGGAAACGTTCCCAAACGTACATTGCTTTTTGTAAAGAATTACCGTCGAAAGTATCGGCTGTTTCGGGAATATCATCAAAACAACCGATTTCGTTGAGGGTTTGTAACTGGAATTTAGCACCCAAAAGTGCTTGTAATTCTTCTACTTTATGGGCATTATTTGTGGCGAGGCAGAGTTTCATTGTTTAGTTATCAGTTTACAGTCTTCAGTGGGCAGTTTTCAGTTTGCAATATTCAATTTGAAGTGGGCAATTTTTGATAATAGTTTTAATCTTCAATTGCCAGTTTACGAAACTTATAAATATTTTTCTGGGTTTGCAATCATGTGGTTAATTAATCGTCCGACTTCTTCGCTTTTTTGAGTGAAAGCTATTGAAGTATTTTTATCAATGTATTCGCACGCAAATGCAAAATCTATCCAAACTTGTGTTTCGCTATTTTCTGCATCCGAATCAGTCAATTTTGAAATAAAATGAGCAGGGTAGCGTCTTTTTCTATAAGCTTCTCCAATATTGGCACACACTGACCGTGAAGAGCGTCTAACTTGGTCAGTGAGCGAATATTTTTCTTCCTTCGGAAATCCTTTACTTACTTCAAAAATTTCCATAGACAAAGAAAACGCCTTTTTATAAACAATTAAATCTTTAAAAGACGACATTAGCAGTCTATAGTTTTCGGTATGCAGTTGGCAGTCTTACATTACGACGACAACTTTAATAAATTTGAATATATGAACGAATTTAAGTTTGCGAAAAGCAGAAAATTATGACTATCCACAGAGAACTGAAAACTGCTCACTGAGGACTGCCCACTGGGAACCGCCCACTGAAGACTCAAAATCAAGCCACAGCCATCGCACCTTCCTTCATCTTCTCCGCATTATCTGCAATGCGTAATTGCTCAATAAATCCACCGATTTCGCCTTCCATTACGGTTGGTAGATTATAGACTGTGTAGCCGATACGGTGGTCGGTTACACGGCTTTGGGCGTAATTGTATGTTCTGATTTTGTCCGAACGGTCGCCATTTCCTACTAAACCTTTACGTTCGGCCGAAATCGCTTCGTTGTGTTTGGCCATTTCCATTTCGTAAAGTCTTGAACGCAAAACCGAAAGTGCTTTTTCACGGTTTTTAATTTGCGAACGCTCATCTTGGCAAGAAACCGTTACGCCCGTAGGAATATGCACCATACGAACTGCCGAATAAGTGGTGTTTACTGACTGTCCACCGGCACCCGACGAACAGAAAGTATCAATCCTTACATCGTTCATATTGATTGTTAAGTCAACTTCATCGGCTTCTGGCAAAGCTGCGACAGTAGCAGCTGATGTATGTACACGCCCTTGAGATTCGGTAGCAGGCACACGCTGCACACGATGCACACCCGACTCATACTTGAGTTTTCCGTAAACATCATCGCCTTCAACTTGTACCACAATTTCTTTATAACCGCCCGCAGTTCCTTCGTTGTGGTCGAGGAGCGTCATTCTCCAACCTTGTTTTTCGATGAAACGTTGATACATTCTGAATAAATCGCCTGCAAAAATTGAGGCTTCGTCGCCACCTGTTCCTGCTCTAATTTCGAGGATTACATTTTTACTATCGTTCGGGTCTTTCGGAATGAGCATTTCCTTCAAAATCCCCTCCAACTCGTCTCTTTGCGGAATGAGTGCGTCTAATTCTTCTTTTGCCAAATCACGCATATCTTCGTCTTTTTCATTGGCAATAATATCTTTTGCACCTTCAATATTTGAAAGTACATTTTTATAAACTTTTAGTTGGTTGACGATTTTCTCCAGATCTTTGTATTCTTTACTCAAACGAGTAAACTTCGTCATATCAGACACGATTTCGGGCATCGTCATCTGCTGCGAAACTTCTTCGTAGCGTTCTTTTATAGCTTCTAATTGCTCTAACATATGAGTAGTTATTTGTTACTTGTTATTTGAAACTGGTGTTTTTTGTACAAGTTTGAAACTTGTATTACTAAATAAAAACGTGGCACATCTCATTATCGTTCATAACAAGATGTGCCACGTTTAGATAATTTCTCTAATATCCTTTTTTACATTGACTCAAAACTGCTTGGTTTAACTTAATGTAAGCATCATCACCTGCTTTTTTAGCCAATTCCATTGATTTTTCGGCATTTGGAATGGCTACTGCACAGTTATTTTGTTTTGCGGCAATACGTGCCACGAGTTGGTATGTCCAATATTCTTTTTCCTTCTCAACAACTTTGTTGGCCCACGTTAAGGCTTGGTCGAGTTTTACACCTTTTTGGTAATAAAAGTCAGCCGCCGAGAAATAGGTGTCAGTTGTAGCATCGGGCTTTGCGGTTTTTTCGGCAATTTCGGCCATTATTTTTTCATCAACACCTCTTTGTTCGATTTTGAATCGTACTTCAGTGCTTTCCCATTTAATTGAAAGCTCAGTACTGGTTGGTGTAAATTCCACAAAATCAATCGTCATTTTCTCTGTAAATTCTTGTGGCTGAATGGGTTGAACATTAAAGCGAATTACATCTTTATTGATGTCGTAGCCATAAGCTCCCCATTGTTTATCATCACGGTTGAAGATAATCGTCCATTCGTTTTTGCCTGGAATTGTATAAAGTCCGTAGCTTCCTGCTTTCATCACTGCTCCATGCACATATACCTCATCATCGAATTTGATAGACGTAATTTTGTTTGCTCCCGTACGCCATACTTTTCCGTAAGGTACTAAATCACCAAATATTTTACGACCTTTTACCGATGGTCGGCTATAATCAATCGTAATTTTTGTTAAGCCAAGCGTTTGCGAAAGAGTCGTTGATGGACTCGCCGCTGGCGTGTTTATCTGAGCAAAACTTGTTGATGATGCTAAAATTATAAACAGCAAATTTTTAAAAAAACGGTTCATTTCTTTGAGGGTTAGTAATTTGGTGCAAAGTTACGCTATATCTTTTGTTGTTTGTGCGTTTTGAGAGATTTTTTGCGATTTAGGCTTATTAAATGCTCTATTTCTAAAATTTTCATAGTGTCGGGTTTGCAAACCCGACACTATGAAAATGATGTTCTGATAGACAAATTCTTGTTTTTTGTTAAAATTTAACGTCAAATAAAACAATTTTTTCTTTTCAAAGTACTATAATAACTCTATCTTGCAAAGACCAAATAACCTGTTAGAAACCATGTTTAACTTATCAACTATCTTAGAACATCACGCTCGTAACTCCTCCAGTAAAGAGGCTTTAATATTTGCCGATAAACGAATTACTTTTGCTCAGCTCGATGCCGCTGCTAATCAGATTGCCAATGGTTTAACTTTACTCGGCATTGGTTATGGCGATAAAGTGGCCTTGACTTGCCCGAATTTGCCCTACTTTCCGATGATTTATTTCGGGATTCTGAAAACAGGAGCATCGGTTGTGCCATTGAGTGTTTTATTGAAACGCCATGAAATAGCTTATCATTTGCAAGATTCGGATGCGAAAGCCTATTTTTGTTTTGTTGGTACACCCGAAATGCCAATGGGTCAAGAAGGACACGCTGGCTTTGAAATGACCGATTCGTGTGAGCATTTTTTCATGATTACGCCCACATTTACTGATGCTTCGCCGATTGAAGGAACAAAGACAATGGGAATGTTGATGGCAGGAAAATCGCCTGTTTTTCAAAGCTATTTTACTTCTCCCGATGATACTGCCGTAATTATTTATACTTCTGGTACGACTGGCCGACCAAAAGGGGCTGAACTTACGCACTCAAATATTTTCTTAAATGCTAATCTGAGCAAAGATTTGCAGGATTTGAACTATACTGATAAAACAATGCTGGTTTTACCACTTTTCCACATTTTTGGGCAAGTTGTGTGCATGATTGCCAGTATTTATCGAGGCTCAACGGCCGTGCTTGTACCGAGATTCGATGCCGAAATGGTGCTTTCGTTGATTCAGAGCGAAAAAATTACGCATTTTGCTGGCGTGCCAACGATGTATTGGGGACTTTTGAGTTATCCAGAAGCTAATAAATTTGATTCAAGTTCGCTGCGAGTTTGCTTATCGGGTGGAGCGGCTTTACCTGTGCAGGTGCTAAAAGACTTTGAAGCAAAATATAATGTAGCGATTTTGGAAGGCTACGGAATGTCGGAAGGTTCGCCAGTGGTTACATTTAATCACCCAGACCGTGTACGTAAGCCAGGTTCGGTCGGAACGCCAGTTTGGGGCGTTGAAGTTTGTATAAAAGATGAAAACGGCAACGAACTCGGAGCAAACGAAAAAGGGGAATTATGCTACCGTGGACACAACGTAACGAAAGGGTATTACAAACGCCCCGATGCTACGGCTGAGAGTATCAAGAATGGCTGGTTACACTCGGGCGATATTGCCATCAGAGACGATGACGGTTATTACTTTATCGTTGACCGCACCAAAGACATGATTATTCGTGGTGGTTTCAATGTGTATCCACGGGAAGTTGAAGAAGTGATGATGCAGCATTCGGCCATTTCGATGGTAGCCGTGATTGGTGTACCAAGCGACGAATATGGTGAAGAAATAAAAGCCTGTGTAGTGCTAAAACCCGATGCTCAAATAACGGAACAAGAATTAATTGTTTGGACAAAAGAACGTATTGCATCCTATAAATATCCTCGTGTAGTAGAATTTATGAGTAGCCTACCGATGGGGGCTTCTGGGAAGATTTTGAAGAGGGAATTGAGGAAGTAAAATTGAAGGAAGCCTTCGCTCAAAGCGAAGACTTCCTTTTTTATTCTTAATACTTAAACGGTTTTCCACCAGCCAGTACTTCTTGATTTTTTGCATCGAAAGTTACTTTCAAGCCTGTGCGGTAAGCTGCATTCGACATGATTGTAGCGATTGAATGCGAATAACCCGCTTCGATTGGAGCATGAGGTGTTTTACGACTACGTACACACTCCATCCAGTTTTTGATGTGGTTGAATGTCAATGGGTCGCCACCAGTGTTTGCACCTGATTCAACTTTTTGTCCTTCGAGTTTGATTTTTGGCAATAAGTTAGCTTTCAAGCCCATTGCTGATGCTTCACGCTCACGTAAGCCACCCGTATCCGAAATCTCGTTCGTGTCGAGGTTAATCATACCACCATTTGAGTAGTATAATTCTTTGGTATCACCCGCAGCGTTTGAGAAACGTGAAGTAAATTGCACTTGGAAACCTGTTGATGGGTCGTTTAATGGGCCGTAATCAAATACTACTGTTAAGGTATCAGCATTACTACGGCCATCTTTCCACTGATAAATTCCACCGTTGGCAACTACACTACGTGGGTGTGGTAAGCCAGAGAACCAGTGAACCGTATCAATTTGGTGGCTCATCCATTGGCCAGGGATACCCGAAGAATAAGGCCAGAATAAACGATATTCTAAGTATTTACGTGGATCGAACGGCACCATCGGACGATTCATCAAATAACGTTTCCAATCAACATCCGATTCTTTCAAGTCTTTTACCAATTCTGGTCTTCTCCAACGGCCTGGCTGGTTTACATTCCACATCAATTCAACCATTACAATTGGACCAAATTTACCAGATTTAATGAAATCTTCTGCCGCAAAGTAGTTTTCTCCACTACGGCGTTGTGAACCAATCTGCACGATTTTACCTGATTCTTTTACAGCTTTCAATACTGCACGGTTATCTTCCATTGTTTCGGCCAAGGGCTTTTCTGTGTAAGTATCGCAACCTGCTTTTACGGCCTCGATTGTGTGCAAAGCGTGTTGAAAATCGGCAGTTGAGATAAATACGGCGTCAACCATTTTAGAGTTGTAAAGCTCTTCGTTGTTACGGAAAACCTTCACATCACTACCTAATTGCTTATCAAGATAAGCTTTTCCTTCTTCACGACGGCGATTCCACAAGTCAGAAAGTGCTACCATTTCAAAGTTCATGCCTTTTGAAAGCTCTTTGAAAGGCCCAACGTGTGAAGCACGGTGGCGGTCAGAGAAACCTACACAACCTACACGAACACGGTCATTGGCACCGATGATTTTGCCATAACTTTTGGCCGAAAAACTGCCTGTTGGTTTTGCAAAAGCTGAGCCGCCAACGGCTACCCCCGCACTTGCAATAACCGACTTGATAATAAAATCTCTACGAGTTGTCATAGTTTTATACTGAATTGAATATTATATACTGATTGAATACTAAATGATTTGTTGTATAAACTCAAATTGTTTTTGTTCACTAAAAATTGCTTCCACTAGAAAGTCTAAACCTTTCAGAACCGAGCAATGAATGATGCCTTCATCGGTTTTTTTGATTAGTTCGTACTGTCCATTCTTGATAACGTACTGTTCTACTACCTTTGTTTCGACATCCACGAGCCAATATTCTGCTACTTGATGAGCCTCAAAATCTCTAAATTTTATACCACGGTCTCTTTCGGCAGTGCTATCTGATAAAACTTCAACGATAAAGTCTGGCACAGGAAAAAGCGATTGGTTGGGTTGAATCAAGTCAGCCTTTTCTTTACTGAAAAACATGACATCTGGCTCATAATCATTTCTGGTAAACCTTGCCATTACTTTTTCGTGCGTCACTCTACCAAGTTTATGTTTTAAAGCATACATACGTAGTATTGAAAACAAATTTTCACTGGCTTGTGCGTGGCTACTTTTTACGGGCGAATGCACAATGATTTCACCATTAATAAACTCAGCTTTCAAGTCATCTGTGACCCAATTATAAAACTCCTCTCGCTTTTGTTGCTCATTTCTAAGCATATCTTGGGCTTTTTCCAAGATTTTGAATGCTTCGGGAGTATCCATGATTAAGCTAAGTATTTCGGTTGTTGCGTTCATACATGTTAGTATTTAATTCATGTAAATCTACTAAAATTTTCACTTTCATGTATTTTTTTCTACCAAATCACTTATAACTCAGTCCAGTACCGAATTTGAATAGAGCATAGTTTGGTTCTAAATAACCAGGTACATCCGATTTGTTTTCTTGTACGGCTTTTTCTGAAATTGGTATCGTAAAAGGCAACTTTCCTGTTGGGTTGAAAGCTCCACTAACAATATCCAAAAGAGCATCTTGAGTTGTTCCGAAAGTTGCTAAAATGGTTTTAGCTTTGCCTTTGTCAATCTCGTCAATTACCCACGGATTTGTAAAGTTGATAGCCAAAATGGTTGGTTTTGCATTCAAAATTTCATTCACATGAGCCACATCAACTTTATTTTTTGAAAGACTCAATTCGATAGGTTGTCCGCCCGAACTAAACAAACCACCAGCACTCGGAATTAGCCATAAAAGCACAACATCAGCTTCTTCTTTGGTTGAAACAAATTCGATGTTTGGGTTTTGGATAGTTGGCTTATTTACATTGATTGCCGAAGTTTGAGCTTGTCCTCTGCCGCCGCTTTCTTTGTACGTTTCAAAATACACTTTTGTGCGGCCGCCATCGGCTTTCTTTGAAATCGGTAAAAGTTGGGCATCATTTCTGAGTAAAACAATTGATTTTCTGAGAGCTAAATCTGCTTTCTTCTGAAACTCAGCATTTCCAACAGTCTTTACTGCATTTTCTACATCCACGTAAGGATTTTCAAATAAACCTAAATCAAATTTTTCTTTCAATAATTTAGCAATCGACTCATTGATTCTCTCTTCCGTTACCATTCCTTTCTTTACCGTTTCGAGCAAAAGAGCAGGGTCTGCTCCGCCCGAGAAAATATCTACGCCCGCATTGAGAGCTTTTTTGTAGCGTTCGGTAATCGTAAGATTTTCAACTCCCCACGGCATCATGTCAATCGGGCCAGTATCAGAATTAATAATACCTTTGAAACCGAGTTTTTTACGTAATAAATCTTGAATAATTGCTTTATTATACGAGAAACCTACGGCTTCCATACTTTTATCCTTTGGAGCAGAATAATATGGCATGATAGAAGATGTACCTGCATCAATGGCCGCTTTGAAAGGCTTTACGTGATAATCAAACATTCCGCCTGGGTAATGTGCATATTTTCCCCAATCGAAGTGCGAATCTTGTCCGCCTTCCTGCGGGCCTCCACCTGGGAAATGCTTGGTTGTCAATGCGATTGAGTTTTTATTCAACTTTATACCTTGAAAACCCAATACAATTTCTCTGGTCATGCTGGCGGCAAGGTCGGCATCTTCGCCAAAAGTACCTTCTACACGTTGCCAACGTGGCTCAGTTGCTAAATCGGCCATGTACATATAACCTTTTCTGAGTCCAACTGAAGCCCATTCTTTGGCGGCAATTTCGGCAAATTCACGAGTCAGCTTCAAATCTCGCATGGCGGCTAAACCTAATTCACCAGGCCATTTTGAGAAAACCGTTGTGCCAACACTTAGCCCCACCGAAGCATCAGTCGTAACGTGGTTTCGTGGGTTAGAAGCAACAATGGCAGGAATACCCAAACGTGAGTTTTCGCACAAAGCCTGTAAATTATTTGACCATTCGGCCATTATTTTGGCACTCGTGTTGGCTCTTAATATAAAGTGCCTTTGGTGAATCTGATTAACCGCTTTTGTCGTACCCGCCGCCGACAATATCGGCACGGCCAATGGCTTACGGGTAAACATATTGGTTGGCTGCACTAAATCTTCTTCGTTGAAACCGCTTGAAATCTCTGTTTTTGGTGCATTTGCCTGAAAAACATTATCGCCAGCCATACGAGTGGTACTGATGAGCATAAAGCCAATTTTTTCCTCAAGCGTCATCTGCGAAATTAAATCTTTGATGCGTGCTTCTTGCGGTAAACGCCAATCTTCGTATTTATCAAGTTTACCGTTTTTATTGAGGTCTTTAAACTCTAAACCATTTACTTTCAGTGTTTTCACCGAACGATACCCTAACGCTGGCTGTACGGGCTTTTGGGCATAACCGACTGTTGCACAAAACAGAGCAACTCCAATAAAATGTGTTTTTTTCATGATAGGTTAGAATAGATGGCGTTGAAAAAACGAATTATTTCAATTCACGGATTTTTATACTTCTAAACGAAACATTATTGCCGTGGTCTTGAAGTAGGATATTTCCTTTATCACCTGCTCCGAAGCCTTTGTAATCTTTGTATTTTGAACGAGCCACCAACGCATTGAAAACATTGCTTTTACGCTCATATTCTACTACTTTGAAGCCATTAAGCCAGTGCTGAACGATATTGTTTGGATAGACAATCACACGGCCTTGATTCCAATCGCCAATTTTCTTGATGAAACGTCTGTCCATTTTCAAATCTTTGTCGATTTTATAGCTTGGAATCAAATCGTATAAACTCGCCAATGTACGATTGCCAACTGCACCCATTTTTGCGTCTGGGTGTTTTTCATCATCAAGCACTTGGAATTCAAGTCCGATACCTGATTTTCCGTTAGAATCAAAAGCTTCGTTTACGAAATATTTTACGCCAGAATTTGCACCTTCGGTAAGTTTGAATTCAAAAACTAATTCAAATGCCCCAAATTGCTCATTCGTAACAATATCATTACCTGTTTCTGAACCATCTGACGGACTAACGTTGATTGTTCCGTCAACTACTGCCCAGTGTTGTTTTGGCATTTCGGTTCCGTGAACGGCTCTCCAACCCGTGAAATCTTTACCATTGAAAAGCATTTTGAAACCTTGTGCTTTTTCTTGTTCCGAAAGATTATTCAAAAGTAAATTTACAACTGGACAATTATCCAACGGACTTGGTTTAAGGTTTTCGGTCTGAATTCTGATGTTTTTCCAACGAATTTTCATGCCCTCTTTCATTGGTCCGTAGATTGAGTGTACTTGCAAAGCAATGAAACCTTGTGCGGTCATATCATCAATTACATGGGCAGTTGGCACGCCATTGATGAACGTACGAAGTGTAGTACCGATGGCCTCAATGCGGTATTTATTCCACTGACCAACAGGTTTGAATGCTTTTTTGCCTTCGGGATTATTATTTGGAATATACAACCAATCACGGCGGCCTTCATCATAAATAGCACCCGACCAAGCACGTGCCGAAGGGTCAACTTCCATTTGATAACCGTGTACACGACCATTCTGATAGTCAACTTTTGAAAGGCTGCGGAACTGTACGCCACCGTTCATTTCGTCATCAAGTTTGAGGTCGAGTTCGAGGATAAAATCGCCGTAGTCTTTTTCTGTGCAGAGAAATGAGTTTGGCGTGTCTTTTACGGTTGTACCAACTATTTCACCGTTTTCTACTGTATATGTAGCTTTGCCTCCACGTTGAGTCCAGCCTTTTAAATCTTTACCATTAAATAGGTTTGTCCACTTTTCCTTTTGGGCAGAAGCATTGAAAAATGCACCAAAAGCTAATAAAACAACAAGTGTTTTCTTCATTTTCATTGTAAATAAATTGATTGAATAATGAATCAAAATTAGTGATTAAAGAAATACCAATCTAATATCTATTTAACCAAAAATATTAAGATTTTGATATTTAATTGACCTAATTTCAGTATTTAGTGGCAAGAATTAAGTATTTGTTTCAACCACAAACCAACCAAAGAAACTAATCGGCCGAAAAAACGATTTTCTATGTATTCGTTTTCACTTCATTCAATTAAGCTATAACTCATGGAAGAAATAAATTTGTTTTCTCCGCTTCACATAAAGGGTATTACCCTAAAAAATAGAATCGTGATGTCGCCGATGTGCCAATATTCTGCTACCGAAGGTTTTGTGGATGATTGGCATTTTGTGCATTTAGGTAGCCGAGCCGTTGGAGGTGCAGGTTTGATAATTACCGAAGCAATGTCGGTTTCGCCCAAAGGAAGAATTTCGGCAGGAGATTTGGGTTTGTGGAAAGACGAACACATCGCACCCATTCGCCGAATTACAGATTTTATTCACAAACAAGGCTCGGTTGCGGGCGTACAATTGGCTCATGCTGGCTATAAAGCCAGTTCGGCTGCACCGTGGTTGGGGGGTAAATATATTTCGACCGAAGAAGGTGGCTGGCAACCAGTTTCACCGAGTGCTACTTTACTTTCCGACCAAAAAACTTACTCAAAAGAACTGACAAAAGCTGATATTGAAGAAATTGTTGAAGATTTCAAGCAGGCGGCCAAACGAGCCATTGAAGCGGGTTTTAAAGTCATAGAAATTCATGCGGCACATGGCTATTTGTTGAATGAGTTTCTTTCGCCAGTAGCCAACAATCGCACCGATGAGTTTGGCGGAAGTTTTGAAAATCGTTCGAGAGCATTGATGTTGGTAATTGATGCCGTGAAAGAAGTAGTTCCCACTGAAACACCACTTTTTGTCAGAATTTCGGCCACTGATTGGCGTGCCGATGGCTGGAAAATCGAAGATTCGGTTCGACTTTCGGCTATTTTAAAAGAAAAAGGAATTGATTTAATTGATTGTTCGACAGGAGGATTTGTTGCTCCGAAAGAAATTCCAATTGCACC
The DNA here is from genome assembly GCF_040253585.1 of Emticicia sp. W12TSBA100-4. NCBI lineage: Bacteria > Pseudomonadati > Bacteroidota > Cytophagia > Cytophagales > Leadbetterellaceae > Emticicia > Emticicia sp. W12TSBA100-4. The sequence continues at coordinate 93,986 of NZ_JBELAU010000010.1, forward strand.
AAACTATCAAGTACCTTTTGCCGAAGAAATAAAAGCCAAAGTTGGAATCAAAACAGGTGCAGTTGGACTAATCACTTCGGCTGAGCAAGCCAATGAAATTATTGTTTCGGGCAAAGCTGATTTAGTGTTTTTGGCGAGAGAATTACTGCGTAATCCATATTTCCCGCAAAGTGCAGCTAACGAACTGGGTTTTGATATTGAATTGCCGAGTCAATATTTGAGAGGGAAGAAATAAGGGCGAACTGTTTGTCCGCCCCACAGAAGTTTAGAAGCTTACTTTAATAGACTCCAAGTATTTTTTGCTGGTTTGGCCGCATTCGAGAGCAGTGCGGCCTTTTACTGGCACAGAATCAAGCTCAATGATATTCCAGCCTTTGAATTTAATTTTCTCCAGATTTTCAAAAATTGCAGGGAAATCTACTCTTCCTTGCCCCAATTCTACAAACTGATAGCCCGATTTTGAATCCGTTACTTTCGTATCTTTGATGTGCGTTGCGTATAAAATGTCTTTGTATTTCAGCACTGCATCGGCTGCGTTTCCTCCACCTTGCGTGTAATGGGCCACATCCAACAATGCTAAGATATATTTATGATTCATCTCGTTGAAGATAATATCTACTTCTTCGGGCGTTTCGCCGAGTTGGTGCATGTGGTTGTGATACGCTGGCTGAATGCCTGTTTCTCCCTTTACAACCTTTGCAACTTCGCTCATGTTTTTGGCATATTTCTTCAATTCTTCTGTAGTTGGAAGTCGGTCTTTCGGACGAGAATTATTGGTTATCTGTAAAGATTTTCCGCCCAAAGCTTTTATGAATTTTGCATGATTAAGGTGCGTTTCGATGTCTTTAGAAATATCATCTTGAATACTCACATTTCCACTCGAAAACATGGCGAGTTGTAAACCACTTTTGGCAATGGTAGCTTTCAAATCTTGAGGTTTATCTTTGAAAGGAGCATAAGTATTTGCTCTTAGTTGTATTCCTTTGAAGCCAAGAGCGGCAATATCGCCGATGGCTACTAAATCATTTCCATTCCAAGTAATGGCCGAATACGCAATTTTATGCTTGCTTTTGGCAGCAAGGGCTTCCAACGAAAATAAGGAAGAAGCTGTAAGTATAGATGCTTGTGTAATAAAATCTCTTCTGTTCATAGTTTTAAAAGATGGATAAAGGCGAATGATTTTTTAGAGGGTTGAATTTACAAAAAATGCGGACTAAAAATTCAAAAAATTAAACAGAAACTCTTAGAAAAAAAGAGGACTCCTCGAAGCGGAGGAGTCTCTCTGAGTACTATGATGAAACAAATCTACTAAATATTAATATCCTGGGTTTTGGGCAAAAGCACCAGCAGCCGAACGGTCAATTTGTGTTTGTGGTATTGGACGTAAATAGTGTTTGTCTGCCACAGCTTGAGCTTGTGGATTATATTTTTTTACTCTATCTACTAAAAGCCCCCAACGTTTCAAATCTAACCAACGTGTTTGCTCACCTGCTAATTCTCTGGCACGTTCTTCTACGATAAAGTCAAAAGTCAATTGATCCTGAGTAATTTTCATTGCATCTTTTTTGCCTGGCCAAGCAGCTCTTTCTCTTACCAAGTTTATATCAGCAAGTGCTTCGGCTTTTTTGCCTAACTGGAATAATGCTTCTGCACGCATCAGATGAATATCTGCCAATCTCCAAACGAAGTAATCTCTTGAACCTCTCGGCTCTGTTCTGTCTGAACGCTTGGTGTCGAAAAACTTCTGCAAAGTTGGGAATAAAGCCTCGTCATATCTACTTGGAACCAATACCTGATACTTCCTTTTGGCTCTCTCTGCTTGGCTCATTTCAAAACCAGGGATAAAGATTGTAGTATCACCCGCAGCAAACGTCACACGAGACTTTGAGTTGTCGAATGAAGTGTTAAACGAACCAGGGCTATTACATTTCCATGTATCTCTAAACGACTTTTTGTAACGAGAATCATTATCTCTTTCTCCAAAAACAGTAGTCAAACAGTAATTTGTTGGTCTCAAACGCTTGAACGGACGGCCATAGAATACATCACGCACCATACCTGCTTGCGTATCATACTGCATACCGAAAAACAAGTGAAGGTTATTTCCACCACCACCTTCACCACCTACATTGGTAGCATTAGTAATTTGGTCGGTAGTATATTGTACAGCAAAAACCACTTCCGAATTTTGTTGATTATTTTCGTCGTGTACAGCGGCAAAATCATCTAATAGTTTAAAACCATATTTTGTAATAAGGTTAGTACACAAATCGGCAGCTTTTTGGAAATCATCGGCAGCTTTATTTGGACCATAAGCTTTTGCTAAAAGTACCTTTGCTAATAGTGCCTCAGCCGAAGCTTTCGTAGCTCTACCATAATCACTCGAATGTCCTTTATTCTCTAAATCAGCTATTGCTTCAGTACAGTCTTTGATAATTTGAGCATAAACTTCTGCCGAACTGTTTCTTTTGCTTTCTTTGGTAGGAGCCAAAGTTTCAGTTAGTCTCAAATCAAGCGGGCCAAACTGCTCATGTAGAATATAATAATAGTGAGCTCTCAAAAACTTAACTTCGGCAATTCTCAATTTTTTTGTTGCATCCGAAACCCCTGTTACGGCTCCTGCTCTTGAGATTACAGCATTACAGGTATTTATCCCTCTGTACATTTCATCCCACAATATAGCCAAATAATCTACGGTTGGTTGAATTTGGGTATCGTAGAAATGAAAACCTTTATATCCACCATCGGCACCAGTGGCGTAAATATCTGTACCATATTCGGTAAAAGTTAGACCTAATTGCGTGCCATAAAAGGTTCTGAGGGAAGAATACGCTGCCTTGGTTGCATCCTCAAATCCTTTGGCAGTATTCATGTAATCGTTACCGATGTTTGAAATTACCTCTTCTTTTAGTAAATCTTGGCAAGAAGTACTCATAAGTAGCATTCCACCTATTGCAAATGCCTTTATTTTATTTATGTTCATGATAATTAATACTTTAGAATGTAATATTTAAACCAAATGTAGTTACTGTAGTAGATGGAGTAACTCCACTATTTACCTCAGTCGTACCCGTTGGAGAACCAGTGATAGCAGCTTCAGGGTCAACACCATTATACTTAGTCAAGTAAGAAGACCAAATTTTAGGTTGTTGTATTGATGAATATAAACGCAACGACTCTGCACCGATTTTCTTAGCGATATTCTTGCTAAATGTATATCCAAAGTTGATATTTCTCAACTTAATGAAAGTTCCGTCATAGTAGAAAAGGGTTGAGTTATATACTGGGAACTCTTGGTTGCTTTTCGGACGTGGGAACTCATTAGTTGGATTATTAGGAGTCCAATAATCAACTTTGATTTGCTGATAACGACCAGCCAATTGTAATTGGTTTCTGTGGAATCCAGACAAAATAGTATTGCCGAAACGACCAAATAAGAAGAAGCTCAAGTCAAACCCTTTGAATTCAAATCTATTTGTAAGACCACCCGACCATTTCGGAACGTCATTACCAATAATTACACGGTCAGCAGCAGTAATTCTACCATCACCGTCAGTATCCTGTACTTTGATTTGTCCAACTTCCGAACCATACGACTTAGCTAAATCAGCTTCGTTAGTTTGCCAAATGCCTGCTTTCTTGAAATCAAAGTAAGTATTCAATGGATAACCGATAAACCATCTGTTTCCTAAATCATCCACTTTACCGTTGTATAATTCAACGATTTCTTCTCTGTTTCGAGTAAATTGGAAGTCAGTTGTCCATTTAAAACCATTTTTTGAGTTAACGTTTACTGTAGTTACTCCAAATTCAACACCTTTATTTCTTGTATGACCTACGTTATTACTGAAGAAATTAAATCCAACCGAACCAGGCAAGAAATCGTTTAAGAGAAGGCTTTTGGTATTTGTTTCATAAAACTCCAATGAACCTTGTACACGACCACGGAAAATAGAGAAGTCTAAACCAACGTTAGCATTTCCAGAAGACTCCCATCTTAAATCTGGGTTACTAATCGTACCTGGTCTAAATCCGAATGCTCCTGTTGCACCGAAAGCATAAGTAGTACGACCCAATAATCCTTGTGTTTGATAAGGAGCAACCCCTTGGTTTCCTACTTTACCCCAACCTCCACGAAGTTTTAACAAATCTATGAACGTAACACTTTTCATGAATGGCTCGTTGGTGATATTCCAACCAACGGCTATACCTGGGAAGTTACCATATTTAGTATTTTCACCGAAACGGCTTGAACCGTCACGACGCATAGTTACAGTTAATAAATATTTGTCATTAAATGAGTAATTGATACGACCCATTAATGAAGCAATAGTCCATTCAGTAAGCGAAGATTGAGTTCCCAAAACTGATGTTGCAGAATTTAAACTATAAAACGATTGTGCCTGAGCTGGTATCCCTTGAACCTCAGTTCTGTATCTTTCAAAATTATCCTTTTGAATAGATTGTACACCTGTTACATTTAATGAGTGTTTTCCGAAAGTTTTATTGTAGTTCACGATGTTTTCCATAGTGAAGTTGAAACCAAAACGATTTTCGTTGAATGCTTGGGCATCACCACGACGACGAGCGTTTGTTTCTGAACCGATAAAGCGACCCCAACGTGACAGAGTAAAATCAGGCCCTAAGTTTAAGCGATAGGTTAGCCCATCAATGATTTTAACTTCTGCATAGATTGAATTAAAGATTCTGTATCGCTTAGTATTATCAACATTAACCCCTGGCTCAACTTCTGAAAGTGGATTAGATAATAAGGCATCGTTTGTTGGTTCGAAGATCAAAGAACCATCTGCATTATAAGCCGCTCCAAGTGGGTTAGCATTTAATGTATTTCCGTAAGGGTTTAAGTTCTCACCGTTTCTAATCGAATACATCATATACGATGACAAACCAACTTTCAATCTTTTGTTTACTTGGTGGTCAATGTTTGCACGAAGCGAATTACGTGTAAAATCCAATAGTTTTGTAATACCCTTATCTTGGAAGAAACCAGCAGAAATATAAAAAGATGTTTTATCGTTTCCACCTTGAATACCAATTGTATGATTTTGCATCATACCTGTTCTTAAAATTAAATCTTGATATTGGGTGTTTCGTCCAGCCGCAATACCAGCCGCAACATTAGGGTCACCACCTAAAACTGCTACTTTAGCGTCAGCTGCTGCATCTGCAACACCTGTTGGAACAGGATTTCCAGCAGCGTCTTTATATAAGTTAGTAGCTCTATAAGCCTCTCTTACATATTCAGCAAACTCTTCTCCCGAAAATAACTCCAATTTACTATATGCGTTTGATGCACCAGCGTAAGTATCCAAAGTTACTGTTGTTTTTCCTTTGCTTGCACCTCTTTTGGTTGTTACCAAAATTACACCATTCGCACCTCTTGCACCATAAATGGCAGTAGCAGTTGCATCTTTCAATACTTCCATAGACTGAATGTCATTCGGATTGATGTCTTCATAACCAGCCGATAATGGAATACCATCTACAACATAAAGTGGGTCGTTACCCGCATTGAATGACCTACGACCACGAATCAAGATACGTGGAGCTGCACCTGGTTTTGAACCTGATTGCGAAACGTCCACCCCTGCGGCACGGCCTTGTAGGGCTTGTCCTAAATTGGTAAGTGGCATTTCTGTAATTTGCTTGGCAGTTACTTGTGATATTGCACCAGTCATTTGGCTTTTCTTCTGTGTACCGTAACCAACAACCACAACTTCACTCAATGCTGCCGCATCTTCTTCTAATGTTACATCGTAACTGCTTTGATTGCCCACTTTTACCTCTTGTGCTTTGTAGCCAATATAGCTAAATACCAAGGTCGCATTGTTGGCAGCTTGTACCGAAAACTTTCCTGCTACATCTGAGATTGCTCCTTGCGATGTACCTTTTACTGTTACGCTTACTCCTGGTAGCGGATTGCCACCAGCATCAGAAACCTTGCCTGATACTGCTCTGCCTTGGGCTTCGGCAAATTGCCAGCTAATCAGAATAGCCAAGCTGAGCATCATCTTAAGTAGTAATTGTTTCATACTCAATTAATAAAGGATTAGTTAATAAATATAAGGTGAAAAATAGACGAACTAAAAATAAGTAAATTTTTAATTAGAATAGTTACAAATCTACGTCTATAATAATTTTTCTACCACTAAAATTTAACCCATTTCTAATATTTTTTTGACAAATAAGTACATCAAGAATGTACTTTCTACCGTTTATGTCGTAAATTAGCTGTCATATGTCTATTATTTAGTCCCATAAGTAGGATGTTTTTAATATTTTTTGTAAAATAAAATAGTTAAAAGCAACTATAAGGTCAGACCAAAACATGATTCTTGAAAAAATGAAACCTCAGTTACTCAAAATATCAAATCCTGCCGATTCATCATTCAATCTGTTTGTGCAAGAAACTCCTTATTTCTCTACGCCGTGGCATTATCATCCAGAGTACGAAATTGTGTTAGTTTTAGACAGTACAGGAAAACGATTTGTGGGAAGTAGCATCACAGATTTTAAGGCTGGTGACCTTTGCATGATTGGCTCGTATCTGCCACATTATTACCGCAACGATGAAGATTTTTACAACAAAGATTCTAAGCTAAAGGCTCGCTCGTTAGTTATTCACTTTTTAGAAGATTTTTTAGGCGAAAAATTCCTTCAATTACCCGAAAGTCAGGCAATAAAAGCTTTACTCGAACGCTCGAAAAGGGGCTTGAGTTTTGGCGAAAAAACGGTGGCAAAAGTAACACCTAAGTTTAAGAATCTACCCAATTTAGTGGGCATGGAGCGTCTGTTGGAGATGATTTCGATTCTGACGATTTTGTGCGAAAGTGAAGATAAACAAGACTTAACAACCAACCCAATTTCGCTCCGAAATGAAGTTGACTCGGCTCGTATGAACAAAGTATTTGAGTATGTGATGCTCAAATACCAAGAAGAAATTCAGTTGAAAGACGTTGCCGATTTGGCAAATATGAGTGAATCGGCTTTTAGCAGATATTTTAAAAAACGTACTCGCCGAACTTTTACCCAGTTTTTGGCTGAAATACGCATCGAACATGCTTGCAAACTATTGATGGTCGATAAAATGAGTGTAGCCGAAATTTCGTTTGAAAGCGGTTTCAATAATCTTTCAAACTTCAATCGTCAATTCAAAGCTATCAAGAAAATAACGCCTTTGGCGTATCGAACTAAGTTTCTCGAATAGTTGGCAGTTTTCAGTTTGCAATCATATTTTTTGAAGATTGCCCACTGAAAACTGCCGACTAATTTAATGTTTCGGGCAATCGCACTGGCTTTTGCCTTTGAATATTCCCCACATAAAGCCTTTTTTCTTTCTGTAAGAGCCATTCTTTTTTCTGCGGCCGCCACCGTTTACTTCCTTTGTTTCGCTGATGCTATTTATTTTATAATCAGCTGCTTGCGAAAACTCTGGTGTTAAAGCCAAGATTCCCAAAAGTGATAATATTGCTACTTTTTTCATTTTCTAAGGTTTTATTATTCAACGAAAACTTTGTTCAAAAATTACGCCACCGTTAGGCTTTCGACCGAAAATGCCAAAGGTTTTTCAGCAAAAAGTACTTTCGTTTTTGCCCAAGTGGCTTTGAAGAGCTCAGAATCTCGGTAATTATTCAAATCAGTTTCCGATTCCCAATGGCTGTGAGTCATGTAAATATTAGGTTGATTGATGTCTCGCATCAGTTCGAGATGACAACAACCCTGCATAGCTCTAATTTTATCCTTCGAGCTATTAAATATTTCTTCAAACTCACTGACTTTATCGGCCTGAAAAGTCATTCTGACGTACCGTATGAGCATAAACTTTTTTGATTTTCAACAAAAATACATATTTTTTTCTACTGACCTCATCATCAAATTCATGAATGCTTTAAGTATTACGAAAAGTTATACTATTTTTGAAAAAAAAACTTTCGATGGATGATTTTAGGTTAAAGGTTTTCTACTCAGTCAGCAAAAATCAGAGCTTTACAAAAGCTGCTGCCGAGCTATTCATCACGCAACCTGCCGTAACCAAACACATCAAACTTTTGGAAGAATCGTTGGGTGTTCGGCTCTTTGAACGCAAAGGAAACTTCATTGTTTTGACTGCGGCGGGCGAAGTCCTTTTTCGGTATGCAACTGAGATTTTTAGGCTTTATCAAGAAGCAATTTTTGAACTTGGAACCCTCAAAAAACAATACCAAGGTAGCCTTCGACTGGGAGCAAGTACCACCATTGGGCAGTATCTAATTTCGCCAATTTTGGCATCTTTCCACGAAAAATTTCCTCAAATCGAACTCACGCTCCTCAACGGAAATTCGGAGTTTATTGAAAATGCAGTTTTATCAAAAAATATAGATTTAGGAATTGTAGAAGGCAAAAAGCACCATAATAGCCTGAAATATACCGAATTTATGGACGATGAATTGGTGGCGGTGGTTCATACAAAAAGTAAGTTTGCTAAACAAACAAGCATCAGTTTAAATGATTTGCCCAACATTCCGCTCGTGCTACGAGAACGAGGCTCAGGCACGCTCGAAGTGATTGAAAGTGCATTGAAAGAAAAAGGCTTGAAATTATCGAACCTTTCGATAGTGATGCACCTCGGCAGCACCGAAAGTATCAAGTCGTTTTTGGAGCATTCGCAGGCCATGTCGTTCATGTCGATTCGGGCGATTCAGAAAGAACTTAAACGTGAAGAATTTCGCATCATCAACATTCAAGATTTTGAAATTTTACGTACTTTTTCGTTTGTCAATCTACACGGTCAGCAAGATAACCTTTCTTCGATATTTATGCAGTTTGCTAATCGACACTATAACCAAAAGTAATTGATTATAAAAAAATACGATTTGTTTGTGCTGTCTTTTGGGTTCTACCTTTGACCCATGAAAAAACAAACAATCATACTCGGAGTCTTGGCAATTATCTGTTGTTTTCCTGTCATCAACTCAACCTGGGCTTTGTTTTTGGGTTTAGTTTTTGCCTTGACGGTCGGAAATCCAGACAAAGATAAAACCAATATTTGGGGCGGGTATTTACTAAAAGCCTCGGTAATTGGCTTAGGATTTGGTATTAATATTCAAATTTTGGCCAAAGAAGGTCAAGAAAATATCGGAACAACTGCACTTTTTGTGCTTGGCGTGCTGTCGATGGGTTTTCTGATTGGTAAATTTTTGAAACTTGATAAAACCATTGTGCTGCTCATTTCGGCTGGTACGGCCATCTGCGGAGGAAGTGCCATTGCGGCCGTGGGGTCGGTAATCAAAGCTGATACCGATAAACTGTCGGTTTCGACGGGCGTGGTGTTTTTGCTCAATGCTATCGCTTTATTTGTTTTTCCTGCTATTGGTCATTGGCTGGGGCTTTCGCAGGTACAATTTGGTACTTGGGCAGCCATTGCTATCCACGATACAAGTTCGGTTGTGGGTGCTGCCGCCAAATATGGCGATGTGGCTTTGAGTATTGCATCTATCACAAAAATGCTCCGAATCATCTGGATTATCCCTGTTTCGTTGATTTTAGTGCTTGGTTTTAGCAAAAACCGTGAATCTTTCAAGATTCCTTCATTTATTATTGGTTTTATCTTGGCATCGTGCCTTTTTAGCTTTTTTCCTGCATATAAAAGTTTTTATTTATCACTTTATGGTATTTCAAAACAAATAATGGTCGTTAGTTTACTGCTGATTGGCTCGGGGATTTCGGTCGAAAATCTAAAAAAAATTGGCGGTAAAGTAGTTTTTCAAGCCGTTGGGCTTTGGATTATCGTTTGTCTGTTATCTTTGTATTATGTGATTCATCATTTTCAATCTTAATCCATTATGGAAGTAAATAATAATCGTCGATCGTTTATTCAAAAAAGCATTTTAAGTATAGCAACAGTACTTGGCAGCGATGTGGTTTTTGCTAAACACCTACCCAAAGAAGTAGAAATTTTAGGAGAAAAAGCCTTTATCGACCTTCCTGAAGGAAAAAACAAAGACTTGATGCTACTCAACGACCGCCCTTGGAATGTTGAAACTCCACCTCATTTGCTCGATGATGAAGTTACGCCAGCCGATAAAATGTTTGTTCGCAATAATGGTAATCTGCCCGAAAATATTGATGCTACAAAGTGGGAATTGGTGATTGATGGAGAATCGGCAAAATCTCGTAAAGTGTTCACATTGAATGATTTAAAGACAAAATTTAAAACCTACACCTACCAACTTACGCTCGAATGTGCTGGAAATGGTCGTTATGGTTTTAGTCCACAAACATCGGGAAATCAGTGGCAAGATGGTGCGGTAAGCTGTGCTGAATGGACAGGTGTAAGGTTGCGTGACGTGCTTGAAAGTGTAGGAATAAAAGACGATGCGGTTTATATTGGTTATTATGGAAAAGATATTCATTTGAGTGGAGATGCCACAAAATCGCCAATTTCGAGAGGTGTACCCATGAAAAAAGCTCTCGAAGAAGAAACGCTTTTGGCTTGGGCAATGAATGGAAAGGATATTCCTGTGATGCACGGTTTTCCGCTTCGCTTGGTGGTTGGTGGTTGGCCAGCATCGGTTTCGGGTAAATGGTTGAGCAGAATTTCTATCCGAAATAAAATACATGATGGCGAAAAAATGAGCGGACATAGTTATCGTGTACCAGCGTATCCGATTGAAGCAGGTGGAAAAATTGCTGATGCAGATTTGAAAATTATTGAGTCAATGCCAGTAAAATCGGTGATTACGTACCCAAAATCGGGAGCAATGCTCGAAGAAGGTCGCACACTCGATTTGCGTGGACACGCTTGGGCAGGAGATTTGGAAGTAAAAAACATGGAAATTTCGATTGATTTTGGAGCAACTTGGCAAAAATGCGAGTTACGAAAACCTAAAAATCGTTTGGCTTGGCAACGATGGTCAACTAAAGTGAGTTTCCCGAAAAAGGGCTATTATGAAATTTGGGCAAAAGCAACCGATGCGAATGGAATTGGGCAACCAATGGTTATTCCAGCGTGGAATCCAGGTGGGTATTTGAATAATTCTTGTCACCGAATTGCCGTAAAAATTGGTTAAAACTATGAAAAACATACATAAAATATTCTTGTTGGTCTTCAGTGCGGTAATCATGATTAGTGCGGGCTTGAAGCAGGAAGACCTAAGTAATAAAAAGGATTTCGCAGTAATGACTGTGGATTCTACTGTAAAAATTGATAAAGCAACAGGCCTAATTGTAGATAAAGGGCTTGACATGGTGACAGCACATTGCACAGGCTGCCATTCGAGTAAACTGATTACTCAATTCCACACAGACCGTGCTGGTTGGCTCGAAAAAATTAGATGGATGCAGCAAAAGCAAAAACTTTGGGCATTGGGCGATACCGAGCCCGTCATTCTTGATTATTTGGCCAAAAACTATCCAGCTTCAGAAACTGTTAACCGCAGAGCTGCTTTGAAGGGCATAGAATGGTATAAGTTAAAGTAATTCATTGATTTTATTACTTAGCTATTTATCACTTTTCCTTTACTAAGGCTTAGGCGTTTATCGACACACGCAGGAATTTCTTCTTCGTAGTGAGTCACATAAATGAGGGTTTTGTTGAGTTCAAGCACCAATTCGTTTACTAAATCTCGGAAATAAATCACGTGTTCGTAGTCGAGTCCTTGGCATGGTTCATCAAGCAGTAGTAATGGTGGATTTTTCACCAATGCTCTTGCCAAAAATACTTGTCGCTGCTCACCCGTAGAGAGTTGATAAATCTTTCGTTCGGATAAATGGCTAATATTCAGAAGTTTAAGATAATTGTCGGTTATTGTACGCTCTTCATCGGTTAATTTCTTGAAAAGCCCTGCCGAATCGAACAAGCCCGAAGCTACTGCCTTCCAAACTTCAGTTTGGCGAGTAAAATACAGATGCAACTCGGGCGAAACAAAGCCGATTCGGTGCTTAATGTCCCAAATACTTTCGCCACTACCACGCTTACGGTCGAACAAATCATAATCATTCTGGTATCCTTGTGGATTATCGCCTGTAATCAAACTCAAAATTGTACTTTTTCCTGAGCCATTTGGCCCCATTAAAGCCCATTTTTCGCCACGTTTTACTTGCCAATTTACACCGTCAACTACGTTTACACCTTTGTAAGTAACGGTCATGTTTCGCATATTTAAGGCATATTTGAAATCATTTTTTGCTGGAATTTTCTTAACCGAGGCCAAAATATCAGCATCTATCTTTATGCCCGAATTGTGGATAATTTGTTGAAAATCAGAAATTTGTGTAGAGATATTCTTTATTTTTCCATTTTGAAGCTCAATGACATTCGTAATGCACGAAGGGATTTCCTTGGGCGTCGTAACCATGATAATCTGAATACCCGATGCCGCCACTTGATTAAGTACTTGGTGTAAAGTTGCACGGCTTTCGATGTCAAGTCCGACAAATGGATTATCGAGCAAAAGCACTTTGGGTTTACGTAACAACGAAAGCGTGATGAGCGTGCGACGAGTTTCACCGTTTGATAAAGTGACGATTTTTCGTTCGAGTAAATGACTGATTTTAAGTAACTTAGCAGCTTCAATCAATTCATCTTCCGAATAAGGCAACGGCGGTAAATCAACCGATTTTTCATCGACCGTACCGATTGGCTTGATTTGATTTTGTAGGATTTCTCGTACCGTTGGCGAAATTTCGGCATCTTGCGAATTGAAACGTTGTTGATAATATTGCGTAGCCGCCTGCACGATTCTGTTAAAACTGTAATCTTTAGCTACGAAAGCAATTTCGTCATAATTTGGTTTTGTGATTCGGCCTTTTGTTGGGAAAATCTTTCCTGCAATCGCTTCCAAAAAAGTGCTTTTTCCTGAGCCATTTCCACCGATAATCGCCCAATTTTCTTTTTCTTTAGCTTCCCAATTAATCGTTGACAAAACCGTGCGGTCGCCTTTCTGAATACTTACTTCGTCGAATGTTATCATCAAATCAAAAATCGTTGTTTTACTTCTATTTAGTTTTCGGTGCAAGATAGGTTATTTTTAATTTCACAGGAAAAAATTTCAGAATGCTTACAGAAATATTACGCCGATAAACCTATTTTGCGAAATCGTGGTTATAGTTTTACCTGCAAATAAAAAATATGAAAATAAAAATCTTATGTTTTGGCATCACACGTGACATTATCGGGCAGTTTGAATACGCAACTTCGCTCGAAAATACCGCCACCGTTGCCGACTTAAAACAGCATCTTTCAGCAAATTTTCCTACTTTTGCAAGCTTAAAGTCGCTCAGAGTGGCCATCAACTCCGAATATGCCGAAGATACGGCCACTTTGAAAGAAAACGATGAAATTGTATTAATTCCGCCAGTAAGTGGTGGCTGAAATTTGTGAAACTAAATACCAGTTTCGCAGTAAATTATTAAACAAAGAATAAAATTTAAGAATGGAAAATCCAGTTTTGATTTTTGGTGCCGGGAATCTCGGAAAAATAGCCTTAGATATTTTCAATAGAAATAATGTGGTAGTGTATGGTTTTTTAGATGATGATAAAAAACTGCATAACACTGAAATTGGTGATGTAATGGTTTTAGGTGAAACCGACGACGATGGTTTCTTGAAGCTAATCGGGCAAAAAACCGAAGCATTTGTGGCACTTGAAAATACAAAAGAGCGAAAAAAACTTATAGAAATGCTCATAAGTCGCCGCAAAACGATGCCTATCAATGCGGTGCATAATACGGCGGTAGTTTCGGCCGATGCCTTTATTGGTCACGGAAATTTGGTTGCTGCTCGTGCAATCGTCAATCCTTATGCAACGGTGGGTAGTCATTGTATCATTAATGCCTCGGCGGTGGTTGACATTAACGCAAGCGTAGGCGATTACGTACAAATTGGTGCGGGAGCAATCATTAACAGCGAAGCAGTTGTAGAAGAAGGTGCTTTTATTGGCTCAGGAGCGGTGATTATCTCGGGCGTGACGGTTGGTAAAAATGCTCGTGTGGGTGCAGGTTCGGTAGTTATCGAAAATGTAGCCGATGGCACAACCGTTTTCGGAAATCCAGCGAAGAAAATATAATCAGTTGGCAGTTTTCAGTGTGCAGTCTGCTAAAACGTAAACTGAAGACTGAAAACTGCCAACCTTTCAATGCTCTTTCGCAAAGTTTTTTTCGCCTGCTTCAATTACAACTTTTAAATGATTTTCTTTGGGCGGAATTGGGCAACTATAACCTACACTAAAAGCACAGTAAGGATTATAGGCTTTATTGAAATCTAAATAAATCTTATCACCCGAAATTTCTTTCATGTGTAAATCAAGGTAACGCCCACCGCCGTAGCTTTCTTTTCCATTGGTCAAATCTTTAAACGGAATAAACAAATAATCTCGGTATTGAGGCAAATTTCTCAACCTAAGCGATTGATAAACAGCGAGTTTATAAGATTTTCCCTCGATTTCAAACTTCAATTCTCCAAATTTTGTATAAGTAGCCGTTTGCCCCGATGAAGTGGGTACTTCAAAAGGTTTCCCTTTTTTTGTTGCGATAAATTCGCAAACAACTTTAAATTTCTCGTTGGGTTCATAGAAGCGTAAATACTCAAAATCTTCCTTTTTAAGTGGTGAACTCGCATTTTTTAGAAAATCAGCTTTGTATTCTTCTCGGTGTTTTTCTATTTCGGCTTTAAAATCTTGAGCAAAAATTGTTAAAGGAACAAATGCAATGAATGCTAAAATAAGTTTTTTCATTGTGCGATTGGTTTGACGGTTTTAGCAATAAAAATACTCATAAAAATCATAATCATTGCAAAGTATCCTACATATGGGTAGTTTTCGAGATACCCCGAAGGTGTTTTGTGAATAATAAACCCGCCGATATTAGTTGCAATGGCTTGTGCAAATAGCTGAACCGATGAATTGATGGCCATAAAACTGCCTCTTTGCCGAGAACTTACTACATTCGATACGATTGCTTGCGTAGGAATCAAACGGCCATTTGAAAACACAAAGAATATGCCCGAAATGACTAAAACGCCCCACAAAATACCCGAAAACATATTGGTTATCAAGAAAATCGGAATCATTGAAAGCAGGGCAAAAATCACAAAAACTGGATATTTACCCTTGCGGTCGGCCAATTTTCCAACCATCGGAGCTGAGAAAATCGTGAGGAGTCCGCCCACAAAATAAATCAGAAAAATATGATCTTGACTAAAACCCACATTAGCCACCAAAGTCGGCGAAATGTATGGAATTATGCTAAAATGTCCCAGCATAATAATGGTGGAAAGAGTCAACGCACGAAGTTGGTTGGGGTTTCGAGTAATATCAGTAATGACGGCAAAAGGACTTTCTTTAGGTTGACGACTTTTTAGGTGCTTATCAAGTGTCGGAACGTAGCGGTAAATCAGAAAAATAACCAATATGCCAAGCCCACCAAGCACCAAAAACGGAGAATGCCAACCAAAATGATTGGCCAAATAAAGTCCAGCAGGAATTCCAACCACCGAAGCCAACGAAAAAGCAGTTGTGATAAAGCCCATCGCAGTGGCACGACGCTCATATTCAAAAGTATCGGCCACGATTGAAAGCACTTGAGCACCAATCAAGCCACCGAACACTCCCGCCACCACTCTCGCCAAAATCAGAATTTCGTAAGTTGGAGCAACCGCACAAGTGAGCGTACCAATAACAAAACCCGTGTAGGCAAAAAGTACCACTTTCTTTCTGTCGTAATTATCGACAAAGAAAGCCGATAAAAAGCCAGAAATTCCTGCACTCAGACCGTAGGCCGATACAACAAAGCCAAATTCTCGGGGTGAAATATCAAAAATTTTCATTAATTGTGGCCCCAACGGCATCATTATCATAAAATCTATGATGTGCGTAAAATTGATACAGGCCAATATAAATAGTAGAAGTTTCTCTTTTTGAGTCATTTACGAAGTGCTTTTGTGAATTATTCTTAATTTTTCAACGAAAGGGAGTTGAAAATAATTCCTTTATATAAGTTAACCTTTTTAGATTTATCCTTGAAAAAAGCTAATTTCACGCTTGAAAAAACTTCATCAAAACCAGAATGCCAAACGATTTCATCATCAGCCAATTACCATCCAACAAAATCTTACTCGAAGGAAAGGAGTATGATTTTTATAGCGGTACAGCCTACTTGGGTATGAACCAAGATGCCGACTTTAAAAGATTATTGATTGAAGGCATGAACTGCTATGGAATGTCGTTTGGAAGTTCTCGCAATGGAAATCTACAACTCGACATTTACGACCAAGCCGAAGAAAAAATGGCTCATTGGGTTGGGGCAGAAAAAGCACTAACGGTTTCGTCGGGAATGATGGCTGGGCAAGTTGTGGCACAATATCTTAAAACGCAAAATTCAACGTTTTTCTATGCACCAAGTAGTCATTCTGCCAATTTTCATGAGCCAAATGTAGGTTTACCCAATGTTAGTTTTGAGGCTTGGGCAAGCAATATTTGTGAAGAGATTTCGGAGAAAAATGCCCCTCACTCAGTCATCGTTTGTAATTCTTGCGATGCAATCAAACTAAGTCCTTATCACTTCGATTGGACGAGTACATTACCGCAAAATCAATCAATTACCCTCATCATTGATGATTCGCACGGCTTGGGAATTACGGGAAAAAACGGTTCTGGAATTTTAAAGCAAATAACTGTCAACGAAAATGTGAGATTAATAGTAGTTAGTTCGCTACACAAGGCTATGGGCATCGCAGGTGGAGTAGTTTTTGCCGATAATGATTTTATTGATAAATTAAGGCACACCGCTTTTTTTGCGTCCTGTTCGCCGATTGCACCTGCGTACTTGTACGCCTACATGCACGCTGATGCAATTTATAAGAAAAATCAGCAAAAATTAAAGGATAATATTCAGCGTTTTTCTTCTCAACTATCTGATAGTCAGACATTATTTAATTCTATCGAAAACTATCCAGTTTATTATTCTTTACGAGACGAACTCTATGATTTTTTGTTTCAGAAAGGCATCTTTATTTACAGTTTTGCATATCCAATCAAAACGGGCAAGCCCAACACACGCATTGTGCTAAGTTCGTGGCACACAAGCTCTCAAATTGATTATTTGATAGATAAAGTCAAGGAGTTTTGCAAAGTTGCTGAAGTCTGACTCATTACTGCAGTAACGGTATAACCCTTTTTGCGTAGTAAATTAATCACACCTTTTTCGCCAGCCAAATGAGCTGCACCAAAAGCAAAAAATGTAGATTTTTTTGCACTAATTTTGGCTATTTTCTTCAACCAACGTTTATTTCTTCTGTCCAAAAGCAAATGTTCGTAGCGTGCCGAGTAAGAATCAAGCGAGGTTTTTACTAAAGCGTTAAGGTTTTCTTCTTTGTAATCTTTCAACAGTACTTGAAACGATTCTTGTATCTTACTAAAGTCTTTTATACACCCCAAAAGTATATTTGCCTGTTTTTGCTGTGAAATCTTCTCAAAAACCGAGAGTTGGTCTTCCAAAGTTTCAAGTCCGAAAATGTTTTTATTTTGAATATAAGCCATTTCTGCCAGTCCCTTTTCAACCGAAATAGGTTGATTACAGCCAATCATTGGCGAATACGTATATGAAAGCAAATAAAAAGGCTTAATCATGCCCAAGCTTTCAATCGAATAGCCAGTTCGTTCTCTAAAAAAACTTTCTAATTGTTCATACTCATTAGCTTTCAGTAGATTTCTCAGATGTGTTTGACTTGCCATCGAGCGTTGCATTTTTATGGCCAATTCTGGGTCATCTAAATCGAGTTCGAGGTAGAGTTGTTCAGCAGTATTAAAAGCCTTTTTTGCTTCTTCCGAAAAACTTAAATCATTGGGGCAAACTACATGAATTGTTCCGTACAGAAAAGATGACTTTTGCAGCCCATTTCCCGAAACTTCCCACAGTAAGGCATTCTCAGTCGGTACTTGTCCAACCGAGAGAAAAGGAAATAAGAAAAAAACCAGACAATGAAGGATTTGAATATTTTTTTTCATAGAAGTACGGAAAGCATGATGAAAACACTTTCTCAACAACCATGCCACAACGATGCCCCAGAGACAAGGTTAAGAACACATATTTTTACATTTCATAAATCCAAAATTCTCAAACAGGCGTATATCAAAATAAAGCATTGCTTGAAAAAATATTTGTCAGGAAAAAAACATTCAAAATATTTAATAATTCATGGATATAAGAAAACGCAACCCATCGTAAAAGCTTAATTATCAGATTGATAACTGAGACGAGTGTGCCTTTTTTACGAATTGTAGATTACGAAAGACATTCTACTGCCTAATTTGAGTGGTAGGGTTTAACGGTTGAAAACAGAATGAGTGTCACCCTTGGCGATACTCATTTTTATTTTTGTGAAGAAATCAATTTCAAATTTTCTTGTGCAATTTGGTTAGATGGGTCGAGCGAAATCGCTTGTTTTAAATCAGCGATTGCTCCAGCTTTATCATTCAGATTATACTTTGCAATCGACCTATCGGTGTAATATGTCGAAGGGTTTGTATCAATGTTTTCAATTACATATGTATAATCTTCGATGGCTTCTTTAAATTTATTGAGTTTCAGATATGCATACGCTCTTGCTCCTCTAATCTTAAAAAGTTTATCGTGTGATGGCAAACTCATTGATTTATTATAGTCTTCAATCGCCTTCGCTGGATTGGTCTCCACGAGTGTTATTCCTCGATTGAAATACACATTTCCTACGGTCGAGTCAAGGGCAATGGCTTTATCGTACATCTGTAAAGACTTTGTAATATCTTTTTTCAAGGCATAAACATTGGCCAAAATCTCGTAAGTATGATAACTATTCGTATTTATCGCCAAAGCTCTTTCTCCAAACTCCTGTACTTTATCAAACTGACTTTGTCGGCCATATTCATCGGCCATTGATTCCAAAATACTATTATCGTTTGGATACTGCTCGTAAGCATTGCTCCATAAACTGAAATTATCTTTCCAGACTTTCACCTGCTGCATAGTCATAACTAAGCAAACAAAGCCAAAAATGCTTCCAATCGCCAATAATACATTGTTATTTTTGAGATATTCGTCAATTCCGTAGAAAATCATAAAAAACAAACCTACGTAAGGCAAATACGAATATCGTTCGGCCATAAATGCTTTACCAACCGATAGAAATTGCAATACCAAGAAGATTGTAACCAGGAAAAAGCCCCAACCAAAGAAAATATATTTCTTGCGGCTATACGACCAAACCATGATACCGATTGATGCAATGAAGAATGCAATCGCCAGAAAATATTTAGGATTTGTGGCACTTCCCGAAACAGGATAAGGATGTAAGTTTGAAAGCCCAAATGGCAAAATAGCCATCAAGTGATATTTCAAATAACCAAACATTGGGTAGGCGATTCGCTCCAAACCCGAAAATGGCGGACTGGAAAGTGCTTTATGGTTGTCTGTCATTGTAAGTAAACCATAGAAATCGCCACCTGCCTGTACATTGACTGACATCAAACCAAAGAAAAGAGCAACCATAAAAAAGGCACTTTTCTCAACCAAGTTTTTAACAGAAAGCCATTCTCGGCCTTGCCAATAATCAATCAATAATAAAACTATGGGTAAAGGCACTGCCATTGCTTTCGATAAAGCCGAGCAAACGAATAGCAAAAGGCTAATAATCAGCCATTTGTTATTATTTTCTCTACGAAACCTTAGATAAGATAAACACGAAAGCAAAAAGAAGAAAACATACAAAACGTCTTTACGTTCGGCAATCCAAGCCACCGACTCTACGTGCATCGGGTGAAGGCCAAAAACCAAAGCCGTCAGAAAAGCTACGATGTTTTTGCCTTCGGTTAGTCTTTGAATAAATTTAAAAACTAAAGCCGTGTTGATGGTATGAATAATGACATTCGTCACGATGAAAGAAGTTGCTCCTTTGCCAAACAAAATTACATTCAATGCTAAAGAAAGCATCGTGATAGGGTGATAGTTGAGAGCCACAATTCGCCCCATCAAAGTTTTAATATTTGCTCCTGTTGGATTTAGCACTAAATCATTATTGGTCACGTAATGTTGGTCGTCCCATTCTACAAAACCATTCTTGAAAGCCCCAACATAAGCCACGAATGTAGCTATAACCAAAATCACTACCCACACAATTGGACGAATATCTTTTGATGGTTGAGCCGCAACAACATTCTGCGGTTTAGTGTTAGGCTTTAGAGATATATTCTTAGCTGATTTTTGTTGTTTCGACATTGTTTTGCATCTTTTGTTTGTAGCTACACAAATCTTATTCCAAAAAATTATCCAATCAACCAAATCTTATCTTCTTCGTTGCCTTGTTCTTTCCATTCTACCAATACACGCTGTGTATCGAGCGTATTTACACGCATACCCGTATAATCGGGCTGAATTGGCAAATCTCTCTCGTAGCGGCGGTTAATTAGGCACAAAAGTTCTACTTTTTCGGGGCGACCAAACGCTTGCATGGCATCAATGGCCGCTCGAACCATCCGGCCTGTTGCCAAAACATCATCAATCAAAATCACCTTTTTGTTTTCAATCACAAAAGGTACTTTGGTTTCGTTGGGTTTGAGTGGGCTATCTCTTCTTCTGAAATCATCACGAAAGAAAGTAGCATCCAAATACCCCAATTTTATATCAATGTTGGTTTCTTCTCTTAATTTTTTGGTGATGCGTTCGGCTAAATAAATGCCTCGTGGTTGTAGCCCCAAGATTACTGAATTTGAGAAATCTCCGTGGTTTTCAATCAATTGTTGGCACAAACGATTGAGTGTAATATCGAGTAAAGGATTACTAAGAATGAGTCGGTTCATTTGTAATGATAAATGATAAATGGTGAATGGTGAACGGTTCGCCGTAGCGACGGTCGCCGTAGCGATGTTGCAATGCTCGATAGCGTGTGAAATAATTTACGTTCAACTACACTCACCACTTTGGTAAATATTTTAAATTGTAAAACTAAGCATTTGATATGCTAATTGTATAAAAAAGTAAGAACTTTGCAGAAAATTTTTATTTAATAATTGTCTGGCAATATGTTTTAGGCACTACATTTTGTATTTTTAATGATGTATCAATAATTAAAAACAACAACGTTGCCTAAATCCTACTGCCTAAATCCTAAAAATATGAAATATTTAATAGCTGGGCTTGGCAATATCGGTCCAGAATATGCACTTACCCGACACAACGTTGGTTTTATGGCCCTCGACAGGCTGGCGGTTCAACAAGGCTTTTCGTTTAAGATGGAACGCCTCGCTTACACGGCTGAATTTAAACATAAAGGAAAACAGATTTATTGTATCAAGCCAACCACCTACATGAATCTCAGTGGCAATGCGATCAACTATTGGTTACAAGCCCTGAAAATTCCTACCGAAAACCTTCTGGTGATTTGCGATGACCTTGCTTTGCCCTTTGGTAAACTCCGCTTAAAGACCAAAGGTTCGCACGGTGGACAAAACGGTTTACGAAATATCGAAGAGAAATTGGGTACAAATGCTTATAACCGATTAAGGTTTGGAATAGGGAATAACTTTCATGCAGGCAAACAAGTAGAATATGTGCTAAAAGCCTTCAATGACGATGAAATGATTCAGCTTGTCGATAGATTAGACCGTGTTGGCGAAATAATTTTGAATTTTTGCACAATTGGTGTAGAGAGAACAATGAATTTTTACAACGAATGATTGTACTTTTTAAAGAATTTTAATATTTGTTATTTTTAGAATAAAATATAAGTTGCACTTTTTTAATACGAATTATATTTTGTTTTTGTATTAAAAATTAACTTTAAATATCTGTAATATTAGAAAAGTCCAAATATTTTTAGAACATTATTCGGTTGTTGGCCATAGACAATATTTGGATTGTATTATTTTTCCTTATACCTTTGCATCGTTATCCACAAGGAAAATAAGACAAAACAATGAAAAATTCATTTAAATCTGTTATATTTGCATTGGTATTCGGGTCATTATTGACTACTGCAAATATTGTTAAAGCAAATGACCGTGATTCAGCCAAAAATGAGGTAATTCTCGTTAGAGGTGCTGAAGCAAGTTTCGCAAATTTTATGACAAAAAATGCGAAGAAATTAGTAAAAACAAATGATTGGAATGTTTTCACAGAAGTAGTGACTTTATATAATGCCTCTCCGTCTAAATTCATGACATTGAGTGCCGACAAGAAAGCAGCATTTATCACAGCAGTAGAAAACATCGAAGTAAAACTTAACAAGGTACGTGGCAGTGAGGCAAAGGTTTGGAAGCAGAAAGTAACAACAACCGCCGCAGTTATCAAAGTTTTATGGAATTACCAATCAAACGTTGAGTCAACAGACACAGAACAGGCAGTTGCTCCAGCAGCAATTGAAATGTTAGGTCGTTAAGACTCAACTTTCAAGAAGAATATTAAGTTTTCATAGTTTAATAGGTTAGGGTTGAATAGATGGACGCTTACCCCACTGCTCTCGATAGCGGTGGGGTTAAGTTTTTTTAGGGGGTACAGGAACGCCAAGCCAATAAAATAATGTTATATTTTTAATATTAACAGAGGTTGGTAATATTTGCAATTATCAATTCTCAATTATCAATTATTTGTAATGCGTAAACTGCTCTTTATCAGCTTATTATTAGTCGGATGTACAGAGTCCGAGAACCAGAATTCTACAAAAATATATTTCGATTTGGCAGGATTGGTTAATCAACAAGTTAGCGAACTCAATAAAAATCAGCCACTTACCCACAAAAACTTAGCTATCGAAGAGAAAAAAGAGGCATTGAACACCAACAAAATTGATTGGCAAAAAGAACTCGAACTCTTTCTACAAGCCGATTTAAACAAGCAATCGTATCAATTAAGCTATAATAAAGAAGAAACACCGCAGATGGCGGTTTATACGCTTAAAGAAGGAGAGAATTTACCAGTAAAATCATTGAAAATTATTTTTGATGAAGATAAATCTGCTAAACACATTGAAGCTCTGTTGCAAACTGAAAATTATTTGTATCAATCAGAAAAGCATCTGTTGATGACGCTTGATAAAAACCGTCTCACCAACTACCAAATAGAAGGTTGGCAAGAATTATTTATAGGTAAGAAGAAGAGTTTTAAAGTTGATGGAATTGTGGTGAGGGATGAATAATTAAGAATTGAAAATGGAGAATTGAAAATTTTGATAACGAACTAATAATCATTGCTTTAACGAAAAATGAGCCTTCCGATAAAGGCTCATTTTTTTATTCTATCATTCAAAATTTGGTTAATAATCTCCGCCAGCACCGCCGCCGCCGAAGCTACCTCCACCGAAGTCAAAACCACCTCCGCCACTGCTTCCACCACCGCCTGACCATCCGCCCGAGGAACTTCCCCAGCCAGTATAAGTAGTATAAGGCACAAATCCACCGCCACGATTTCCGCCGCCTTTATTTCCGCCACCCATTTTTCCAAACATGTACAGTATAATAAGTACAATAATACCAAAGAAGATAATCGCAAAAATGGCATCGCCCAAATCGCCTTCTTCGGTGGGTTCTGCGTCAAATTCGCCGGATAAATATTTGAAAATACTATTTGTAGCCTCATCAAGACCTTGATAATAGCGTAATTGTTTGAAATTAGGTTTTACTACCTGTTCGATAATTCGTTTGCTGTAAGCGTCAGTCAAACCGCCTTCTGCACCATAGCCTGTGGCTATAAAGATTTTTCTATCGCCTGGAGCCCACAAAAATACGACACCGTTGTTTTTTCCTTTTTGCCCGATGCCCCATTCTCTACCGAGTTTTACCGCATATTCGCTAATATCGTAAGGCTGAACACTTTTTACTATTACAATAGCTACTTGTGTAGAAGTTGAATCATTATAGGCTTTTAGTTTTCGTTCTAATTGGTCGATTTCGCTTTGACTTAATAGGCCGCCCACCAAATCATTGACAAATCTTGGCGGATTTGGCTTTTGCGGAATATCTTGTGCAAAGACAAAACTTTGGATAAGAAAAAGAAATATGAAAATCCTGTTAAGCATCGAGAGGTTAAAGTGGTAAAACCACAGATTATTATCGGTTATTAGTAAAAGGTATGGCTTAAAATAGCCAGTTTATGTCAAATGTGTAGGATTTAATAAAAAACTGCGGGAGGAACAAATGTAAATGATTAAGGTATTTGTCCTGTCGAAATATCATCTGAAATTTCGTTGATGTCATTACTTTGATATGGAAAGTATCTTTTGAGCTGAAAACCCGCTTCCTTGATTCCCATTTGTAAGCCACCACTAAAATCATTTTGAGCAAAATACAGACGCAATGTATCACGGGTGCTTTCCCAAAAATTAGCTGGTACTACTTTATCAATGCCGATATCGCCCAAAACTGCAAATTTGCGGTCGCCATGAGCTAAATAAAACAACACTGCATTTCGTTGGGCGGTTGTATCAAGACTGAGGTATTGAAACACTTGTTTGGCACGTTCAAATGGGTCTGCTTCAGGGCAATGTTCTTCGATATGCACTTTTACCTCGCCCGAAGTATTGAGTTCGGCTTGCTTGATGGCAGCTATGATCTTTTCTTTTTCAGTTTCTGACAAAAGCATTTTTATAGTTTTCTTTAAATTTAATGAAACTTCGACATCGGAGGTGGAACGTCATAGTCAAGATTTTTTATTGAAGATTAAGGAGTGATGATTGAAAATTTTAGAATGATTTTATTAAAACAAATCAACAATCCTCAATTTTTAATCCTTAATCTTCAATTCTTTCAATACACTACCTTCAATTAAAACTTAACTGATGGAGCGGCTTGTGCCGAATCTGACGCTTGGAAGAATCCTTTTTCAGCAAAACCAAAGATTTTGGCAAAAATTACGGTCGGAAACGATAACGCCGACGAGTTATAGCCTTGTACTGATGTATTGAAATCATTACGAGCTACTGCAATGCGGTTTTCAGTTCCTTCGAGTTGAGATTGAAGCTCCAAGAAATTTTGGTTAGCTTTTAGGTCTGGATATTTTTCAACCGAAACTAACAAACGACTTAATGCACCACTTAATTGGTCTTGAGCAGCCTGAAATTTCTGAATGTTTGCTGGAGTTAAATCATCAGCTTTGATGTTTACGGCTGTTGCACTTGCACGAGCTTGAATCACAGCAGTAAGCGTACTTTTTTCGAAATCGGCAGCACCTTTTACTGTATTTACCAAGTTCGGAATCAAGTCTGAGCGGCGTTGATATTGTGTTTGTACGTTTGCCCATTTACCTTTCACGTCTTGGTCTTTTCCTACCAAACCGTTGTAAGAGCTACATCCGTACATACCGAAGATGAGTAAAATACCAACGATGATGAGTGTGCTTTTGTTCATTGTCTTTAATTCGTTTTTTTGTAATTGGTTAAATTTTGATTCAAATGTAATGATTTGAAAATGATATGCAAGTGCCTAAATGTTATAAATGGATAAAAAACTCAGCAAGCGGATATTTTTAGTGTCGATTACAGAAAGTTTTTTAAGACTTTAACCATTTCTTTACATCAATCACTGGATTCGGATAATCTACGCCCAGTGTCACATCATACTTCTTTTGCTCATCATGGCTCAAAAGGCCTGCAAAATGTACTTTTTCGGCAGGAATTTTTGCCAATTCGGGTAGCCAAAGTTTTACGTATTCTCCTTTTTTATCATACATATCGGCTTGGCGACCAATATTGAAGTAGCGGTCTTCTCGTGGGTCATTGCCAACGCCCGCCACGTAATTCCAGTTTCCCCAGTTGCTACAAACGTCATAATCAATGAGTTGGCTCTCGAAATAAGCAGCTCCCCAAGTCCAATCAATACCCAAATCTTTGGTCAAAAAACTGGCTACATTTTGGCGTCCACGATTTGACATGAAGCCAGTTTGCTGTAATTCTCGCATATTGGCATCAATAAATGGCACACCTGTTTCGCCTTTTACCCATTTTTCAAATCTGACTTTATCACGCTTCCATGGTTTCATTAAATCGTTTCTTACGCCACTTGTTTTGAAGATTCGAGTACCAAACTTCAAGGCTATAAAGTGGAAATAATCACGCCAAATAAGCTCAAAAATCAACCAGTAGGTTGAGTCGTTGGCAGTTACTTCTTTTTCATATTTTTTTACTTCTTCATAAATTGTTCGTGGCGAAATACAACCTAAGCTCAACCACGCCGAAAATTTAGAAGAATAATCTGCTCCAAT
The DNA here is from genome assembly GCF_040253585.1 of Emticicia sp. W12TSBA100-4. Lineage (NCBI taxonomy): Bacteria > Pseudomonadati > Bacteroidota > Cytophagia > Cytophagales > Leadbetterellaceae > Emticicia > Emticicia sp. W12TSBA100-4. The sequence continues at coordinate 120,206 of NZ_JBELAU010000010.1, forward strand.
GAGTCCGTTTCGGGTTTCTTTATAGGTTTTCAGTAAATCATTGTCCCAAAAATATTCATCCAGTCGATATTGAGCGGCAGTCTCTCCTCCTTGAAAAGTCAACACTGAACGTTTATCGGATTTAACGTTTTCATAACCAAGAGTTTTCAGCGTCGGAATCTCTCCCAGTTCTATCGTTTTTTCTACTTTAGGAAGACTTTTCGGAGCATCGAAAGTTGAACGTATTTTTGCTGAACGCTCTACTTTTTTTCTAAATTCGGTAAAAACATCAGGCAAAAAATTTATTTGAAAAGGTAAATCACGGGCGTGATAAAGCGTGGCAATCCAGACTAATTCGATTTCGATATTGAGCGGTTTGAGCCTTTTTGAAAGGCTCGCTTCGATGGTGGTTTCTTCTTGAGTAACTTCTTTGCTGGCGTAAACTGCCGCTACTTGAAGGTCGGCTGCCATTTTAGCCAAAATTTCTTCGGGTTTACCAATTTTAATGACTAAATCTGACCCAATTTTTTGTAGATTTTGACGAAGATTCTGAACCGATTCGATTAAAAACTTTGCTCTCAATGCCCCTGTACGCTTAAAACCAAGCGGGGTGTCGAGAAATTGGCGTTCATCAAAAATATAAACAGGAATCACATTTCCTGCTTTGGTTGCCTGTATAAGTGCCTCGTTGTCGTGAAGTCGTAAGTCGTTTCTGAACCAGAAAAGAATATTTTGCATAAGAAAAATTTATACTGATAGGAAAATTTGCTGTTGCAAAAGTAACAGTTTTTCTCTCGACTTTGTTTATCTTATCCCAACTCAATTACACATATATTGGTATGCTACGGTCTGTGTGGTTTTGTTTTCGCCTTTTGTGATGGTCTTTGTACCTTTGGTGGGAATGCCTGTTTGATTGTATTCATAAGCCGTTTCGATTGCTTCATCTACTTTGCCATTATCATCATAGATTTTGATAGAAGTAGGATTGTTTTTGCCGAAAAATGCAAAATAACTGTTTGCGATTCCGATAAAACCGTACGCCATTGTGCGATAGCCATCAGGGTAAAACTGAGCTCTTGTGTCGTAATTTAGACCTTCATACGCTAAAAGTTCGGGTTCTCCGTCCATTTTTATAAAAACCTTTGAAACATTATCATTTAGGTATTCTACACGTGAAGTTCCTTTTACGTTGTATCCAAAAATATTTAGCGTTGTATTGATTCTCGTTAGTTTATCGCCCGAATACACAAAATCATTGACTTGAAATTCATAATCCTTCACGGAAGTCCGAGTTTTGGAAATTTTCCCCGTCGTTACATCATAAACGTAAGTCACGGTATAAGTTTCTAAGGCATTTCCATTAGAAATGGTCATTTTTTCGATTTGATTTTTGTTATTATACGTAAAAATAGCATCGACTTCGCCATCTTCTTTGTTGATAATTCGTTTGATACGATTGAGCGTATATTCAAAAGATGCAATGGGCGTACCTTTGTCTGAATTGATATTTTTGAGCGGGCATTTGGCCAACTGCGAGGTTTGCTGCGGCGTGATACCTTCGTCATCAATTTTTTTACATGAAATAACAGCTCCGATAAGAGCCACTAATGCGAAGGATATAATACGTTTCATTTGTATAGAATTGAAAATTTCAATAGCGAACTTTGACAATTTTAAGCAAAAAACGTGCCTGTTTTTAAATAAAAAAGAGTAGCTTTCATGCAGAAAACTACTCTTTTGATGAAAAATCAAAGATTCACTTCGGGAGTTTCGTTTTGAGAAATGAAGTCAAAATATCTAATCCTTTTTCGAAATGTAAATTATTATTGATAATGATGTCGGCACTGTATTTGGTTGGTTCGATGTATTTTTCGTAAGTAGGAGCTACGTGATTTTCCCAACGATATAGCACATCGGTTAGGTCATAGCCACGCTCATTGTTATCTCTGATGATGCGGCGTTTGATTTTAATATGCTCACGGGCATCAATAAAAACTCTCAAATCGAGCAATTTTGATACTTCTTGCGAGTGAAATACGAAGATTCCTTCAACCACAATGATTGGTGCTGGCTTGAAGGTCAAGATTTTTGGAACGACATTCGGGTTATTAAAAACGTATTCTTTGTGCTGAACGGTTTTGCCATTTTTGAGGTCGTTGATATGCTGGGCATATAAATCAAAATCAATGGCTTCAGGAAGGTCGTAGTTTTCTATGTTATTTTGGTCTTTCGGCACAAATTCTTGTGTACGATAGTAATTATCTTGCGAAATAAGGCAAACTTCTTCTTCTGAAAAAGCTCCCAGTAATTGATGTAAAAAATATGTTTTTCCCGATGCACTTCCGCCCGTGATACCGACAATGTAAGGTTCTGTCATGTTTTATGCCCAGTCTTCTTTAAAAATTATTTTATTGTTGATGTTGCCCAATGGTACTTGTTTGTGCAATTTTAAAACAAAATTAAGAAAAGGCTCAGGAATTTGGACATAATATTTTGAGAATTGCCCATAAAAATAACGAACTATGAAAAAAATCTTCAAAACGATACTATTTATCTTACTGGTTTTGGTGGGAGTTTATCTGATTTGGTCAAGTATAAACAAAAGTACATCACTACAACCAATATTTAAAATTGATGAGGTAGAGTCTTACGGAGATTCAACCGCAAAGGGAAATATTCTTGGTGTTCAAGCATTTATGACACCCGTAGATTATGCTTCGGAAGCTAATTTTAAGCAAAAAATTGAATTTTATTTGATTGAAGCCCAGAAAAACAAATTACTAATTTCGGAAAAGACGGTAGTAGTTTTTCCTGAATATATCGGTACTTTTTTGGTGGCTGCTAACGAAAAGGAAAGTTTATATCAAACCCAAACTTTAGAAGAAGGCTTGCAAACAATGGTGCTAAGTAATATTGGGAAGTTTACGAAAACTTTCGTTTCTGCACCCAATGAAGTAAAAGATAAGGTCAAATATGCAGCATTTGCCATGAAAGCTATTGAAATGGCAAAAATATATCAGAAAGTTTTCTCTGAATTAGCCCAAAAATATGCTGTTACAATCGTAGCAGGTTCGATTTTATTACCCAATCCAAGTGTTGAAGGTGGTATTTTGAAAACAAATGGTGGTTTGCTTTATAATACTTCAATGGTATTTGATTCAAAAGGAAAACTCAATTCAAACTTGATTATAAAAGCCTTTCCTACTGCCGATGAGCTATCGTTTGTTTGTCCAGCCAAACCCGAAGAAATTCCTGTTTTTGACACTTCTATCGGGCGAATGGGTGTATTGGTTTGTGCCGATGCTTGGTTTTCGGAATCGTATAAAGTTTTGAAACGAAAAGGCGTTGATTTTGTGGTAACACCTTCGTACTCAAATGGTTATGGTAATTGGAATAAAAAATGGACTGGCTATTCAGGTGCTGAAACACCAGCTGATGCTAAAGGAAGTATTGGAAAACTAACACTTGGTGAAGCTTGGGTAAAACACGCAATGGCCGAAAGAGCAAAAAATGAAGCTGGAGTAAAAAAAGGTATAAACGTATTTCTGCAAGGAAATATCTGGGATTTGGGTGCAGATGGCTCAACAATTATTTTGAATGATTCGGCCAAAGCCACTCAACACATTTGCAAAGCGGCTTTGGTGAATTTATGGCTGTGAAGCCTAAATTAACTTCTATCTTATTTATCAGGCATTCTGTAAGTTTTTACAAATTCTTTACCAATTTGCTGGCCATTTCTGAAAATGGCTGCTCGTACGGTAGTCAGCTTATTGAATGTCTGCGGTACAAAAATAGGGGAGTTGGAAGTTGGCTTCGAGAAATCGAGCGAATACCGTACCTGTGCATCACGCACGAAAGGTTCAAGTTTTACCTCAACTGTTTGTGTGTTTTTATTAGGGGTAGACGTCTCTTTTACATCAAAAATACTTTTGGCATAATTTACATTTAGCACATCTAACCTCTTGAAGTGGGTTTCTAATCTACGCCCAAAATCAGTAAAGTTTTTCTTGATGGATGGTGTCCATGTCACTTCCGATAAAGCACACGCACGAGGGAATGTCATATATTCGGCGTGTTCGGGAGTGGAAACGTATTCTGTCCAAAGATTTACTTGAGCTCCCAAAATATACTTTGTTTCTTCTGGTTTTAGTTCCGAAGGAGTTGGTTCGTAGGAATAAACCTTCTCCAAAGTCAAGAAACCGCCAATCGCTAAAGGCTCAGTTATGGCGTGAGATTGGTAATAATCAATATAAACGTATGAATTTGGTGTCATGACCACATCATGTTTTTGTTTGGCAGCTTCGATTCCGCCCTGCACGCCTCTCCACGACATAACCGTAGCATTCGGCGAAAGCCCACCTTCTAAAATTTCGTCCCAACCCATTAGTTTTCTGCCTTTTGAGGTTAAGAACTTATCAATGCGTTTAATAAAATAGCTTTGAAGTTCGTGTTCATCTTTCAAACCTTGGGCTTTCATTAAATCTTGACAAAATTTGCTTCGTTGCCACGTAAGTTTTGGACATTCATCGCCACCGATATGGATATATTTACTCGGGAAAAGTTCCATTACTTCGGTCAGCACATCTTCAATAAACTTAAAAGTCTTTTCGGTAGGGCAGTAAACATCTTCGATTACACCCCAAATTTTGGCAACACCATAAGGCCCGCCCGTACAGCCCAATTCTGGATATGCCGCTAAAGCCGCCAAAGCGTGGCCGGGCATTTCGATCTCGGGAATAATAGTTACATATTTTTCTTGAGCATATCTTACTACCTCTCTGATTTCATCTTGTGTATAAAAACCAGAATGTTCTTTTCCATCAAATTTTAGCGGTTGATTATAATTCATTTTGCCTTCAACTGTTTCAGAACGTACCGAACCAACTTGTGTAAGGCGAGGGTATTTCAGAATTTCTATTCTCCAACCTTGGTCTTCGGTTAGGTGCCAATGCAAAACATTCATTTTGTGCATAGCCAATAAATCAATTGTTTTTTTTACAAAAGAAAGTGGCATAAAATGACGACCCACATCAAGCATAAAACCACGGTGTTCGTAGCGTGGTTTATCAACAATACTTACGCAAGGTATTTTTAGTTGTAAACCATTGACTTTGGCCGAACTATAAATTTCGGCGGGTAGCAACTGAAATAGCGTTTGAAGAGCATAAAAATATCCTTGAGAAGCACTTGCTGTGATGGTTACGAGGTTTGGCTCAACCAAAAGTTCGTAGTTGTCCTCTGGCATTGGGCGAGTTGGTTTTACGAACAAGATTGCATTTGTGATTGGCGGAACAGGAATTGCTTTTTTGGTTTTTGGGTCAATTCTTGGCACTTTTGGAAGTGAAACCTCAGTAAAAAGTTTCATTCCAGTAGTAAGTGCTACCTGACTCGAAAGAAGTTTCGCCACTGCTGCCGTTGGAGCATCGTTTGTTTGTAAAATTATTCTGGTTTCACTACTAATTACGAATGTGCCATTTTGAGCAATAAGTGTGTCGGGCTGTGGAATAATACTGTATGTATTTTGCCCCCAAGCGGTCGATGCCAAACTCAATAAAATAATAAGTAGTCGCTTCATGATGAATGAATGTTATATATCGGGGTAATGATAATGGGATGTTAAATTAAATATTGAACGCATTTAAGAAAAGTACTGCCAAAATACCACCAATGATTGGGCCCACAACAGGAATCCAAGCATAGCTCCAGTCACTCGTTCCTTTTCCCGAAATTGGCAAAACAGCGTGTGCAATGCGTGGGCCTAAATCACGTGCAGGATTGATGGCATACCCAGTTGGCCCACCAAGAGATAAACCAATTGACCAAACCAGCATGCCAACCAAGTAAGGGGTAAATCCATTAGGTAAATCGGCTGTAAACGAACTTGACACAACAATTAATATGATTGTACCAATGATTTCGGAAATAAGATTACCAGTAGTATTTCTAATGGCCGGAGCAGTGGCAAAAACACCCAGTTTTGCTCCTTTATCTTCGGTTATTGCCCAGTGCGGAAGATAAGCAAGCCATACGAGTGTAGCACCCAAAAATGCACCAATCAATTGAGCGGCAATAAACGGAGCAACATTTGCCCAGTTGCCCGTTTTTACGGCCATTGCAATCGTAATTGCTGGATTGAGATGTGCATCAGGGCTACCAAATTTTTGAGCCACAAATACGCCGCACATCACAGCAAATGCCCAAGCAGCAGTTACAACGATCCAGCCACCGTTTTCACCTTTTGAGCCTTTTAAGAGAATATTTGCAACGACACCATCGCCAAGTAAAATTAGTACGAGAGTACCGAGTAATTCGCCAATAAAGTTTGAAGTTTGCATTGAGGGTTTGTTTGTTATAGGGTTGAAATTGTTTGGCAAGTTAATTTATTTTGTCAGAACACACAATAGGTTTAACTTTGTGCTTTGAATTTCGATGTTGGAGGTTTGATGCTGGATGATGGCGAGAAGCTAATAGGGCTTTTCTAAAGGGATTTCACTCAACTAAGTCCAATTTCCATCTTCCAAACTTCTAATTTCCAAAGATAATTAATTGAAAACTATGCTTTTGAATACCCTTACCGCTATTTCTCCTGTTGATGGTCGATACCGCCGACAAATTGAAAATCTTGCAAAATATTTTTCGGAATTCGGACTCATTCACTATCGTGTGAGAGTTGAAATTGAATACTTTATTGCTCTTTGCGAACTTCCTCTACCACAACTCGAAGGTTTTGATAAAGGTTTGTATAAAAATCTTCGTGTGATTTATGAAAATTTTTCGGAAGAAGATGCCCTCAAAATCAAAGAAACAGAGAAAGTAACCAATCACGATGTAAAAGCCGTTGAGTATTTTATCAAAGAAGCTTTTGAAGTTTTGGGAATTGGACAACACTCAGAATTTATTCACTTTGGACTTACTTCGCAGGACGTAAATAATACTGCTATTCCATTATCGTTGAAAGAAGCGATGCTTGTTGAGGTTGTACCAACTTTTCAGCAGGTTTTGGCAAAATTGCACGAATTAGCCGAACAATGGAAAGATATTGCACTACTCGCCCACACACACGGACAACCCGCTTCGCCTACTCGCTTGGGCAAAGAATTGTTAGTGTTCTGCGAAAGAATCGAGAAACAACTCGAAATGCTGAATGCAGTACCTTATGCCGCCAAATTTGGTGGAGCAACGGGTAATTTTAACGCTCACAATGTAGCGTATCCACAAACCGACTGGGTGACGTTTGGTAATAGTTTCGTAAACGATTGGCTTGGACTTTCTCGCAGCCAAAAAACGACTCAAATTGAGCATTATGATATGTTGGCGGCTATGTTTGACGCCCTCAAACGCCTCAATACCATCTTGATTGATTTCTCTCGTGATGTTTGGACATATGTTTCGATGGGTTATTTCAAACAAAAAATTAAAGCGGGCGAAATAGGTTCATCAGCCATGCCACATAAAGTAAATCCGATTGATTTTGAAAATGCCGAAGGAAATTTAGGCGTGGCTAATGCACTTTTTGAGCATTTTTCGGCAAAATTGCCTGTTTCTCGCCTACAAAGAGACTTGACCGATTCGACGGTTTTGAGAAATCTCGGCGTGCCAGTTGGACACACGGTTATTGCCTTAAATTCTTTGCTAAAAGGCATGAACAAACTTGAACTCAACCAAGAAGCAATCGACCACCATTTGGAAGAAAACTGGGCGGTTGTGGCTGAAGGTATTCAGACAGTTCTTCGTCGTGAAGGTTTCCCGAAACCCTACGAGGCATTAAAAGAATTGACTCGCAAAAATGAGAAAATCACCGAAAAACGTATCAAAGAATTTATAGACACCCTTGATGTAAGTGAAAAAGTAAAATACGAACTTCGACGCATTTCACCTTTTAATTATACAGGGATATAAAAATAAAACGGCTCTTAGAAAAACCTAAGAGCCGTTTTTATTAATACTCAACAATTTGCCTACTCATTGGCGGAACGTTGGAGTAGGGTCGAAGCGAGCGATATTGGTCACTTCGAGCCGTAATCTGAATTTCTTGTAAAAATTTGAAATCTTTCGAGAAATAATCTTCCGAAATTCTATTTGTAGGGTAATTTACATCTCCATAATACATATTCTTGTAAACGAATGCAATTGGCAGAATATACTTCCCTGCCTCTACGTGATTGAGTTGAGGAATCTTAGATAAGCCACTCACAATTTCATTTTCAAAGCCCAACGATTTACTAACTTTTTGGCTCACCAATGGGTAAATAACATTGACATTTTTTATTTTTCCTGTTGAATTTACTTCAAAAGATGCATAAACTCGACCATAAATGCTTCCTCTAATAGCACCAACAGGATAGTTAATATTTTGAGATGCATAAGCATAAAAAACTGGTCCAATTGGGTCTTTGATTACTTGACTATACGATTTGCTATAAAGCAAACTCAAAAGTAGAAGGGCGAATACAAATGGTTTTTTCATATTTATCAGAGATAATTTGTAGGATTTGTAAGTAAATCTATAAAAGACCAAGCTGATTTCAAAAAAACTCATTTTATATTTATCACTTCGGCGAATAAGTTTTCACCGCAGTTTTCATCACCTCTGCTTTGTCGAGTGTCATTTTTTTAGTTTTCTGACTCAAATATAAATCCATTTGGTCGGCAAAGTGTGGGCTATCGGCATGAGTCGATTGACCGAAGTTCAGTACCGTTTCTATTTCGGGTAGGCCTTCTTTCGGGAATTTAATTAATCCAATATACGACTCGCCTTGTACGACCTTTAATTTACCATCTTTGTACGGTCGAGTGTGCATCGCCGTGATGACATCGGGCAAACCCCAAGATGGCTTTTCGATGTCGCCACGCACGAGTTTTTGTAAATCTCCGAGTGCAATATCCGTTCGCCCGAAATGTTCTTTCATATAACTACTCACATAGCGAAAAGCTGCAACTGCTTCGTCTTTATTAATTGTATAATCGGTCATATCGCCTCTTTTTCCTAACTCGGCGGTAAAATAGTTAAGCATTACCAAAAATATGGCTGCACCTTTGCTTTCAACATTCGTTTTTCTATCCCAAGTATTTAGGTTTTCGATAAGAGGTTGTATATCAGTATATTCACTTGAATTTAATTGAAATAAGGCATCGGTATTTGCTGGAAAATAAAGTTTACCTTTTGGTAACTGTCCATCATATTTGATGCGTTTTAAATCTTCAAACGAGATTTTATCATACTGCGAAAACAGCTCTTGAAAACGAATACTGCGGTTATTATCCTTGACTTCATAACCCATTGTTTGGTCGAAATCTTTGGCTTTTAGGTTATCTTTCTCGCCAGTTGCGTTGAAAGGCGTATGATTGGCATTGAACAAATAGCCATTCGCAGGATTGACGTATTGCGGTAAATCTTTCAGCGGATGAAAAGAAGTGGTAAGTGTTTTTGAAGTATTACCAGGAATTGTATTTTTCCAATCGTAGCCTTCGGCACGGAAAGGAATTTTTCCGTTACTTACATAAAAAATGGTGTCTCGTTTGTCGGCATAAATGGTGTTAAAACCTGGGATAGCCGTCATTTGCATGGCTTTATAAAATTCTGAAAAATTACGGGCTTTATCCATCTTATACCATTGCTCTATGCCTCGAATATCTTGATTAGCACTGAATCTAACCGAAAAAGTACCTTGTTTAGTCTGAATTGTTGCACCATATTTACTCCATAAAGCCACCTTTTTAACAGGAATCGTAAACGCTCCCATTTTTACTTTTAATTTCACAGTTTTCTGCTCTAAAGTTTCCCATTTTCCATCAAATTTATATTGCATTTTGTTGACAGGATTCATTTCGAGTTGAAAAACATCGACTTTATCTTGATAATTGACGGTGTGTGTCCAACCCAAATTTTCGTTTGCACCCACAAAAATCACTGGCCCACCTGGAAATAATGCTCCGAGTACGTTTAGGCCTTCTTCACTGCACAAATGAGCTTCATACCAAGCTACTGGGCCTTCGAGCGGCTGATGTGGGTTGATAGCCAAATACGAACTTCCATCAGTTGTTTTAGAACTGTGAACTGCAATTGCATTAGAACCTGCGGCTTTAAAATCATCGAGTGTTTTTACTTTTTCTTTGAAAATTTTCTGTAAAACTACATCAACACCAGAAATCATTGATAACGAAAGCACCGTACTGGTGGTATATTCTTTAGGTGTTGTCGGAAACGAACCTTTTACCAGTACTTCTTCGGGGTGTTTGGCTGCGTAGGCGTTTATTCCAGCTATATATCCTTCGATAAGTGCTTTGTATTCGGGCGATAAGGCTTTGTCATACTGCTCTTCTACCACTTCTCGGCAACGCAAAAGTGCCACTACGTAATCAACCGTTGCTCCATCTTTTCCTTTGTGGCGGCCTACCATACCTTTTCCTGCCAAAAGTGTGAGCTGCATAGTTTTGAAATCATCTTCGGCATTTGCCCAAGCCAATCCGTAAGCTACTTCGGGGTCAGTTTTGGCAAAAATGTGCGGAACGCCCCATTTATCACGCACAATCTTAATGTTTTCGGGATTTATCTGGGCAAATGCCCCCGTAGAGCATAAAAGAAGAATTAAGAATAGTTTTTTCATTGTTAGGTTGAATTGTAATTGCTTGATTAGCACAAATGTAATCTTTTGATAATATTTGAAACAAAAAGGGAAGACATTTAAAATGCCTTCCCTTTGAGAACTAACAACTTGGAAAGTTGTTTTACAATAAATTTGCTTTCAACATATATTCAGCAATCTGAACGGCGTTGGTAGCTGCACCTTTGCGGAGGTTATCGGCAACCACCCAAAGGTTTAATGTATTGGCTTGAGATTCGTCACGACGGATACGCCCTACGAAAACCTCATCTTTTCCATGCGAATTGATTGGCATTGGGTAAACGAAGTTCTTCACATCGTCTTGTACGATAACACCTTCGGTTTCGCTCAAAATCTTGCGAACTTCATCTAAATCGAAATCGTTTTCAAATTCGATATTTACTGCTTCTGAGTGTCCGCCAACGGTTGGGATACGAACGGTAGTTGCCGTAACTGCAATGCTATCATCACCCATGATTTTCTTAGTTTCGTTTACCATTTTCATTTCTTCTTTGGTATAACCGTTGTCTAAGAAAACATCAATGTGTGGTAATACGTTAAGGTCGATTTTGTGCGGATAAACTTTCTTCACGCTATCATCACCTACACGCTCGGCAAACAATTGGTCAACTGCTGCTTTACCTGTACCAGTTACCGATTGGTAAGTAGAAACAACTACACGTTTGATTTTATATTTATCGTGTAATGGCTTCATTACCACTACCATCTGGATTGTCGAACAATTTGGATTGGCAATGATTTTATCTTCTGCCGTAATCGTGTTTGCGTTTACTTCTGGAACAACCAATTTTTTAGTTGGGTCCATTCTCCACGCCGAAGAGTTGTCAATTACAGGAATACCTGCCTCAGCAAACAAGGGTGCTAAAGCCAAAGAAGAGCTTCCACCTGCCGAGAAAATCGCAACCGCAGGTTTCATCTTGATAGCATCTTCGTAGCCTACCACCGTAAACTGTTTACCCTTAAACTCAACCTGTTTACCAATTGATTTTTCGGAAGCAACAGGAATGATTTCGGTAACGGGAAAGTTTCTTTCCGCCAATACTTTCAAGATTTCAGTGCCAACTAAGCCAGTTGCACCAACTACTGCAATTTTCATTTTTTTAAAATCCGACCACCCCCAGCCCTTGAAAGGGAGTCTTTTTAGTTAGTAAAATACATCATACCCACATAGGGCGTTCCGACGAATCGGTTTTGGGTTCGCAAAGATAATGTAAAATTTGGTTCGACTTCTTGGAATAGTACAAAATTTACAAAAAACTCCAAATTTTATTTGGTGTGATACAGTAATCCATTTTCACATCAAACTCATCGACATTGCTTATTTCGTCAACAGGCTCAAAAATCGAAAGACCAATTTTCATGACATCGGGACGACATTCGGCCAAAAATCGGTCGTAATAACCTTTTCCGTAGCCAACTCGATAGCCTTTTTTATCGAAACAAAGCAATGGAATTAGAACTAAATCTATATTAAAAACTGAAGACTGAAGACTGCCAACTGGCGATGGTTCTGGAATTTTCCATTTATTTTCTTCAAAAACAGTATCTTTTGTAAGTAAATAATGGCTCATTGTGCCATCTTCGTGGCTTTTCGGAATGACAATATCAGTGGCAAAGTCTTTTTTCAGTGTATTGATAATGAGCCAAGTATCTATCTCATTGTTGCGTTTGATGGGCAGAAACGTATGAATCGTGGCGTAGGCATGTACAGGAATACTTCTGAAAAACCAGTCGTGTATTTTTCTCGAAAAGCCCTCAACTTCCATTTCGGTGAGGGCTTTTCGTTTTTGAAGATATTCTTTTCTTAAATCTTGTTTCTGCATACGTACTATTCAATCCAAATTTTATGCTGTGGTTTGTGGACTATCATGGACTAAACCAACACTTCATTGGCATTTTCAATGGCTTTGCGTTCTTTCCATTGTTTCCACGAATCACCCGCCAGTTTGGTCATACCTTTATCAATAAATGTATGCCTTACCACATTCCAGCCACCACGAGCAGTTGTAAAGATAGAATCATTTGCTCGAAGTGCCAAACTAAATCCACCATCGACATACTTAATATAATGCCACCACAACGACGGAATAAATAGCGTTTCGCCATGACCAAAAGTTGCCTCAAAACCTTCCAAGTTTTTCATGGCAGGATAACGCTCGTAGTCTGGGTTTAGCGGATTTACATGAGATTGCACCGTAAACGGGTGTTGGTAAAGATTCGCACTCTTGTCGGGTGCAAAAAGAATCGCTTGCTTGCGAGTCTGAAACTGCGTCAGGAATACATTTGAGCAGTCCATGTCATAATGCAGATTCACGACCGAATTCTGCCCACCAAAAAACATAAATTTATAGCTTTTCAGGAAGCCATCCATGATGGTCGGGAAACGAATATCGTTGGCCAATTCTGGTACAATCTTAAAAATATCGAACAAGAATATACGTAAGTCGGTAGGCCCTTGTTCAATCAAGGTCAGATATTCGCCAAAAGGCATAGTTTTGGCCGCTTGAAAGTAATTTTTGGTATCGTGAATATGATTATCAAACAGCGGAACTTCGATATGCCCGTAGTTTTTGCGTAACCAATCGAAAGTCCATTTATCAAGGGCAGGCCAATCCTTCACCAAATCAGTAAAAATGACAGGTTTTTTGGGTTTCAAATAGCTTTCGATGAATTCTTCACGACTCAGATTGCTGCGTCGTTCAATTGGTAATAGTTTCATAATGTGTTTTGATAAAGTTTGTGTTTAATTAACTCAAGTAAACGACAATACAAGAAGGATTTTCCCCTAAAACGCATCCAAATAAAATTTGGTTTCCAAACAAATTGCTACTCTCTAAATTATGTTTTTCTTCATAAAAAATCTTGGTAAAACAAATTTTATATTAGTATGCTTGCATACTAATATCTTTCATGTATATTTGCCTTGAAATTATGCTTGCATAACAATATTAGACTTTACATTCAAAGAATATTATTCAATGGAGTACAACAATAATCTCAATCGAACTTTGGCAAAATTGCAGTCATTTCCTGCGTTTATGCGTGGTTTTATGCGAGATTTTGCCATCGGTCGATTCGTAAAGTTTGTTGGTACGGCGAGCATACATTTCGAGAAAATGACTTGTAATGAAGTCGCAGTAACACTTCCAAATAGAAACAAAGTACAAAACCACATTGGGCAAATTCATGCCGCAGCAACCACACTTTTGGCCGAAACGGCTTCTGGAATGGTAGTCGGCATGAACATTCCCGATGATAAACTTCCGTTGATGAAAAATCTATCGGTGAAGTTTATCAAACGTAGTCAAGGACAACAACGGGCAATAGCTACGCTAACTGATGAGCAAATAAAGCAAATCAGAGAAACCGACAAAGGGGAAGTGAATGTTACGGTAAAAGTGACCGACGAAACGGAAGAAGAAGTGGTTATAACAGAAATGATTTGGGCGTGGATTTTGAAGAAGAAATAAAAATATGATTTCAGCAGAGGAAAGTTTTCAGAATGAATTTTTAAGACCAATTCTGAAAGAACAAAATGAGTTATTGATTGCAGTTTTTAAGCAATATTTGGTCAAACATAAAGTTGTATTTGAAAGATATTCGCCAGAAGACCAAGCCAATTATATAGAAAACACCATCAAAAAAGATGCCCAATTACGCAATTATTTTGTTGGAATGATAATCGGGAAACTTTCAGTTGAACAATATGAAGTTTTTGTGCCGATGGAAACCGAGCTGAATAGAAGAATAATCACAATGCTTGTGAAGAGATTACAGAGTCAATTATAGTTTTAACCACTAAGGGACTAAGGTACACTAAGAAAATGACAAAAAAGAGCATAAATCAATTAGCTTATGAAGTTGTTGGCTGTGCTATTGAAGTGCATAAACAATTAGGGGCTGGTTTGTTGGAAGGTGTTTACGAATCTTGTTTTTGTCATGAATTACAAAGTAAGGGCTTTAGTATTGTTCGGCAAATGACTGTGCCTGTAATTTATAAGAACATTCAAGTACAAGCTGAACTAAAACTTGATGTTATGGTAAATGACTCCGTAATTGTCGAACTAAAAGCTGTTGAGCAAATACATCCAATTCACGAGGCACAACTTCTTACTTATATGAAACTACTCAAAAAGCCTAAAGGTTTACTAATAAATTTCCATACAGATAATATTACAAGAAGCATAAAACCCTTCGTAAATGAATATTTTTCAGCATTGCCTGATTAACCTTAGTGACCCTTAGTTCCTCAGTGGTAATTATTTTTTTAACCACTAAGTGACTAAGAAACACTAAGAAAATCAAGAAATAAAAAAATCAAACACAAAACCATGAATCGTAGTATCAAAAAAGTAGTTGTTTTGGGTGCGGGCATTATGGGAAGCCGTATTGCGTTGCACTTTGCTAATATCGGAGTGGAGGTACTACTCCTCGACATGGTTCCGAAAGAACCAAACGACGCCGAAAAAGCCAAAGGACTTGACACCAATCATCCAGCCGTGCGAAATCGTATCGTAAGCGAACTTTTCCAAGCTGCTGTAAAGGCAAGTCCTTCGCCAATTTTCAGTCAGAAATCACTGAGCCGAGTAAAACTGGGCAATTTTGATGACGATATGCCAAAAATCGCTGCCTACGATTGGATTATTGAGGTAGTTGTTGAGCGTCTTGACATTAAGAAATTGATTTACGAGAAAGTTGAAAAATTCCGTAAAGCAGGAACTTTAATAACTTCAAATACGTCGGGAATTCCGATTCATTTGATGGCAGAAGGCCGCTCAGAAGATTTTCAGAAACATTTCTGTGGTACTCACTTCTTTAATCCACCACGTTATTTGCGTTTATTAGAAATTATCCCAACTGATAAAACTGATAAATCGGTGGTTGATTTCTTGATGCACTACGGAGATTTGTATCTCGGCAAAACCACAGTTTTATGTAAAGACACTCCTGCATTTATTGCCAACCGTTTGGGAATTTATGCGATGGTACAAACCATCAGAGTGGCCGAAGAAATGGGCTTAACCGTTGAAGAAGTTGATAAACTTACTAGTACAGTGGTTGGTCGCCCAAAATCGGGTACTTTCCGCTTGTCAGATGTGGTTGGTTTAGATACAACCGTTAATGTTTGTAATAACCTAATCAATGTTTTAGAAACCGATGAATCGAAAGATGCCTTTATTTTGCCGCCAACAATGGCCAAATTAATGGAAAACAAATGGCTCGGAGATAAAACAGGTCAAGGTTTTTATAAAAAAACAAAAGACGAAAAAGGCAAAACGCTTATTCTTGCTTTAGACTTGAAGAGTTTTGAATACAAACCCTCGGAAAAAGTAAAATTTGCTACGCTTGAAAGCACCAAAAGTATCGACGATTTGAAAAAACGTTTCTCGGTTCTTTTGGCAGGAAAAGACAAAGCTGGAGAGTTTTACCGCAAAACTTTTGCCGATGGTTTCCGCTACGCTACCAACCGTATTCCAGAAATTTCAGACGAATTATATAGAATTGATGCCGCTATTTGCTCAGGTTTTGGCTGGCAAATGGGGATGTTTGAAACTTGGGATGCCATTGGGGTTCGTCCGATGATAAAAATCATGGAAGATTTAAACCTCAAACCAGCTGCTTGGGTTTATGAAATGTTGGAGTCTGGTAATGAGACTTTCTATAAAGTTGAAGCAGGAAAACGCAAATATTATGACATTCCGAGCAAATCATATAAAGTAATTCCTGGAACGGAATCGTTCATTATTTTGGACAATCTTCGTCAAACCAACGTTATTTGGAAAAACGCAGGTTCAACAATCTTCGATTTGGGTGATGGTATTGCAGGCGTAGAATTCCACTCAAAAATGAATACTTTCGGGGCAGAAGTAGTAGAAGGTTTGAATAAAGCGTATGCCATTGCCGAGAAAGATTTCAGAGGTTTGGTTGTTGGAAATGATTCTAACGAGGCATTTTCAGCGGGTGCAAACTTGGCGATGTTGTTTATGTTTGCCATCGAGCAAGAATACGACGAAATCAATATGATGATTGCACAATTCCAGCAGACGATGATGCGTGCGAGATATTCATCAATTCCAGTTGTTACGGCAGCTCACAGCTTGGCTTTGGGTGGTGGTTGCGAGTTAAACCTTCATGCCGATAAGGTGGTGGCTCATGCTGAAACCTACATGGGCTTAGTTGAATTAGGCGTTGGTTTGATTCCAGCAGGTGGCGGAACCAAAGAAATGGCACTTCGTTGCTCTGATGCCTACAAAACTGGCGACCCAGAATTGAATATTCTTCAAAACGCTTTTATGAATATCGCCCAAGCTAAAGTTTCTACTTCGGCACAAGAGGCTTTTGATATGGGTTATTTGAAAAACGATAGAGATAAAATTGTATTGAATCGTAGTCGTTTGATTGCGGAAGCGAAAGAAGAAGCCATCAAATTGGCCGAAGATGGTTATACTCAACCAAAACAACGTACTGATATTAAGGTACAAGGAAAAGCAGGAATTGCTCTTTTCAAGGCGGGTATCATGGGTATGTTGATGGGTAAATACATCACCGAACACGATGCGAAAATTGCCGATAAACTGGCCTACGTAATTTCGGGTGGAGATTTGAGTTATCCACAAATGGTTACTGAGCAATATCTCTTAGACTTAGAGCGTGAAGCATTCTTATCGCTTTGTGGTGAAAAGAAAACTATGGAGAGAATGCAAGGGCTTTTAAGTGGCGGTAAACCTCCTCGTAACTGAGATACGAGATTGGAGATACGGGATTATTATTTTTACATTTTTATATACCTTAAAAATCTAACTTTTAAATCCCACATCCCGAATCTCGTATCTTAAATCTCAAATCTAGTATCTAAAAAATGACAGCTCATAATTTTAAAGATTTGAAAGTTTGGCAAATGTCAATAAACCTCACGAAAGAAGTTTATGATTTAACGTCAACATTTCCAACCGATGAAAAATAGGGCTTAACAAGTCAAATTAGAAGATGTGCTGTTTCTATTCCATCAAACATAGCAGAAGGTTCTGGACGAAATTCAAACCAAGACTTTTCTCGTTTTCTTGGAATTGCTCTCGGTTCATCTTACGAGTTAGAAACCCAGCTAATTTTAGCTGAAAAGTTAAATCTTATTTCAATAACTGATTTGGATAAAATGTCGAACCAATTAATGTCTATACAAAAGATTATTTTCTCTTTACAAAGAAAATTTGGAAGTTAATTTTTCTCAAAACCCATATCTCAAATCTCGTATCTCTAATAACATGAACGCATATATAGTAGCTGGCTACCGCAGTGCAGTCGGCAAAGCACCCAAAGGAGTTTTTCGCTTTACTCGCCCCGACGATTTGGCGGCTGATGTAATCAAGCACCTCATGGCACAAGTGCCAAATCTCGACCCTGCTCGTGTTGATGACCTCATCGTAGGAAATGCTGTTCCCGAAGCTGAGCAAGGAATGCAAATGGCTCGTTATATTTCGCTTTTGTCGTTGGGCAAGAGTGTGGCGGGCGTAACCGTAAACCGTTATTGTGGCTCAGGCGTCGAAACAATCGCAATGGCCGCTGCAAAAATTAGTGCAGGAATGGCCGATTGTATCGTAGCAGGCGGAACAGAATCAATGTCGATGGTGCCAACAACTGGTTGGAAAATGGCATTGAATTATGGTTTGGCTTCGCACCACCCAGACTATTACATCGGAATGGGACTTACGGCCGAACAAGTAGCTCAACAATTCAATATCGGTCGTGAAGAGCAAGATATTTTCTCTTACAATTCACACCAAAAAGCATTGGCTGCTCAAGCGGCTGGCAAATTCGATGCTGAAATTGTGCCGATTACAGTAAAAGAAACCTATTTCGACGAAGTCACTGGCAAGAAGAAAAACAAAGAATATACAGTAACCAAAGACGAAGGCCCACGTGCTGATACAAGTGTTGAGGCTTTAGCAAAACTCCGTCCAGTTTTTTCAATGGGCGGAAGCGTAACGGCAGGTAACTCTTCTCAAACGTCCGATGGTGCAGCTTTCGTAATTGTGATGTCGGAAAGAATGGTGAATGAATTGGGTTTAAAACCAATCGCACGCATGATGGCTTATGCTTCGGCGGGTGTAGAACCACGCATCATGGGTATTGGACCAGTTGCGGCTATTCCAATTGCTTTGAAACAAGCGGGTTTGAAACAAGATGATATTGATATTATTGAACTAAACGAAGCATTTGCTGCTCAATCTTTGGCGGTTATCAAAGAATTGGGTTTAGATATGAGCAAAATCAATCCAAACGGTGGAGCAATTGCTCTCGGTCACGCTCTCGGTTCAACTGGTGGACGTTTGACCGTTCAAGTTTTGAACGAACTTCGTCGCCAAAACAAAAAATATGGTATGGTTACGGCTTGCGTTGGCGGTGGCCAAGGTGTAGCGGGGATTTATGAGTTGTTGTAAAACAGCCACCCCTAACCAGCAACGGCTGCCGCCCTAAAGCGGAGCTTCTGATTCTCTATAATCTTAAAGAGGTCTTGTTTCAAGTGAAACAAGACCTCTTTTTGTTTCATCAAATAAAAATCCCCCTTTAGGGGTTAGGGGTGTTTGTTTAAAATTCCTACATTTGCTTTCAATAAGTGTTTTTTTGATACTCAAAATTTTCTTCTTTATTCAATCTTTTATAATCAAAACTATGAAACAGGTTTTCGCACGAAACACAATGTTATTCTTGATGACATTGGTTTTCTCTATTTCTTCTTTTGCACAAGGGCAATTCAGAGTATTACTTTTCACAAAAACAGATGGTTTTCACCACGAATCTATTAATGAAGGTGTAACGGCAGTTAAAAAACTGGCCGAACGACATACTTTTAGCGTTGATTGGCAAGAAAATGCTTCAGTTTTTAATGATAAAGCCTTGGAAAGATACCAAGCCGTAATCTTCTTGAATACTACTGGAAATATCTTGAACGATGAACAACAGGCGGCTTTCGAGAAATTTATCAAAGCAGGAAAGGGTTTTGTAGGCGTACACAGTGCGAGCGATACCGAATACGATTGGCCTTGGTATGGTAAATTAGTAGGTAATTACTTCAAGATTCACCCAGCACAACAAACGGCTTATTTGAAAGTGGAAGATAGCAATTTTCCGGGAATGGAGCGTTTTCCTAAAAAACTCCTTTGGACAGACGAGTGGTACGAGTTCAAAACTCCATCATCAGCCAATGATTTAAAAGTTTTGGTTTCGATTGATGAGAAATCATATAATCCAAACACAAAATGGGGCGATAACGAAGGAAAAGGCATGGGTTTTCACCCAATTTCTTGGTACCATAATTATGATGGTGGTCGTGCTTTTTATACCGCTCTCGGTCATATTCCGTTGGTTTTCAGCGACCAAACTTTCCTTGACCATCTTTATGGCGGCATTTACTGGGCTGCTACCGGTAAAGGTTTGTAATTTTACTTA
Organism: Emticicia sp. W12TSBA100-4; assembly: GCF_040253585.1. Taxonomy (NCBI): domain Bacteria; kingdom Pseudomonadati; phylum Bacteroidota; class Cytophagia; order Cytophagales; family Leadbetterellaceae; genus Emticicia; species Emticicia sp. W12TSBA100-4. The sequence continues at coordinate 140,257 of NZ_JBELAU010000010.1, forward strand.
AAAAATTGAAGATTAAAGATTGTTAATTGGAGATTTTAGAATGGTTACATCAAAAATCTCCAGTCATCACTCCTTAATCTTCAATCAAAGACTTCAGCAGTTATCATCGCTTCATTTCTTTCTCAATGCTTTCTTTATAGGTAAAAAAGTCCACTTGTAAAGTGTGTCTTGGGGTTTGTTTGTATCGTTTAGCAAGTTTCTGTTTGTCTTCTTCGATAGATTTTAGCATTGCCTCTTTTGATGGTAACTTACTTTCTCCTTTGATAATTTGGGCAATCCATTTGGCTTGAATTTCTGCCAAAGGCATAATTGCCCCCAATGGCTGAATTAAAGCTAGAAAGAACAAATTTTTGTAGTCGGGGTGAATGACCTTTTTGTAAAGTCGAATATCGTTGGTTTCTTCTACATCAAATTGAGCGTAATGTTTCAAGAATGGAAAAGTAACTTTATAGCCCGTTGCATAAATAATCATGTCAAAATCTTGCTCTGTTCCATCTTCAAAAACTACTTTTTTTCCTCTAAATTCTTTGATATTTGGCTTGAATTTTATCAAACCTCGCCCCGAAAGGTTCAACAAATCTTGCGAAAGTGTCGGATGTTCGCTTAAAACAGGTCGATTAGGTTTCGGTACTCCATAATCTTCTTGTTTGCCACGAGCAAGCCAAAGCGTTGTTTTGAATAAGAATCGTTGTAACCAAAACGGTAGTTTAGCGGTCAGCGGATTCGCCAGATTATCGAAAGGAATACTCCAAATCCAGTTGGGTATAATGTATGCACCGCTACGAGTTGAAATAACGACCTTTCCTGTGTGTAGTCGGGCGGCTTCGCAAGCAATATCAACAGCTGAGTTACCTATACCAACAACTAACACGTCTTTATCTTGCACTTGCTCTGCTTCTCTATAATAATGAGAATGTAAAACTTCACCCGTAAATTCCCCCTCAAAAGCAGGAGTTGGAAAACGTGGATTCCAATGATGTCCATTGGCTACAATAACATACTGATAATCAAAAGATTGTCGATTGTCAAGCGTGACGTTATAACTGCCATCAGCATTTCTTACGACATCAACAACTGAGGTATTAAAAGTGATATGTTCACGTAATTTGAAATGCTCAACATAATTTTCAAAATACTCAACTATGTCAGAATGGTGCGGAAACATCGGATAATCATCGGGCATTGGAAAGTCGGAATAAGCCATCACAACACGATTGGTATTTATATGCAGACTTCGATAAGCCGATGATAGTCCGTTATCGTTGTTGAACCGCCAAACACCACCAATTTTTGAGCCTTTTTCAAAGCAATCGAATGAAATACCTTTTTCTTTTAGGGCTTTTGCGGCAGTAATTCCAGAAGAACCAGCCCCGATGATACACACTTGTTTCATAGCAGTTTGAGAGTAGAATATATTGTTAGTAATTTTTCAAGATTGAATACTCGCTATCACCAAATCTCGAATCATTCCTCCAGCGATTGAATTTTGATGTAGATTGTCAGGTGTGAGTTGAAAGCCGTGTTTGGCAGAAATTTCGTCCCAGCTTTTCCCTAACAAATAATAACTGATTACTGAAAAATTGAGAAGTTTGTAGGTATCTTCAAAAGTATGCTTTAAGGACTGCGGATTTTTCTGCAAAAACTCCTTTTGTTTTTCTCTGACTGGTAAATAAATGAGTTGTTTATCGGTGGCGAGCTGCTTCACAAATTTGCTGTATTTATCAGCCTTCTGATTAGCTTCGTGAGCTAAGTCTTCACCCATGACTGGCAAAGACATTACTGCGATTTTTGCCTGAGTTTTAGCTTTTAAATGATCAATAATTTCGATATAATTCTTCTTGAAATCTTCAAAATTAGGGGAAGTATCTTTGCTTATTCTTCCTAAATCTTGGTAACGTTTTTCCATTACCTTATCCATTGTTGAATTTACATCATTCGTGCCAATCAGAATCGTGATAAAATTGGGCTTGCAGGCAACCACATCATCAATTCTGCGGAGTAAAGTATAGGTCAAATCGGAGTTTATTCCTGCGTTAAAAACCTGATAGTCAGTTAGCTGAGAGCTTAAATCGTTCACCCAGTTATAACTCACATTTCCATGTGTATTGCTATCGCCAAAGCAAACCAAGACCTTTTTAGAGGCGTCAATTTGTTGTCGATTTTTGATAGTTGGATAATTTTCTGGTATATGTTTCGATACTTTTCGGTATAACCAAGCGTAGAGAAGCCCAAGAATTGAGACAATACAAAGAATTACAATGAGAAAAGGCATTTTGTAGGATAGGTTTTGTTGAGATTTATGTAAAGTTAGTAAATTGTTTGGTGTTAAAAAGTGTTAAATAAACCATAATTTTGATTTTATGGCGTTAATTTCGTGAAGTAATTTAAAATATTAACGTCGGCATGGTTCAAAACCATGCCGACGTTGGAAATGGTCATAATCCTGTCATGAATTTTCGTAATATCATCGTTGTCATGTTGCTTGCTCTGTTGGGTTTGATGGCCTTTCAGTGGTATTGGATTGAAAATGCAATTGCCGTAAAAAAAGAACAGTTCGACCGTGATGTGAACGATGCTATGCTGGCGACTGTCAAAAAAATCGAAAAACAAGAAGTTATTTTCTTGGCAAATCAGCAAATGAAGGCCCAAGAGCAACAAAAATTATTGGCGATTACACAACATAAAATTCGCCCAAAAAGAAAACCAAAACCTGCAAGACAAGAACCTCAGCCTCAAACAGAAGAAGTGGTAGTAAATGTGGAAAGCCCCGAAAAAGAAAACCATAGAGTAGTGCTTTTACCTAAAGGCATGAGTAATCAAACGATAACAATTGCACCATCGGATATTTTTTGGGCAGAACCAACTTTCGAGATTCCCGAACGACAAATGGGACTGATAAAAGATATGCTCGAAGAGCAAAACTTGGCTTGGGAGGAACTCACACAACCTACTCGCTCATTGCTGATGCGTCAGCGTAGTGTAGAAGATTTGGTTAGCGAAATCAATCGTCAGGTTATACAATTAAGTCGTAACCGACGAAATCGAGAACCCAACAATCTCAGAGTAAATATTGAAAATCAACAGGGTATAGTCACCTATAAATATTTCTACGATAACTCACAAGCGGCAGATTCGTTAAAATTTGCAGCGAAAACATTTAATAAAGTAGATAGACCAATTGAAATTAAGCGAAAAAGTCAAGAAAAAGATTTTAATACCAATTTTGAACGCACCCAAAATAAAGCCGAACTTGTAAAGAATGTCCTGACTGATGTTATTCACGGAAGCCGAGATATTTATGAGCGTCTCGACCGCCAAACGCTTGATACTTTACTCAAAAAAGAACTCCGAAGTAGAGGAATCTCGATTCCGTATCAATATGGTGTGAAGAATAGTTCAAACATGATTTTCTCTTCGTTTGCGGTCAATTACACACCCGAATTGCTCAAAAAAGCCTATAAAGTGTTACTTTTTCCGAATGATTTACAGCCACAAAATCATTTCTTGTACGTGTATTTTCCTGATACACAAGGTTTTATATTGCGTAATATGTGGTCGGTGTTTTTGAGTTCGATATTGTTGTTTTTGGCAGTTGGAGGTGTGTTTTATAGCTCGATAAGCACAATGTTGAAGCAAAAAAAATTGGCTGATATTAAGAATGATTTCATCAATAATATGACGCACGAATTTAAGACGCCCATTTCAACGATTTCGTTGGCGGTGGAAGTAATGAAAGATAGCGACGTGAAAAAAGATAGTGGTAAAATGAATCGTTATCTGAATATCATTCAAGACGAAAATCGCCGATTGGGTACGCAGGTCGAGAAAGTGTTACAAATGGCTTTACTTGATAAAGGAGAGGTGAAACTAAGACTCGATAGCGTTGATATTCACGAAACTATCGAACAGGTGCTGACAAATTTAAGTGTACAAATCGAGCAGAAAAACGGCATCGTCAACCTCGAACTCGAAGCTGATAACTCAGAAATTGTGGCCGATGAAGTGCATTTGACCAATATTATCTATAATTTGCTCGATAACGCCAATAAATATTCGCCCGAAAACCCCGAAATAACGATTCGCACCGAAAATGTGGGTAATTTGTTGAAAATCAGCATTTCAGATAAAGGAATAGGCATGACAAAAGACCAAGTAGCTCGCATTTTTGAACGCTTTTACCGAGTGCCGACAGGAAACTTGCACGATGTAAAAGGCTTCGGACTGGGGCTTAGTTACGTCAAGAAAATGGTAGAACTGCACAACGGACAAATATTTGTGGAAAGTAAGCTGGGCGAAGGTAGTAAGTTTGAAATTATATTTAGTCCTTCGACTGCAAGAGCTTAAAAAATAAAAAATATGGCAAAAATCCTTTTAACCGAAGACGACCCAAATTTAGGAATGTTGCTTCAAGAATACCTCCAAGCTAAAGGTTTTACGACCGATTTGGCTAAAAATGGCGAAGAAGGACTCAAGTTTTTCTTGGAAAAAGGTGGCTACGATATGTGTATCTTAGATGTGATGATGCCGAAAAAAGATGGTTTTTCGTTGGCCAAAGAAATCAGAATGAAAGACAAGGATATTCCTGTGATATTTCTGACCGCCAAATCAATGAAAGAGGATACGATTCAAGGCTTTAAGGTTGGGGCCGATGATTATATCACGAAGCCATTCAGCATGGAAGAATTATTGATGCGAATGAAGGCAATCTTGCGAAGAATTAATAAGCAAGAGCCTGATACCCAAATCAATAACTTTAAAATTGGTGCTTATGAATTTGATGCCCAAACAAATAGTTTAAGCATTAATGATTCACAAAATAAACTCACGACTAAGGAATCGGAGTTATTGAAATTGCTTTGTCAGAATAAAAACCAATCGGTGAGCCGAAGTTTTGCCTTAAAACTCATTTGGGGCGATGATAGCTACTTCAATGCTCGAAGCATGGATGTTTATATTACGAAACTAAGAAAGCACCTCAAAGAAGACCCTTCGCTACAAATTATGAATATGCACGGCGAAGGTTTTAAGTTGATTTGTTAAAAAACGTCCAGAGTTACAAACTCTGGACGAAAAAGAGATTTTCTGTTGACCATCGATTAGCTTCTGTTGACTAAATCATCTCATTCTATCAGCATCTTTCACCATTTTATCATCACGACGGATGAGGCGATTAGCTACCCAGTTTAATGCTAATGCTAAAAATGCACCCCAAAAACTCAAACCAAATTCACCTTGATTTTCGGGAGCGAAAATTTTGTTGGCATCCATCTGAATATGATAAACCGTTGCACCTAATAAAGCTGCCCCAACCAACGAATTAAGCGAAACCAACAACATCTGACGCATACGATTTTTGTATTGGAAGATAGTGAAAATCGCTAATCCTGCCGAAAGAACCGCCAAAACTGCCAAATAATATACAGGTGTATTTTTTACGATTGAGCCAGTTTTTACATAAGAAAGCGTGTAAGCACTCAATGAGATTGATTCTGTACCTACGGTTTTGTGCCAAATTTGTGGTGTTCCGAGAAAGAAAACCATACAAACAGCAACGAGTAATAATAACAATGATTGCGGACGTTGTAACATCTTGATAAATAATTTATTATTTGAAAATATTCTGCAAAAATACGACAGATTTGAGAACTTTCTAAAAAGTTCTCAAATCAATCATGCGTAAGCATTTTGATAATAGTTTCGTGTTGCGGAAATTCCTGTAAAAGTGTTTGTCGGTCGGGCATTTCAAAATCGGCAAAATCAAAGCCTGGGGCAACTGTGCAACCAACCAACGAATACGAGTTTTCGACGGCTGGCTTGCTACCAAACCAAACGCCCGCTGGAACAACCGCTTGAAAAACTTCGCCGTTTTCGGGGTTATTACCAAGTTTAATGATTTGCATATTCCCCTCATTATCAATGTAATAGACATTGAGAGCATCGCCTGCGTAGAAATGCCACATTTCGTCTGACTGAATGCGGTGAAATGCCGAAAAATGATGACTTTCCAACAAAAAATAAATACCGGTGCTGAAATTTCTATCACCCGAAAATCGTTTAGGAAGAGAGTTTTTGTCAATCAGTTCGGTCGAACGATAGGTTTCGGAAAAATATCCACCTTCGGGATGGCTTTGCATTTTTAATTTTTCGACCCAATATTTGGCAGGAAACATAGAAAAAGCAGGAATTAAAGAATGAATGTTTTATTTTTGAGCAAAATTACTCTTACAAGGCACAGAGTAACAAAGGCACCAAGTAATAAAGGCATAAAGATACAGAGGTGTTTATAAAGTAAATACTTTATTTGACTAAATCAGGTATCTATTTTTTTTCTTATGTGCCTTTGCCGCTGTGTGCCTATGTGCCTAAATAATTAAATAATGAAAAATAAATTTGTCGTAGCTCTGCTGATTATTGGCGGAATCATTTTACTCAATATTGCCGCTTCTTTTGTTTTCTTTCGCCTCGACCTTACCGAAGAAAAGCGTTATTCGTTGTCGGATGCCACGCAAAGCTTGCTCGAAAACCTTTCTGCCGAAGATTCGACCGATGTTTTCGTGAAAGTTTATTTAGATGGTGAAGAACTTCCCGGTGGTTTTGAACGCCTCAAACGTGCCGTTACCGAAACTCTCGAAGAGTTCAAGGTTTACGGTGGCACAAATATCAATTATAAATTCATCAACCCAAATGCCGAAACCGATAAAAAGAAACGTGAAGAGTTTTATGTAGAATTGGCAAAAAAAGGCATGAATCCAACACGGGTAGTTGATACTAAAAATGGTCGTCAAATCGAAAATATCATTTTTCCTTATGCTCTCGTGAGTGCGGGCGGCTACGAAGTGCCAGTTTTATTGCTAAAAGGTACACAAGGCAAAACAGCCGAAGAAAAACTCAATCAATCGAATGAGAATGTAGAATACGAACTGGCCACGGCGATTCGTAAACTTACCTTGAAAGAACGCAAAAAAATTGGTCTTTTGGCCGAATTTACGAAGTTAAAACCGCTCAATTTTTCTGACTTAATTGCTTCATTACAAGAACGTTATGATTTATTCATTATCAATGCCAAAAGTTCTCCGACCTTTCAAGGGCTTGATGCCGTGATTTTGCCCAAACCCGATTTTCCTGTTGATGATAGTACCAAATATAAAATCGATCAGTTTGTGATGAGTGGCGGAAGTGCCTTGTTTTTTGTTGATGGTTTGAAAGTCGATTCGGTAGGTTTAGAAGGCAATTTCGCTCAACCTTTAGAACTCAATCTGACCGATTTGTTTTTTAAATATGGCGTAAGAATCAACTCAAATATCATCAAAGATGGTGCAAGTTGTGCCGTAATTCCGTTGGTTGTGGGCGATTTGGGCGATAAACCCAACATTCAACCCGTTCCTTACCGATATTTTCCATTAATAAATAATTTTGGTAAAAGCCTCATTACCAATAATTTAGATTTGGTTTTTAGTAGATACGTAGCTTCGATTGACACCGTTCGGGCGGATGGCGTGAAGAAAACTCCTCTTTTGATGACTTCGCCCTACACAAAAACACTGAATGCTCCTGCTTTCGTGACTTTCAACGATGCTCAAACCGATACCGAGCAATCCGAATATCAAGGCGGTGTAAAAACGATTGCTTATTTATTGGAAGGTAAATTTCAGTCATTATACAAGAATCGTTTATTACCCAACGACCCAAAATTTGCCGATTTCAAGGCCGAAAGTCAGCTAACAAAAATCATTGTTTGCTCCGATGGAGATTTAATTGTGAACGAAGTAAGTCAGAAAACGGGTAATCCTTTGCCGCTTGGCTATGATAAAACTACACAACACACATTTGGCAATAAAGACTTTGTGATGAACGCCATTGATTACTTGATTGACGAAGATGGCGTGATTCAGGCTAAAGGAAAAGAAGTAAAACTCCGTCCGCTTGATAAACTTCGTTCCCGTGATGAGCGAACATTCTGGCAAATTTTGAATATTGGTTTACCAGTTGGTTTGGTGTTATTGTTCGGATTTATCTTGCAATGGGTAAGACGCCGTAATTACGGTACTGCTTAATTATTATCTAATCAATTGATTATGAGAGCGTAACAAAACCGTTTAGTAAAATTTTTTCTGAGCAAAAATACTTATTGATTTTCTTGGAAACGTACAAATTAAAAATATAAAATTAGAACAAAACACATAAAACGTTGTACAAAAAAAGGCTCAAAAAGAGCCTTTTTTTGTACAAAATAGCGGAATTTTACCAGTATGAACAATATTTATGGTATTAAATAAGTTTATGTAAAATTAGATTTTTTTTAGAAAAATGGTCTTATATTTGCAAAAGTGTATGACGAAATGAACATTTTATTTTATTTTTGTGTTAAAAAAAAATATTGGAATTATTAGATTTGTCCAAATTTGTTAATACATTGCACTTTATATTCTAAGCAAATACTGAAAAACATTCTTTCACGATGGAAGACTACAATAAAATAATCGAATCTCTTGGCGTAAAATTCGCTAAGGCACGCCATATCAGAATCTTACAAACGATTAAGATTAAAAACGTATATGACGTAGAAAACACCATTCTTGTATTATATAATGGTGAAGTAAAACTCGCAGGAAACGAAGAAAAAGTTGAGCCAGGCGATTTACTTTTTATCCCAGGTGGAAAAGCCGCAACGCTGACCTACGGAACGGGCGAACCGAAAAATATTTCTTACGAAGAGTTCATGACTCGTCGTGAAAGTTATTGGGAGACCCTGACCGACCCTTCAATAATCGGGCAAGTACCAAACTCGTTTGGTTTGATTGCCTTTGAAGCAAAAGTTTTCGACTCGGTAAACTTCTTTACTTCGCTCGATATTCCTCCATTTTTTATCAAGGCTCACAGCAAACTTGGCTCGTTGATTCATGATATTTTAAAGGAAGATTGCTCGGATGAAGCAGGCCGTGGCCGTGTGATTAGAAATAAAACCGAAGAAATTGTTATCGAAATTGTGCGTCATATCTTGAAAAATAGAATGTTTGTGGAGCAATTAGCCACAAATAGTACGTATTTCAAAGACCCACGTTTGATTGATATTTTCACCTACATCAAAAATAGTCTTCCAGGCGATTTATCGAACAAACAATTAGCAAATGTTGCCAATGTTTCGGAAGATTACGTTGGTCAATATTTCAAAATGTTAACAGGTATCAACCCACAAGATTATATTGAGTACCAACGTATGGAAGCAGCTGTAACCCTCTTGCGTACATCAAAGAAAAGTATCCGTGCCATTGGGCATGAAGTTGGTTATAAAGATACCGCATATTTCTGCCGTCGTTTCAAGATGATGTTCGGAATTCCAGCAGGAAAAATGCGTAGAAGAGAATCATTAATGATTGGTTAATATTTTATCCGCCCGTCGCAATTAATACTTCATAAAAGCAAAGCCGCTCGTGCAAACGAGTGGCTTTTTGTTGGAAAACTTATTTTACAAGATTGATACTCAAATTTGGAAGTTCAATCTGGAGTTTTACTTTTGCATGTAATGCAGCAAAAACTCGCATCAAAGTATCCATCGTAACATTGCTGGCATTACTTTCGAGTCTTGAAATTTGTGCTTTTTGTACGCCTATCAGTTTTCCAAGTTCTTCTTGAGTCATGTGCCTTTCTTTACGAGTTTGTTTGATAGCTTTTCCAATCAAATCCATTTGAAGTTCATACTCAAATCTGTCTCTTTCGGGCGTACCAATTTCTCCAATTAATTTGTTTTGGACTTCTTCTAAAGTGTATGTTTTCATTGCTTTTTATGTTTTTCTGTAAAATATTTAGCTTTTATCTGAATGGCTTTTTGAATTTCATTATCTGGAACTTTACTACGTTTTTTAATAAATCCATGGGTCGAAATTACTAATGTATTTTTTGTAGAAGTTTTATCCCAAAAAGCTAATAGTCTATACTGTAAATCTTGATAGAGTGTCCTAAATTCCCAAATATCCTCATTGAGTTTCTTAAAAAGTTCGGGGTCGTTTTCAATTTGAGCTTTTCTTATATTATAAAGTATTTTTTCAGAGTGTTTCCGCTCCAAACTACTCAAAAACTTCTTCCAAGAAAACTATTTCAAACTTTTGCTCCATTAATAATTTTTTTGAACAAAAATAGTGTAAGTTTCTTTATAAAGAAACTTTTAGCCAAGCTTTTTAGTCCATATTAAAAGATGAAATAGTGGCTTATCTCGTATTTATCTCTTCATTACTTGTATCTCTTTACAATATCTCGTAAATTCGTTTTCATGATTTTACCGAAAAAACTTAGCCGATGCCCTCTAAAAAAACGTCTGAAAATGCTCGTCGAAACTTTTTAAGTGCTTCATTGTTAGCTGCTTTTGGCTTAACAAATCTTAATTTTACCGCTAAAAACGATAATCCAAAAACTATCAAACCTGCGGCCCTCAAAAGAGGTGATACCATCGGGTTGGTTTGTCCTGCGTACTCGGCATTTATCAAAGAAGAAGTAACGATTGCGATGGAAGGTTTACAAACCATGGGTTTTAAGGTGGTCTTAGGAAAACATATTTTCGACCGATACGGCAATCTTGCTGGAAAAGACGAAGACCGTGCCGCCGACATTAACGAAATGTTTGCCAATAAAAGTATTAATGCAATCATGGCCATGCACGGAGGCTGGGGAAGTGCCCGAATTTTGTCGTTGCTTAATTACGATACCATCAGCAATAATCCCAAAATTTTTATAGGTTATAGCGATATAACAGCCCTATTATTAGGGATTTACAGCCAAACAGGACTCGTTACTTTTCATGGACCAGTGGGTTCTTCTACTTGGAATGCTTTCACGGTTGATTATTTTAAAAATACGTTGATTGATGGAAATACTACTCGTATGAGTAATCCTGTGCGTAAAGGTGATGCTTTGGTGCAGATGGAAGACCGAATCTATACGATTCATAGCGGAAAAGCGAGTGGAAAACTAATTGGTGGAAATCTGACGGTACTTTCGCATATTCTTGGCTCAACCTACGTTCCTGATTTCAAAGGAGCAATTTTGTTTCTTGAAGATGTGCAAGAAGACACATACCGCATCGACCGCATGATGACGCAACTCAAAATTACAGGAATTTTAAACCAATTGGCGGGTGTTGTATTTGGAAAATGTACGGATTGTCCACCGTCAAAAAACTATGGTTCGCTGACACTCGAAGATATTTTTGAAGACCACATAAAACCGCTCAAAATTCCTGCATTTTCAGGAGCGATGATTGGGCATATTAAAGATAAATTTACCGTTCCGATTGGCATTGAAGCCACCATTGATGCTGACGAAGGAACAATCAAACTCAAAGAATCAGCAGTCATCTAATGTGGAGCGAACCGAGCGACGTCCGCTTATAGTTCGCTTTATCTAAAATTCTAACAAAAAAAGACGAAGTGCAATTTCGTCCCACAATTAAAAATGAAAACTAAACTTATTCCACTCTTTATTTTATTTGGAATTTTCACAACAAAAGCACAAAAATGGGAGCGAACTTCGAGCGAAGATGGTGCTATTCCACTCTCTTGGAAAACCACTCAGCAAACAGCCTCACTTTCGGTTGATATTGACAAAGACGGTATCGAAGAATTTGTAATGGCTGGACGTGGCCAAGCAACTTCGATTATCTACCTAAAATTTGACCGTGCGATTGGCTGGCGAGAATTTACCGTTGAAAAAGAAGCTCTTTCACTCGAAGCTGGCGGCACATTTTACGATATTGACAGCGATGGCGATAATGACTTAGTTTTTGGTGGCGATGCCCAAAGTAATAAAATTTGGTGGTGGGAAAATCCCGCTCCGTTTTTTAACCCAAATGTACCGTGGCATCGTTATGAAATCAAAACCGATGGTGAAAACCAGCATCAAGATATGGTTTTCGGGGATTTTAAACAAACTGGTAAAGCACAATTGGCATTTTGGAATCAAGGAGCAAAAACTTTGTTTGTAGCCAATATCCCGAGTGAAGTGCTTAGCGGGAAATGGGTTTTTGAGCCAGTTTTTGTGGCTGATAAAGATACCAAACTCATAAAAGGTTGCGTAGCTGCCGATGTTGATGGCGATGGAAACAAAGACATAGTAGCAGGAAATTATTGGTTTAAATACGTTGATGGAAAGTTTAAAGGCACAAAAGTTGGTGAAGCTGGAGGAAGAGTGGTCGCTGCTAAATTTAGAGCAGGTAAAAAAGTACAACTGGTGTTTGCCCCGAGTGACGACAAAGGACGCTTGATGCTCTACGAATGCACAGGAAGTGCCGAAGTATCAGCCAACTGGAAAAGTCGTGATTTGATTGGCCGTGAACTCTCGCACGCCCACACACTCGAAGCCGCTGACATCAACGATGATGGTAATTTGGATATTCTTTGTGCAGAAATGGTCAAGTGGGAATCCACCCCGGGGGATGAGAAAGCCACCACAGATAATAACCCAAATGCAGAGGCTTTCATTCTTTATGGTGATGGAAAAGGTGGCTTTACTAAAACTGTTTTTCAGACAGGTATTGATTTTCATGAAGGAAGAGTTACTGATATTGACGGCGATGGTGATTTGGATATTCTTTCAAAGTCATACATCTGGAAAATTCCAAGAGTAGAAATGTGGCTGCAAAATGGAACGGGCGAACGTCAACCGAATATCAGTAAAGTGTTGAACGACCGTATTGGACTTGAACTTTATAGTCTGAGAGATTATTTCAAAACAGATGTAAAAGGCACACTTGCGTATGTAAAAAGTCTCGGTATTACGGAAGTAGAAGTAGCAGGTACTTACGGCATGAAAACCGAAGACTTTAAAGCTGAACTCGACAAAGCAGGGCTAAAACCATATAGTACATTGCTTGATTATAATCTTTTCAAAGATAGTATCAGTAAAGTTGTGGCTACTTGTAAGGCTTTGGGTATCAAATACGCTGGTTGTGCTTGGATTCCACACGTAAGCAATAAATTTGGTAAAGAAGATGCGGATAAAGCAATCAAAGTTTTCAATAGAGCAGGTGAAGCACTGGCTAAAGAAGGCATTAAATTTTATTATCATTGTCACGGCTACGAATTTAAACCAACTGAAGAAGGTACACTTTTCGACTATATCGTGAAGCAAACAAATCCAGACAATGTTGGCTTTGAGTGCGATGTTTATTGGGCTTTTCATGGTGGACAAGACCCTGCCCTTTTGCTCAAAAAACACAAAGGACGTTTTGTGGCTTTGCACATCAAAGACATGAAAAACGGCCAAGAAACTGGTGAATTATCGGGCGGAACGCCATTGACTTCCGATGTGGCCGTTGGAACGGGTCAATTAGATTTCAGAAAAATTCTACGAGCCGCCATTCAGACGGGCGTGAAATTCTATTACATCGAAGATGAAAACGAAGCCGTAAAAGAGCATTTGCCAGTTTCTTTACGTTATTTGAAGAATCTGAAATAACTATTTGTAGCACAATTTTTTAAATTGTGCTTTTTTAATAATCACAATTTAAAAAATTGTGCTACAATTCTATAAAAAATGCCCCACGTCTTTTATTTGCCAATTACGGTTGCTCCCGATGATATTGATGAACTCAATCACGTAAATAATATAGTATATCTTCGTTATGTGCAGGATGCAGCCATTGGGCATTGGAAAACTGTACCGCAGGAAATTGCCTCACAAATAATATGGATGGCTCGCCGACACGAGATTGATTACCTCAAACAAGCATTTCTGGGCGAGGAATTGGTTGCTAAAACTTGGGTAGATGATTTCGTTGGAGTAAAGAGCATTCGTCATTGTGAAATCATGCGAGGCGACGAAGTTTTGGCTCGCTCAGTTACGCATTGGATTTCGCTTGATGCCCAAACTTTACGCCCCAAACGCATCACCGAAGAGATTGTAAAGCAGTTTTTCCCCGAATCAGAAGAAAGATAATTCAAAAAACGCCCATTTTTCTAATAAAAAACGCTACTTTTGCCCAAGAAAATGACGTAAGCTTTCTTACTCATTCGTTCATTCAATCATTCACAATTAAAGAAGATGGGACTTTTTGACTTTTTTAGCAAGGAAAAAAAAGAAACGCTTGACAAAGGCTTAGAAAAAACAAAAACCAGTATTTTTGATAAAATCTCACGGGTAATTGTTGGAAAATCAAAGGTTGATGAAGAGGTTTTAGATGAATTAGAAGAGATTCTGATTAGCTCGGATGTGGGTGTCGAAACAACCGTAAAAATTATTCGTAGAATTGAAGCACGAGTAGAGCGAGATAAATATACCAATGTTGAGGAGTTAGACCGTATTTTGCGTGAAGAAGTTGCAGCCCTTCTATCAGAAAATAACTCACAAGATGTAAAGGATAGTTACGAAACTGAGCATCTGCCGAAACCTTATGTGCTGATGGTTGTGGGCGTAAATGGTGTAGGAAAAACTACCACTATCGGTAAATTAGCTCATCAGTTTCATAAAAGAGGTAAAAAGGTTGTTTTAGGTGCGGCCGACACTTTCAGAGCAGCGGCCGTTGACCAACTCAAACTTTGGGGCGAGCGTGTAGGTGTAACGGTTGTTGACCACGGAATGAATACCGACCCATCGTCAGTAGCATTTGATGCCGTGAAAAAAGGCATGGAACTTGGTGCTGATATTATCATTATTGATACGGCTGGGAGATTGCACACCAAAGTAAACTTGATGAACGAATTGGGTAAAATCAAGCGTGTGGTGCAGAAATTTTTACCCGAAGCTCCGCACGAAGTAATGTTGGTTTTAGATGGAAGTACAGGGCAGAATGCTGTGATTCAAGCAAGAGAATTTACGAAAGTGACAGAAATTAACTCTTTGGCCATTACAAAACTCGATGGGACAGCCAAAGGTGGTGTGGTTATTGGTATTTCGGATGAATTTAAGATTCCAGTAAAATACATTGGCGTAGGCGAAAAAATGGATGATTTGCAAGTTTTCAATAAAATGGAATTTGTTGATTCATTGTTTAAGAAATAAAGCTCCATATCATAGATAAAGTAAAAGCAACGGTTCTGAATCGTTGCTTTTTTTGTGCAAAAAAACAGATAGACCCACTAAAACTTATAACTTTACAAAACTATTCAGCACTAAAAACCTATACATGAGAAACTTAATACACTTCCGCACTTGCAACCTCTGCGAGGCCATGTGCGGACTTGAAATAAAAGTAGAGGATGGCGTCGTTACCAAAATCGAAGGCGATAAAAAT
This sequence comes from Emticicia sp. W12TSBA100-4, assembly GCF_040253585.1. NCBI lineage: Bacteria > Pseudomonadati > Bacteroidota > Cytophagia > Cytophagales > Leadbetterellaceae > Emticicia > Emticicia sp. W12TSBA100-4. Next base: position 155,477 of record NZ_JBELAU010000010.1, read on the forward strand.
GACCCTTTTAGTCGAGGTCATATTTGCCCGAAGGCGGTTGCTCTGAAAGATATTTACGAAGACCCCAATCGTTTGAAATTTCCAGTAAAACGCACAGAAAATGGTTGGCAACAAATCTCATGGGAGGCCGCTTTTGAAGAAGTTGTAAGTAAAATCAAGGAAATTCAAACAAAAAATGGCAATAATGCCGTAGCGATGTATCAAGGAAACCCCTCAATTCATAATTTGGGGACTACCATGAATTCTCCACTTTTTGCAAAATCCTTACACACTAAAAATATGTTCTCGGCTACTTCGGCCGACCAGCTTCCGCATCATTTTGCCGCTTGGCAAATGTTTGGTCATCCGATGTTAATGCCAATTCCCGACATTGATTTTACTGATTTCATGCTCATCATTGGCGGCAATCCAATTGCTTCTAATGGTAGTATTATGTCGGTACCAGATGTGGCAAATCGCCTTAAAGCCATTCAAAAACGTGGCGGAAAAGTAGTGGTTATTGACCCACGCCTTACCGAAACTGCTGCTAAAGCAGACCAGCATTTTTTCATTCGTCCAGGAACAGACGCTTTTTTGCTTTTGGCTATTATTCAAACTCTTTTTGCCGAAAACTTAGTAAATCTTGGACATTTAGCTGGTTTTACTGATGGCGTTGACTTATTAAAAGAAATTTCGGCTGAGTTTACTCCTGAAAAAGTTGAGAAACAAACGGGTATTTCGGCCTCAACTATTCGTCAACTTACGCACGAGTTTGTGCAGGCAAAATCGGCGGTTTGTTACGGTAGAGTAGGGGTTTCGGTGCAAACTTTTGGAAGTATTGCTCAATGGCTTATCAATGCAATCAATGTTTTGACTGGAAATCTAGACCGAACAGGCGGAGCAATGTTTACAGCCCCTGCCGTTGATTTTCTGACAAGAGCCAAAACTGATAATCGTTTTAATCGTTGGCAGAGCCGAGTGCGTGGTTTACCTGAGTTTTTGGGTGAATTGCCAGTGGCTACACTTGCCGAAGAGATTCTGGCCGAAGGCGAAAATCAAATTAAATGCTTAATTACGAGTTGTGGAAATCCGATTTTATCCACACCCAACGGTGGACAACTCGATAAAGCCTTTGAATCGCTCGAATACATGGTAGCAATTGATATTTACATCAACGAAAGCACCCGACATGCCGATATTATTTTGCCACCTGCTACGGGTTTAGAAGTGCCTCATTACGACATGACTTTTCACGTTTTGGCAGTTAGAAATACGGCTAAATTCTCGGAAGCACTTTTCTCGAAAACCGAAGGTGCAAAATATGATTGGGAAATTTACCAAGAATTGGCCTACAGAATGGCTCACCCAGCGTCAATCAATGAAGATTTTGTGGCAGAATCTCCCGAAGTAAAATTAGATTTAGGTTTACAATTTGGTCCGTATGGCCTTTCTTTGCAAAAACTAAAAGAAAATCCTCACGGAATTGATTTAGGTGCATTGAAACCATGCCTTCCAAACCGACTTTTTACACCCGAAAAAAGGATCAATATCGCTCCAGAAATTTTAGTAAAAGATATTGAAAGGTTGCGTAAGTCGCTCAATGACAGTGGTTTAACTGCTGGTTTTGAGTATTTATTAATCGGTAGAAGGCATTTAAGAGATAATAATTCGTGGATGCACAATTCAGAAAGATTAGTAAAAGGCAGAAACCGTTGTACATTGATGATTCATTCAGAAGATGCCAAAAACTTAAATCTTGAATCAAATTCTTTAGTAAAAGTCACCTCAAGAGTGGGGAGCGTAGAACTTCCCATCGAAATTACTGACCAGATAATGCAAGGAGTGGTGAGTATGCCACACGGCTACGGTCACGCTCGGAAAGGTGTAAAACTTGATGTAGCCACGCAGCACGCAGGTGTAAGTATCAATGACTTGACTGATGAATTAGTGTTGGATGAACTCACAGGAAATGCGGCGTTCAATAATGTAGCTGTGAAAGTTGAAAAAGTTTAAAAATGATTGAATAAAAAATGTCAACCCAAACCGAAAAAATAGCCAAAAATACCCGTATTTACCGTAAAATTCATAAATGGATTTCAGTGCCTTTGTTTGTTTTTATGTTTCTTATCGGAGCAACTGGCTTGCTTTTGGGGTGGAAAAAAACAGCGGGAATTTTACCAAGCACAAAAAAAGGCTCGAATATGGAAGCCCATACATGGATTTCGTTGGATAGTATTCAAACAACTGCCCAAAAATTTGCTAAGGACAGCCTAAAACTTTCAAGCGAAATAGACAGAATTGATGTTCGCCCACAAAAAGGCGTTGCTAAAATCGTTTTTACTGAGCATTTCACCGAATTACAAATTGATTGTGCAACAGGGGAAATTCTATCAGTTGCTCGCCGAAACTCGGATATTATTGAGAAAATCCATGATGGTTCGATTCTTGATTTCTTCGTAAAAACCAAAAACGATGAAATTAAACTTTTTTATACAACCATTGTGTCTTTAGGCTTAATTTTGCTTTCTTTTAGTGGTTTTTGGCTTTGGTATAACCCCAAACGCATCAAAAAACAAAAGTCAGTTCAATAGTTTTATTGGTCTGAGAATCAACTACTTAATAAAACTAAAATCTTATAATCCAGAAATCGCTTAATCGTGTCTATTTTTCTCGCGTGTTTGGCTGCATTTGCAGCAGGTTTTATTGATTCAATCGTTGGTGGTGGTGGGTTAGTTCAAGCTCCTGCATTATTCATTTTATTTCCTCATTATTCCGTTCCTCAGATTATCGGTACTAATCGTTTTGCTTCTTTTATGGGAACAGGCGTTGCGGGCTATCAATATTCTAAAAAAGTAAAAATCCCACTAAAAACCGTTCTTTTTGCTGGAATTGGGGCAGGTGTGATGTCATATTCAGGAGCATTGATTTCGAGTTTGATGAGTGAACGCATCTTGAAACCAACAATTTTGGTCTTGATGACACTCATCGCTATCTATACTTACTTCAAAAAAGATTTAGGACAAGAAGACAAGCACCGCTTTGAACTGGGAAAAATACCGCTCTACGGACTTTTAATCGGAATGACGACTGGTTTTTATAATGGTTTTGTTGGGCCAGGAACGGGCAGTTTGTTGGTTTTTGGCTTTGTGAGCATTATCGGCTATAATTTTCTTACGGCTTCGGCCATCTCGAAGGTGGTCAATGTTGTAGCCGATATTTGTTCGTTGATATTTTTTGTGGCCAAAGGTTATGTGATGTTTAGCATTGCGATACCGATGATGGTCTGTAATATGGCAGGCTCGTATGTAGGTAGCCGAATGGCACTACTCCGAGGCAATGGTTTTATCAGAATCTTGTTTTTGGTAGTAGTCTTTGGTCTAATTCTGCGGTTTGGCTATGATATTTGGATGATGTATTGAGTTAATAAGTAGGGTTTTTGATGAAACTATGGCTTTTGTATAAGTGTTTTATCAAAACCTTACTCTCTATTTCTTACTTCCAGTAAAACCTTTTCTACTTCTTTTCTTACTTGACTGGTTGGTTTCGTAAAATTGTTGTTCATTAAACTAAAAAGTATTGTTTTCCCTTTTTTGGTAATCAGATAGCCACTTAGGTTATAGACTCCGCTCAAAGAACCCGATTTTGCAAAAACAAAAGGCTCACTTTCTGTCTTAAACATATTTCTAACGGTTCCGCTTTTTCCTCCATTTGCCATTATTGAAAATAGCTTTTCTTGCGGAATTTCGGCATGGATTTTCTCCAATAACTTAATAATAGAGCGAGGTGTAAACAAATTATAGCGTGAAAGCCCTGAACCATCAACCCATTTTGGTGCATCTGGAAGGTCTTGTAGGTGCTTCTCTTTAATGGCTTTTATGGCAAACGATGAATTAATTGAGTCTTTCAGAACAGTTCCACAAAGTAATAATAATTGTTCGGCCAGCATGTTGTCACTTTCTTGCATCATCAATCTATAAACTGGCTCGGTTGGCATACTATAGAGTGTTTTTGCGGTAGATGAAACAGGCGTTTTTAGTAAACTTACATTTCTACGAAGCGTATCAATGAGTAATTGTTGCGTTAAGCCCGTTGAAGTTTTATAGGGAATATCTTGTTGATAGCTTGGCTTTTCTAAAAGAGTTTTTGGCAAAAGGAATTGATTATCTGCAATGGTTCTTTCGATTTCGCTACCTGTATCTTTTTTGTAAAAGCTATTATCAAAAATACTCGGCTGAGGCTTTACTTCACCGTTTTCGATTTTGGTTCTTACGATGTTTCCGTACATTGGCATTGGCGACATTTCTACGGTATAATAACTGCTGTAATCGTCCCAAGCCCAACCTGCTCCGAAATAAGGGTTCGTAAAATTGCCATCTGAAAAATAGAACCTTTTACTACGTTTGTATGATTTTAAAAAATCGAAAGTTGTTGTACTTGTAAGGTCTGGATGGAAGAAAGTTGGGTCGCCAGTTCCCCAAAAAATCAAAGAGTCGTTTTTGATTTCATAGCGAAGTGCAGGAATCGAATCGCCGAGTGTTTTTAGACAAGCATAAAACGTAAATAATTTAGTATTAGAAGCTGGCGTAAAATAGCGATTGGAGTTTCGTTCAAAAATCATTTTTTGTTCACTCAAATCATACAAAGCCATACCCGTCATGCTCTGCGAAAAGACGCTCGATGTATCCAGCATCTTTGCATAAGGTGACTTTTTAGATATATTTTGAGTGGTTTTGCACGAAAGACCAATAAATGCAACTAATGAAATAAATAAAATTTTACGCATAATTTTTTACTTTGGTTTGTGTGGCACAATTTACAGAAAATTATAGAAACTAAAAACGTCTATCTTCGATTGAAAATAGACGTTTTTAGAAAAGATAAGAAATTGAAAATTTTCAAATCTATTTTTTATTTACTCACCACAAAGCGTTTTACAATAATACCGCTTTCGGTGTGTAATCTTACAATATAAGAACCCGCTGAGAGGTCTCTCAAATCAATTTTTTGATTGAAAGCATTTACATCAGCTATAAATTCTCTGTTCATTACTTTCACACCCTTAGTACTAATTACTTCCATTTTTACAGGGCCTGGTTTAACTAAATTTGTGGAGATTAAGATTTCATCTGGACTTGGGTTTGGCGAAAGTGTCAAAGCCCTTTCAGCAGTTGTTTCAGTAGCCAAAACAGGTGGTGGTGGCGGAACTTGTATCTTTAAATTATCAATTGCCCAGCCCCAGCCGTAAGTAAGTTCATCAGCAAATAATCTAAAACGAATCAAAATAGTTTCTCCTGCGAGAAAATCACCAGATGATAACATTTTTATTGAGTGAGGTCTGTATAAAGCAGCAGTACCGGCTCCTCTTGAATCCACCGACTCAATTGTTCTGCCTTCAGATGCCGAAACCGTTCCTCTTACTAAATTAGAATTGAAAACTCTCGCCCAGTCGGTATTGCTTGTAGCATCATAACCATCTTCAAATGGTACCCAGCTGATACCTCCGTCAAACGAACCTTCAACTACTGCATAATCATAGAATTCTAAATCACCAAAAACTGAACCAGTTTCACCTGGTTCGACTAAAACCACTTCATCAAAAGTGATAGTTGCCGAATCTAAATCTTCTTTCAACTGAATCGGATAACGCAATAACGCAATAGTATTTGCCTGTAAATCTTCGTTACCACCATTTTTATAGGGGTGGGCAGAATGTAAAGCACCATTTGTAAAACCTGTTGGCTGACTTATTCCCCAGCCTGCTATACCTACAATATCATCATTAGCAGTATTAAAATCGTTTTCGTAAACCTGTATTGGGTTTTGAGATTTTAAATCACTGACAACAAACTCAAAATAATCAGCAGTTGGAGTTACGTTTGTTCCTGGTGTATTCAAATACGCTGGTAAAACTGATATATTTTTGTTTTTAGATTTATCAATTGCTACAATTCTGTATTGCACTCGGTCGTTTTGTTTCAAAGCTCCAAAAGGTGCTTTAGATAAGTATGCGAATACATCATTTCGTCCTTGCGAGTAGGCCTTATCATCAGTAGCAGGATTATATTTTTTCACACCAAACGGTTTCTGAGCAACGCCATTTAATCTGTATTCTACATAAACAGTGTCAATTCCATGCTCAAAGCTATCTTCAATATTTGCAAAAATATCAGGGGTTGCTGTTGTCGGAACGACAGTATATGGATTCGTAGTCACAAATGGAGGAAAAGCATCTGCTGTTCCAACACTAAAACCATAAAAACCCCTCGTTGGTGCTTCGGCAGGCGATGTATTTCTGACTTTATAATTATCATCAACCGTTAGATAGTAACGAATAATTGAGTTGGTTTTCGTAACTGGAATATCAGCTGTGTATTCGTTGGTAGTACCAACTCGCACCATGTTAATTGGCTTGGCATTCGCAATAAGTGTATCATTTTCGGTATAGAAAACCTTCGCACTACCTGCTACAAGTGTAGTATCACTCGTGATAGTTGCTTTAATCGTAACTTTAGTTACAGGATTTTCTATGTTTTTTACCCTTGTATGTAACAATGATGTGCTTTTCCATCCCATATCTGCAAAAATACCTTTCACAATTGGGCCAGGGTCTCTGATTACTTCTCGTAAACTTGCTCCTGCAGTCATTAATGAATTAATATTTCCTGATGGATAGGTAGCATCATTTACGTGTGAAATACTTGAACCTCCCTGATAAGTAGTTGGAGCAAAGACTCTTGCTTTTACATCTTTATTAACCGCCGTTGCTGTTGGACTATTGAAAAACAAATTATCACTTGTCAATTGCTCTTTTAATGGTGATGAAGGATTGGCAAAATTGGTAGTGTTTATCAACAATTGTGCACTGCCGTTTTCTATAAAGTGGTCATAAACAAATGGTGATTCCGTACCAAACCCCCATGAGCCAGTAGTTCCGATGGTTCCAGATTGACTTACAGGTACACGGAATGAAGATGTAAAGCCTAAACCATGACACAACTCATGCAAAACAACAGAGGTAAAATCGAACTGATTTGCACCTGGAGAAGCTACTCCCAAATACCAAGGTGCAGAACTATTAAATTCGGCAGTAATATCAGGCTCATTAACTGAATTTAGCTCCTGACCTGCTATTTTTTCGGCCAAAGCAATCGGATACCAAGTTCCTGCTTTTTGCTGACCTGGAAAATTTCTTGTAAAATCACCAGGTGATGCTTGTCCTAAGATGGTTCCTCCGCCAGTTCCGCTATCAATCGCACGCCATTCGGCTCTAATTCGGATTGGTACAGGCGAAGAAATCAGATTTGCCCAAATATCAACTGCGGCTTGAAAAGAACGCTGTGCAGCAGGCGAAAAACCAACGTAATCAATGATAAAAGTAGCTTTTGCGGTTGCTCCAACTCCACGACCTTTTTGCCCCTTCAGAGCTTCCTCAACTTCTTTAGCCATCGGAACATAAGTATTAGCATCTTCAAAAATTCCTGGACAAACAATCATCTTTCCCTTCATAAATTCAATTTTATCGGGATTCGACCTCGTAAGTTCACCATGCTTTGGTTTGGCCAATTTCTGGGCAAAAACTGACATTACCATTAGAAGTAATAAGCCAGAAAGGTAAATTTTTCTCATAATTCTTAAATTAATCGTCTGTTTGTCAGGATTTAAAAAATATACGTAATTTGTGGCAATAGGGTTGCTCGTCAATTATTTTACAAGTTATCAATTCTAACGAAAAAACTAATACTTTTGTTGAATGATTAATTGTAAATAAAGATAAAATCAATGTTTTTGTCGCTCAACGATTCAAACAAAATTGTTGGTATTTATCTATTTCTCCAATTCACGCTTCTATCTTTGTACCTAAAGACGTAGTTTTTATTCTTTACGATGCAGACCCCAGTAGAAATATTAAAAGAATTTTGGCAGTACGATGCTTTCCGACCATTACAAGAAGATATAATCAATTCTGTTTTGGAACAAAAAGATACGCTTGCTTTAATGCCTACGGGAGGGGGTAAATCTATATGTTTTCAAGTGCCAGCCATGGCCATGGAAGGTGTCTGCATTGTCATTACGCCTTTGGTGGCTCTGATGAAAGACCAAGTGGAGCAACTCAAACGTCGAGGAATAAAAGCTGCAGCCATTTATTCGGGAATGCACCGCAATGAAATTGATTATACACTTGATAATTTTGTTTACGGCGATTTCAAATTCCTCTACGTTTCGCCCGAAAGGTTACTTACCGAAATCATGCAAGTACGCACCAAAATGATGAAGGTTTGCTTGCTTGTGATTGACGAAGCTCACTGTATTTCTCAATGGGGGTATGACTTTCGTCCGCCCTACTTGAAAATTCCCGAATTCCGAAAATTTACGGGGAATGCTCCAACCATTGCTCTTACGGCCACCGCTACCAAGGAAGCACAACAAGATATTATCGACAAACTCGAACTAAAAAACGTACAGGTTTTTCAACAAAGTTTTGCTCGACCAAATATTTCATATTCAGTCTTTTGTGAAGAAAGTAAGGAACGAAAAGCGTTCGATATTCTACAAAAAGTACAAGGTTCTGCCATTGTTTATGTGCGTAGCCGACGCCGTACCAAAGAGATTTCTGATTGGTTAAACAAGAGCCGAATTCGTTCGGATTTTTATCATGCAGGGCTTTCAACCACCGAACGGTTCAAGAAACAAGAAGCATGGATAAATAATCAAGTGCGAGTAATTGTGGCCACCAATGCCTTCGGAATGGGCATCGACAAACCCGATGTGCGAGTAGTAGTACATGTTGATTTACCTGAAACTCTTGAAGCCTATTATCAAGAAGCTGGTCGAGCAGGTCGAGATGGTAAAAAAGCCTATGCGGTTTTGCTTTATACTAAGGGCGATTTAGAAGATATTTTCAAGCAAACTGAGCAGAAATTTCCGCCCATCGAAAATCTCAAACGGGTCTATCAGGCATTGGCAAATTATAAAAACTTGGCAGTTGGTGGAGAGAATTTTGAGAGTTATGATTTTGATTTTCAAGAGTTTATCAACAATTTTGGCTTCTCGGCTCACGATACACATAACGAACTAAAAGTGTTGGAAGATGAAGGTCTGATTCAACTAAGCGATGCGTATCATAGTCCGTCGAAGATTTCGTTTAAAGTCGATAATCACGAATTATATAAGTTTCAGATAAAAACACCGAGTTACGATAAGTTTATCAAAACGCTACTCCGAATTTACGGTGGCGATTTATTTACGAGTTATGTCAGTATTTCGGAAGCCACGATTGGTAAATATTTTTTCGGGAGTGCGGGCGAGATTGAGAAAATGCTTGATTATCTCCAACAGGTGGGAATCTTGACTTACCAAAAGCAAAAAAGTATTCCACAACTGACATTTCTTACGGCCCGACAAGATGTTAATTATCTGACAATAAACGTTGTAGAAATGCAACGACGCAAGAAAAAAGCACTCGAAAAAGTGGCTGCCGTTGTACAGTTTGCTGATGAAGGTCGTCGATGCCGTCAGCAGTTTTTGCAGGAATATTTCAATGAGTTTACGAACATCACCTGCGGAATTTGTGATAATTGCTTGAAACAAAAAAAGCGAGATGAGCCGATTCCGATAGAGATTTACACAAAATACCGTCAAAAAATCTTAGAGATAATTCCAGCACCTGTCAATCAGATAGTTGATTATCAGTTTTTTAATAACAAAGACTTCGTAAAAGAAGTTATCAGAAAAATGATAGAAAACGAAGAGATAAAATTTAGCGAATTGGGTGTTTTGGAAAAGAAATAATTTGGAACGAAACGGGCAACCGTTACCTTCAGATTCGCTATAATTGAGAAATAAAATTAAAAACAAAAGCGAATAGGATGCGGTCATCGCATGATTCGCACCACAGAAATGACAAACTTTACGCACATAGATGCCGCTGGCAATCCTTCGATGGTTGATGTAGGCGAAAAAGCCATTACCCGACGCACAGCAAAAGCTCGTAGCATCGTGATTTTGGATGATACTATTTTAGAAAGACTTACCAACGAAGAAATTCATACTAAAAAAGGTCCAGTTTTTCAGACCGCTATCATTGCAGGCGTAATGGCCGCCAAAAAAACAGGTGATTTGATTCCACTCTGCCACCCGCTTGGACTCGAAAATTGCCAAATCAACATTTTTTTGAATGATAAACGAGAGGTCATTGTTGAATGTACAGCTTCGCTCACTGGCAAAACGGGTATCGAAATGGAAGCTTTAACTGGTGCAAGCGTGGCAGCTCTGACAATTTATGATATGTGTAAGGCTTTTTCGCATAATATTATCATCAAAGAAACTCGTTTGATTGAAAAAACTGGCGGTAAAAAAGACTTTAAATTGGAAGAAATTTGAACGCTCTTATCTTAATCGGTGGTAAAAGTTCTCGGATGGGAACGGACAAAAGTTTGCTCAATTATCACGGCAAACCTCAGCGTGAATATCTTTTTAATTTAGCGAAAAAATACTGTTCAGAGGTTTATTTTTCGTGCCGAACCGAACAGCAATTTTCAGAAAATACGATTATTGATAAATATGAGTCAGGCCCGATGGGAGGAATCCTGTCAGCTTTTGACTACCAACCCAATACTGCTTGGTTGGTAGTTGCCTGCGATATGCCCTTGATTGATGAAAAGAGCTTTCAGACTTTAATAAATCATCGAAATAAAGCGAAAATTGCAACGGCATTTCTGAACCCTGAAACCAATGCTCCCGACCCTCTTTTCACGATTTATGAGCCAAAAGCATTTCAATTAATGACCAAATATGTAGAAGCAGAAAACAAAAGCCCAAAGATTTTTCTACAAAATAATGATACCGAAATCATTCTCTCTGCCAACCGTAGCCTTCTAACTAACGTAAATACTAAAGAAGAATTTGAGCGAATACAAAACCAATCGACAATTGAATAGTTTTTATTGAATGAAACAACCAATCTTGCATATTGTCTTGGTGATTTTTATAACGGTTAAGTCTTTCGGACAATCGAATGACCAATGCTATGGCCCGAATATTGGGTCGGGGTCACTTAATGCCAAAACAATGATTGGCTGTGTGCCTTTCACAGTTGAAATCAGTAAAAACGATAGCGTAGCCAACGGTCATAAATTTATCTATGATTATAAAGGGGGTTTCCCTACAAACCCAACGGAAGTACCTACTTTTATTTACACGACTCCAGGTGCATATAAGTTAATGCAGATTACTTTCCGCAAAGAAGACGGTAAAGAACTCAGGGTTTGTGGAATAGTGACAGTACTTGATACTAACAAACTCAGCCTAAAACCTAAGATTTGCGGTAATAAAGTAAATTTAGAAATCAGCGATAATAAAAAAGTAGGTTTGCTACCCTACGCCTATTGTATGATTGATTGGGGAGATGCTTCGCCACTCGAAAAAATACAATTACCTACATCAGGGGTTTCGCATACCTACGCAGCCCAAACCGATAGGAAAATTACGGTAAAAGCACATTATGAAGTTGAGTTTTGTAGTACAAGTAGTTCGGTTGAGATAAAATTCCCGAAGGTAAATCAACCACAAATATCAGTTTTTGAGAAAACTGGTACCGAAAATTATAGTATCAGTTTTAATAATTTTTCGGGTGAAGATGTAAGAATCTTGGGGAATAACTCACTGATTACTACAAAAATAGGGGAGGTTGGCTTACAAAAAATCACATTTAGCAACACAGCAAAAAATGTCTGCTATACCATCAAATTAGAAAGTAATTGTTTCCCTAACAATGTATCAAAAGAAATCTGTGATATTGATTTTGAAGTTGTTCCGACTGACATATCCAACGAATTACGCTGGCAAAAACCCCGTCCAGAGACCATCAAAAATTTTACCATACTCAAAAATAATGATATAAAACTCATCGCACAAAGCACTATTTATGCCGATACAGCCATCAAATGTAACCAACAAAACTGTTATCAGATAAAATTCATATCTAACGAAACCACTTTTATTTCTGAGAAAGTCTGTATCAAAAACTCACAGATTCCGTGTCTTTTAAACATTCCAGTTTATATTCCATTGGCTTTTAGCCCAAATAATGATGGTATCAATGATTCTTTTTCGGTTTTTGGTGAAGATGATAAATTTGTAAGTCTTAGTATTTATGACCAAAAAGGAAAATTAATCACTACTCTAACGAATCTGAAAGAATCGTGGAATGGTGAGAATTTTCAATCGGGCATTTATCCTTATAGACTAAAAGCCAAAAATCAAGGAAATAATGTAATAGAATTAATGGGTAAGGTAGTGCTGGTAAGATAATCAAGGCGTAGCCGAAACCCATACTTCTCCGTCTTCAAAAATCTCTTTTTTCCAAATCGGCACAGTTTCTTTGAGCGTATCAATGGCATATTCGCAGGCATCAAAAGCCGCTCCACGATGTGCCGCTGAAGCCGCAATTACTACAGGTACTTCGCCAATTTCAAGGCTTCCAACTCGGTGATAAATAGCTATTTTTTTCAGTGAAAACTTTTCTACGGCTTGTTCTGCAATTTTTTTCATTTCCGAAACTGCCATTGGCTCATAAGCTTCAAAATCGAGTCTCAGCACTCGCTTTCCTTTGGTTTGGTTTCTGACCGTTCCGACGAAAGTTACGATTCCGCCCGAATCATCGGTTTTTACAAAATCCAAACAGGCTTGTTCGTTGAGGGTTTTATTGGATAATATGATCTCAATTGGCTGATTCATTAAAAAAGGGAGTAATTAATTTTTGTAGATAATTCAATATCGTCGGTAATAATTAAAAAAATGTTCTACTATAAGCTGGCGGCTAATTCTTCTCGGCGATTTTTGTATAGTTCGGTAGCCTTTTCGAGCAAAATTTCCATCGAAGAAGGCATTTGAGTGGATAAAATTCCGCCATAGATGGCACTATCGACCTCTCGGAGAGCTTCCTCCAAACGTTCGTTGGGTAGTCTCGAAATTATTTCTTTGGTTGTGTAAGAAGTATAAGGGCGTTTTTCGAGCCATTCTAAATGTTTTTTCCACAAAACTAATGCTTTACCGATTGTCACATCGTCTAAAGTTGAACGAGTAAATTTCTTATAGTTTGTCTGAAAATCTTTATGACGGCGACCAAATAGGAACAAAGTATATTGTTTACGAATGAAACGCCCAAAGAAAGCATAAATGATAAGTACCAGCCCTAAAAGCCCTAAGATATAAGTTAAAATTTTTGGATAGTTTACTTGCTGCGATAAGGGTAAAAGCCTTACATCGGTCTTTAATTGTAGTGAATCAACTGGGCTTTTTATCATTTCTTTCAAAAAAACAGAGTCAGCCAGCGAGTAAACAGCCGTACAATCTCGCTTTGAAAGTAGATAAATTGGTAATCTGAGTTTTTGGTTTTTCGAAATATCAAAAGTTACAAGTGTATAAATTACACTATCAACGCTAACGCCATTGGTGGTAACTGTTGGGTACATTTTACGGTTGATTATCTCAAACGGATAAAAATTGTAGGTAGTATCAGGAAAAAAAACCTCTGCTGATGGATTATGGTGATAGCTAAGGGTATACTCAATCTGACGACCAAGCTCAATACTGTCAGTCTGAAACTTTCCAATAGGCTTTTGAGCTTGACTGTTTTCTGTAATCAACAAACAACTGATTATCAATAAGATATTATTTACCGATTTTAGTATTTGTATAATTTTGATTGACATTTTAATTTCTTTAAACCTTTGTCTTCTATCGACTGTTTATTTTCTTACTCTAAATAATTGAATTAGTTTCGGCACATAATCTTCTCTCGAATCAATGGCCACATAATTGGCATTATGCTGCTTGCATAAAGTTTCCAAACGTTTCTGATTATCTTCAAAAACCTCTCGCATTTCACGCTTAAACGATGGCGACGAAGTATTTAACCAAACTGTTTTTTTGCTTTCTTTATCCAACACAGGAATGATTCCGAGGCTCGGCAACTTTATCTCTCGCTGGTCATAAACATGGACTACAACCAAATCATGTTTACGAGCCAAAGCCTTGAGGTTATGCTCATAATCTTTATCCAAAAAATCAGAAATCATAATCACAACGCTCTTTCGGCGAAGCATATTCAAGGCAAAACCAATGGCCGACGGAATATCAGTTTTCTGCGAAACTGGCTTCATCTTAAAGAGCGTCAAGATGAGTTCGTAGCCGTGTTTCATGCCATTTGTGGGCTTAAAATACAATTCTTTTTGGTCAGAAAAACAATAAAGCCCTACGTGACCAGCTTCTTTAATGGCCGAAAGTGCCAAAACTCCGCAGATTTCTTTGGCGGTATCTATTTTCAGACGTCCGCTATTTCCTACTTCCTGCGAGCTACTCACATCGAGCATAAAAAATACGGTTTGCTCTTTTTCTTCTTTAAAAATCTTTACGTAAGCACCGTCGCCTTTGGCGGTCGTAATCCAATCAATTGTCCGAACGTCATCGCCGTATTGGTAGGTACGCAAATCGCTAAACTCCAAGCCAGAGCCTTTAAAAACCGAACGAAAGTTTCCGTGCATGTGACCATTCACGGCTTTTCTGATTTTAATCTCGTACTTATTAAGTTTTGAAATAATACTTTCTACCATTTCATTAATGGATAATTGATAATGTAAAATTGAAAATAGGTGTTAAAATCAATATTAAACGACTTAATTCAATAATTTAGATTACTGCTTAAAATCAATTAAGAAAATTTAACGCATGGATTTTGTTAGATTTTTCCGTAATTTGTTGTTTAAAGTCAATAAACAGTTCTTTTAAGATATTTTTAGAAACGAAGATAAAGTGAAAATGCTGACAAAAAAAATATTCTTGGTTTTAGGTATAATTTTGACATTATTGGCTTGCGATAATGGCCCCAGCCGACCAAAAGATGCAATTGACGAGGCTACTATGGCAAAGATTTTGGCAGAAATTCATCTGACTGAAGCAAAAGTAAGCAGATTGTCTTTCAAAGATTATGATTCCACTAAAATTGCTTACAAATATCTGGAACAGCAAATAATGACAAAATATAAAACCGACACGGCACGTTATAGAGCAAGTTACAATTATTACGTAACAAACCCCGAACAAATGACTAAGCTGTACGAAAATGTGCTAAAAAATTTGGAGGAGTTGAAGAAAAAGAAAAAACTGGCATATTGATTGTTTGATGAGTCAATGTAGATAGCTAATTGAAATACTTCCCTTTGGAACTGAATATCGCCCGCTACCGCCCGCAAATTATTTAAGTGTAATCCTAAACCTAACAATATACTTTGAAAGAAAACCTTGTAATTATACCGACTTATAATGAAATCGAAAATATAGAAGCGATTATCAGGAAGGTCATGAATTTGAGTGAAGCCTTTGATGTTTTGATTTTAGATGATGGCTCGCCCGATGGTACTGGAAAAAAAGTAAAAGAACTACAAAACGAGTTTACTGAAAACCTGCACCTCATCGAAAGAAGTGGAAAGCTGGGCTTAGGTACAGCTTATATTCACGGTTTCAAGTGGGCTTTAGAGAATGGCTACCAGTTTATTTATGAAATGGATGCCGATTTCTCGCACAATCCCGAAGATTTGGTGCGTTTATATAAAGCCGCCAAAATTGATGGCTATGATGTGGCCATTGGCTCTCGTTATATTAAAGGCGTAAACGTTGTCAATTGGCCGATGGGGCGAGTGCTGATGTCGTATTTTGCGGGCGTGTATGTACGAATGATTACGGGAATGAAAATCATGGACCCAACGGGTGGTTTTATTTGTTATCGCCAAGAAGTTTTGAAGACAATTCCGCTGGATAAAATTACATTTATTGGCTATGCTTTTCAGATTGAAATGAAATTCAATGCCTTTTTATATAAATTTAATATTACAGAAGTACCAATTATTTTCACCGACCGCACAAAAGGCGTATCAAAAATGTCAACCAAGATTTTTCGAGAAGCTATTTTTGGCGTAATTATGATGAAGATTTGGAGTTGGTTTAAGAGTTTTAAGCGTTAGTTTTTTTATAATCAACAGTTTTCGGTCTTCAATAGGCAGTTTTCAAAAAAACAAAAACCTCGTAAGATGAACTTGCGAGGTTTTTACTTTTAGAAAGACTGTTCATTGCAAACTGCCAACTGAGGACTGAAGACTAATTCTTCAATGCCATTCCTTTTTGTTGAATCACATCGTTCATGATATTAAGCGTTTCGCCAAGATAAACGTCTTTTTTTAGGTATTTTACCCAAAAATCATTTCTATCTTTCTTCAACGAATCAGAGTTGATTGCTTCTAAATCGCTTGATAAATTGGCTACTGACAAATCATCTTTCAATTGAGTTAAATTTCTCACTTTCGTCGAAATATCTCTCACTTCTTTTTGTTGAGCTTTGTACTTTTGGATTTCCAAAGAACGAGCCGTTTTACGGTTATCAGCCAAAATATTGGTGTTATCTTTAATTTGCTTAAAAACGTCATTCGTCGTAAGGCGTTCTGTACTTTTTTGTTGTAAAGCCACTAAATCAGGTGCGTAAGTCCACGTTTGGTAAGATGCCTTCGGCATTTCGTCCCATACGAGGGCGTTCGGGCTATCTTTTTCACGTACTTTATAGGCTTCGTATAAGCCTGGCAGAACTATGTCAGATTCTACGCCTTTTAGTTGAGTTGCACCGCCATCTACTCTATAATATTTTTGTAGGGTAAGATGCACCGCACCTAAATCGCCTGCTCCGCTTCCAGTTCCATTTCCACCCACTGGGAATGCACGTTGTACTGTTCCTTTACCAAAAGTAGAACTCGAACCAACCACAACGCCACGCTTATAATCTTGAATAGCCGATGCAAAAATCTCAGAAGCTGAAGCACTGCGTTCGTTGACCATCACCACCAATGGGCCATCATAAAGTACAGAAGGGTCGTTATCTCCCATCTGCGAAGGTCGTCCCGCACGGTCACGAATCTGCACAACTGGACCAGTTTTGATGAATAAACCCACCATATTTACCACTTCTTGCAAGCTGCCACCGCCGTTATCTCTAATATCCAGAATGATTCCTTCTACGCCTTCGGCTTTCAAACGAGCTACTTCTTTGGCTACGTCTTGCGAACAACGTGCCGCTTGTGGTCGTTGAAAATCGGCATAGAAAGCTGGTAAATCAATCAAACCGATTTTATGTTTACCGCTGTTGATGATTACGCTACGAGCAAAGGTTTCATCGAGTTTCAATTCTGCACGAATCATCGAAACAGTTTTCAACGTACCATCAGGTTTTTGTACCGTAATTTTCACTTCTGAGCCTTCCGCACCTCTGATAAGTTTCACGGCATCGTCAGTTGTGTAGCCCGTAATATCTTCCGCTTCGCCCGTTGCTTGAGCTACTTTTACAATAAAATCATTCGCCTGAATCTCGCCCGACTTCCACGCTGGGCCACCTGTTGTTACGCTTTTGATTTTAATTTTATCATCTTCTTGCTGCAATAAAGCTCCGATTCCGAAGAAACGACCACTCAAACGCTCATCAAACGAGCGTTTTTCTACTGGTGGAAAGAAATCGGTGTGTGGGTCCATTTCGTTGGTGATTGTATTGACCAACATCGCAAAGCGTTGATTTTCATCAAATTTATTACGCAAACGGTCAAAGTATTTGTCCATTGCTTTTTTTACTTTCGCACGAGCTTCTTTTTCCAGCTCTTGGTCAGACTTCACCACAAATTCTTTTTTGTCTTTGTTTTTTTCTTGCGTTTCTTGGGCATCAAGGTAGCGGTCGAGTGTTTGCCATTTCAGATATTTTCTCCAACGCTCTTTTCTTTCCGAGTCATTCGAGGCAAAATCTACTTTATCGGCATCTAACTCAAGCACATCATCTTTCGTAAACTCAAATGGTTTTTCGATGTATTGCTTATACATTTCTTCGGCCTCAACGATTCTGTTTTTGTAGATTTCATCAGCCGCTGCAAAAAATGCCAATGGCGAACCATGAATTTCATCGTCAATGGTAGTTTCGTACTTGCGAAGTTTGGCTATGTCTTTTTCGAGCAAAATGCGTTTGCTTGGGTCAAGACGTTTCAAAAACTCGCTAAAGATTTCTTTCGAGAAATTATCATCAATCTTTTTCGGACTATAATGTCCTTGTTCGAGCATTGCTCCAACGTATCGCAGAATCGTTTCGTTTTTACTCGGTGGGTCGTCATTGAGGGGAGTTGCCGATATAAAAATCGTCAACAAACTTATGCTCAAAAATGCCTTAGCAAACAAACTTGGCTTTTTCATAGTACAAACAGATGTTTTAAATGGATAATTAGCAATGATAATGCTCAAAACGGCATTGAATTGCTGCTACTAAATTAGCAAAAATCAATCCAGTCTATAACGATTATAGGCTAAATAAATTTGCGGAAAAGATAAAAAATATGATAAACGGAGATTTTTAGTGTTTAGAAGAATGTTGTAAAAAAAGATAAAGCATAAAAATGACAAATCTTAACTCAATTCGCCATTTTTTTTCAAGAAATCAAAGATAAGTTTATCTACTTCCGAAACCTCATCACGGTCAGAGTAAGAAAGCCATTTTATTTCTTCAATTTCGCTGCAAGGTTCTAAATTTCCTTCATATTCGGCCGTGTAGCAAGTCATTTTTACGATTACACCCGCCTTATGGCTATCGGCTTGAGCTTTGAAAGTGCCAAAATATTGGATTGTTGGGGCAATTATCGAAACGTTGAGTTCTTCTCGAATCTCTCTAATGAGCGTTTCTTCGTCGGTTTCATTGTTTTCTCTTTTTCCACCAGGAATATAATACTTAGTTTTGCCTTTCGATTTTGTACTTAGAATTTTCCCATTTTCTACTCTAATGTAGGCGATTTTATCTATTTCGGGCAGATTTATCATTTCATACTACGTTTGAAAAACTCCCACGCTTCCAAATGCACATCAATATCATTCGGATAATCGTGCTTGCCGTTGATAACTTTCAGTAAAGTCACTTCGGGCTTTCTTTTCTTTTTGAAAGTATATTTTTCTATCGTTTTGCCATCTTTGGGGTCGGTATCGGGTAAATTTTGCATTTGCGGCTTGCCTTTATAACCAGCCAACGACGACCAATAAGCAAACGTTCGGTCGGTTGAGCGAACCATTCCTAAACTGATGTTATTCGTAATTACCTCGCCACCTTCGTATGGGTTTACTTTATCGGCCGTTCCATTAACAATCAATACTGGCATAGCTCGGCGTTTTTCTTCACAATCAATGTTGTTGGTGTCGGGCAAATTGGCAATTAGTGCCGTGATGGCTCTAAATCTTTCGGGCATGGTCAAGGCCAATTTATAAGCCATGTGTCCACCGCCCGAAGTGCCAACTGCAAAAACTTGTTTTTCGTTGATTTGATAACGCTCTTTGAAGTAATCAATCATCGACCCAAAGAAGGCATTTTCATTAATATTCTCAAAATTAGCTGCCGAATTGGCAGTTTTTCTACATTCATTCCAATAATTTTTATATCCATCGGGATACACCAATAGGATATTTTCGGTTGGTGCAATGCCTTCGAGCGATTTAGCCCTTGCTCGCATTTGAATACCATTTCCACCTGAACCATGCAACACAAACACCAACGAAGCGTTAGGCTTAGCTGATTTCAAGAAATGAAAACGTCGCTGCTGCCCCTCTATCAAGAGAGAGTCATCTACGATTTGGGCTTTTATGATGAATGAGCCTACAAAAAGGAGTAAGGCAAAGAGGTATTTTTGTTGCATCTTTATTGGTTTAATTTTTAAGATTAGATAATCTCCACCCCCTGTTTCTGAAAACCTTTCAGTGCGGGGTCGGTTGGTTTTAGATTCGTAATCATCAAATCTAATTGCTGAAAATTGCAAACTCTGTGTGCTTCTTGCACATTTAGCTTCTCTTCAATAATGCAACAAACCGTTTTTTTGGCAGCTTGCATCATTTTTTGCTTGATTAATGACTCTTCATAATGGCGAATACTCAGCCCTTTGTCGGGATGAACGCCATTAACGCCCATGAAATAATAATCGGCATTGATGTGTTCGAGTTGGCGAGAAACCTCACTTCCGAGCGTAATCTGATAGCGTTTGAAGTATGTTCCGCCCAAAAAAATCACGTCGATTCTTGGGTGTTCGTTCAAGGCCATTGCCAGCGGCGTGCTATTGGTTACAATCGTTAGTTCGAGTGTTTTTGCCAATTGCTCAGCCATGAAAAAATTAGTCGTTCCACCGTCCATGATGATAGTTTGACGATTTTCAAAGAGTTTTTGGGCTTTTTTTGATAAAATACCCAATTCTTCACTACTGCTTGCTCCATTTGTTTTTGTTCCTAAAACCGACAAATAAGAGTTAGCCACCGCACCTCCGTGTACCTTTTTCAAGAACCCTTTATCTTCTAACTCAATAATGTCTCGGCGGATACTATCGTACGAAACATCCAAGAATTTTCCGAGTTCTACGAAGTTAATTTTCTTATCAGTATTTAGTTTTTCGAGTATTAAGCGTTGTCTTTCTTCCTTTAACATAATTCATTGCAAATATTTGTACAAATATTGCAAAAAAATGCAAATATTTCTTGACATTATCAAAAAACTTTGCATATCTTTGCAGTGTTCTTTTAGAATTGATAACCTATGATGAAATATATATGTCTCTAAGGGGTTGTTGGCTAACACTGGCAACCTAACAAGAGTACATAAATAAATTGAAGATTAGTACTTACCTATTATATATCACTTACCTAAAAAAATATATTGTCGTAGTTTTGTTTCATAATTTAAGTCAGAACACTTGTTTGAAGCTTAATTGAGTTTAAAATGGATAGGGTGGTCGGTTGTCAAACTGACCATTTTTTTTGCCTCAAATCGCCAAAAACTTAACTATTATTTCATGCAACATTCTATCTGTCAATACATTACAGTAGCTGCTAAGTATCTATAATTCTAACCGAGAAAAATACTCAGTTTTGGATTCTACCTAAAATTCTTATCTTCGTTTCAAAACTAACGAAAAACTTCATCTAAATGAATCAAAATATACAAAACGAAGATTCTAACAAACTTCTCAAACTCCTTGGCGTGGGTTTTGGTATTGCCGTAACCGTCGGTGGAACGATCGGAACGGGCATTTTGCGTAAACCTGGCCCAATTGCGGCTAATCTCGGCGACCCTTCGCTCATTATGTTGGTTTGGTTTTTGGTAAGTTTATATGCTTTTTTGGGTGTTCTTTGCACGATTGAGTTGGGCGTTTCTGTTCCTCGTGCGGGTGCGTGGTATGTGTATGCACGCCGAGCCTTTGGCGATTACGTAGGCTTCGTAACGGGCATCACGAGTTGGCTCGGAACTGTGGCAGCATTGGGTTTTGGAGCATATACGATGAGTGAGTACATTGCTCTCGTTTGGCCTGATACCGAGCCGATTATTCGCTGGATGGCAATCGGAATTCTCATCATTTTGATGGGTTTTCACTGGCTTGGCACAAAATCAGCAGGAAAATCGCAGGAAATTATGTCTTTTCTGAAAGCAATTGGGCTTTTTGCATTTATTGCGATGTGCTTTATTTATGGCGGAGATGTCAGCACCGAAGATTTAGTAGCTACCACTCAGCGAGTTGCTCAACCAGCTTTACTGACGGGGCTAATTATTGCTTTCCAACAAGTTTTTTACGCTTTTGATGGCTGGCACACAGCCGCCTATTTTACCGAAGAAAACACCGACCCTGCCAAAAACCTGCCCAAATCAATGATTAGTGGGGTTTTGGTGGTGATTTCTATTTATTTATTAGTCAATTTGGCTATTCTCTATATTATGCCGATTGAAGTATTGGCCACTTCAAAATTGGCCGCTGCCGATGCAATCCGATTGATTTTTGGCGAAAAATCGGGCAAAACAGTCACATTTTTCTTGATGGTTTCGATTCTCGGAATGTTAAACGCCCAAATTATGTTTGCTCCGAGAGTCATTTATTCGATGAGTAAAGATGGACTTTTCTTTAAATTGGCTCAAAAAGTAAACAGTGGCGGAACGCCCGCTTTTGCGATGCCATTGACAGGGATTTGTTCTATTTTGTTGATAATCAGTGGAAAAGATACCTGCGAACGCCTTTCTGATATTGCGGTTTTCTTTTTCGTAATGACTTACGTTGCAGGTTTTGCATCGGTTATTATGCTTCGTAGAAAAGAGCCAAATTTGCCTCGCCCTTATAAAGTAATCGGTTATCCCTTCATTCCCATTATACTGATTATTATCTCAATTATGTTTCTTGTCGGGGCAGTTTATTCCGACATACAAAGCAGTATGTATGCCCTTATTTTCTTGATTTTGAGTTATCCACTATTTTTGATGACAAAAAAAGTTAACCTTTAAAACCCTTTTCTAAAGTCAAATTGACTGTTTTTTTGATAAATTCAGAAAATTACTAACGCATTTTTTTAATTCTTTAGTAAATACTACAATCTTTGTAAAAACTTTAACCTATGACACGAAAATATGCACTTTTAGCAGTTGGCGAATTGCTGGCTGACTTTATTGGAATGGAAATTACGGAGGATATTTCGACAGCCGAAAGATTCCAACGTTTTCAGGGCGGAAGCCCCTCAAATTTAGCTGCCAATATGGCTCGTTTGGGAAATCATACTGCTATTGTTTCGTGCGTAGGTGATGATAATTTAGGAAAATATTTAGTAGAAAAAGTCCGTGAAACTGGCGTTGATGTCAGTCACGTTGGTGTAGATAAACAAGAGCCTTCGAGCATTGTGGTTGTGGCTCGCTCGAAGGGAACACCCGATTTTATTGCTTATCGAACTGCCGACCGCATGATTCGACCAAAGCATATTTCGGACGAATTATTGAGTCAAAGTGCCATTTTTCATACAACTTGCTTTGCTTTGAGCCAAAATCCTGCTCAGAAAACCATTGTTGATGCGGCTGAACGTGCAGCACAACTGGGTTGTCAGTTGAGTATTGATTTGAATTATGCCCCAACCATTTGGTCTGACCGAGAAGAGGCCATGCAGATAATTGAGGCATACATCAAACACGGAGCTTTAACAAAAATGAGTGAAGACGATGCCGAACGTTTGTACGGAAGAGTTATCGAACCCGAAGAAGCCATTGCCGACCTTCATCGCATGGGAGCATCGGTAGTCTGTTTCACGATGGGCGGTCGAGGAAGCATTATTTCGTATGAAAATGGCAACAAAAAGTTTGAAATGGCCGCTCGGAAAATCGAAGTAGTCGATGCCACAGGGGCAGGCGACTCTTACTGGTCAGGTTTCTTAACCGCATTTCTGGAAGGAAAAGACATTGAAACTTGTGCAAAAGCAGGTGTAAACATTGCGGTTTTGAAACTCACCACAATGGGGCCGCTACCATCGAAGGTAAGCAGAGCTATTTTGTACGAATAAATTTATAGTTATATAGTTGTTTGATTAACAGCCAGTTAAGATGTAAGCATTACCCCTAAAGCTGTGCGTTTTTAGAAATCCAAAGAAAATGAAACATTTTATCTCCTTGCACGATGTTGATAACGTGCAAGAATTAGTACAAGAAGGTATAAGACAAAAAGCAAATCGTTTCGCCGACCAAGCACTCGGAAAAAACAAAACCATTGGTTTACTTTTTTTCAATCAAAGTCTTCGCACTCGCCTTAGCACCCAAAAAGCTGCCGAAAACTTGGGAATGAATGTCTTGATGATGAATGTGGGGCAAGATAGCTGGCAACTCGAAATGGAAGATGGCGTAATTATGAACGGCGATAAAGCCGAACACGTAAAAGAAGCCGCTGCCGTGATTGGAAGTTACTGCGATATTATTGCAGTGCGTGCATTTGCAGGTTTGAAAGACCGTGACGCTGATTACAGAGAGATAGTAATGGAAAAATTTCGACAGTATGCAGGCGTACCAATCGTCAATTTAGAATCGGCTACTCGTCACCCTTGTCAATCTTTGGCCGATTTGATAACTATCGAAGAAACCAAGAAAATTGCTCGCCCAAAAGTTGTACTCACTTGGTTGCCGCATTTCAAACCATTGCCACAAGCCGTTGCCAATTCTTTTGCCGAATGGGTCAATAAAACTGATTACGAATTTGTTATCACTCACCCCGAAGGCTACGATTTAGCTCCCGAAATGGTAGGAAATGCCAAAGTAATTTACGACCAAAACGAAGCCCTCAAAGGTGCAGATTTTGTGTATGGTAAAAACTGGTCGTCGTATAATAATTACGGTCAAGTACTTTCGCAAGACCCTTCTTGGATGATTACCAAAGAAAAAATGGATTTGACCAACAATGGTCTTTTTATGCACTGCTTGCCAGTTCGTAGAAACCTCAAAGTGAGTGATTATGTGCTTGATAATCAGTCAGTTGTGGTTCAGCAAGCCGCAAATCGTGAATGGTCGGCTCAGGCAGTTTTGAAGACGATTTTGGCAGGGATGTAAGGTTTCAGAAAGTAGATAAATGCAAAAAATATAAGAAAACTTCGTACCTTTGGCATTTATACAAGAAAAATAAAATTATGATTATAGAACCAAGAATGAGAGGGTTTATATGTTTGACCGCACACCCAAAAGGTTGCGAAAAAAACATCTTAAATCAAATTGAGTTTACAAAATCACAAGGGCCAATTGATGGAGCAAAGAAAGTCTTAGTTATCGGGGCTTCAACAGGTTTTGGTCTTGCTTCAAGAATTACAAGTGCATTCGGCTCGAATGCCGCTACAATAGGTGTCTTTTTTGAAAAAGCTCCTGCACCAGGCAAAACCGCCTCACCAGGGTGGTATAATAGTGCCGCTTTCCAGCAAGAAGCCGAAAAAGCGGGTCTTTATGCCAAAAGTATCAACGGTGATGCCTTTTCTACGGAAGTAAAAAATAAAACAATCGAATTAATCAAAGCTGATTTAGGCCAAGTTGATTTGGTTATCTATAGTTTGGCATCGCCAGTACGCACAAATCCAGTTACGGGAGTATTGCATCGTTCGGTTTTGAAGCCAATCGGCAATGCTTTTACCAATAAAACAGTCGATTTCCACACAGGAAATGTTACTGATATTACGATTGCTCCTTGCACTGACGAGGACATCGAAAACACAGTAGCCGTAATGGGTGGCGAAGACTGGGAAATGTGGATTGATGCCCTTACCGAAGCCAACGCTCTATCAGAAAATGCTCTTACGATTGCTTATTCATACATCGGGCCATCATTGACCGAAGCCGTTTATCGCAAAGGAACAATCGGTCGTGCAAAAGACCATTTGGAAGCAACGGCTTTCAAGATTACTGATAAATTAGATAGCATCGGCGGAAAAGCTTATGTATCAGTTAATAAAGCTTTGGTTACGCAAGCGAGTTCGGCAATTCCAGTAATTCCTTTATATATTTCATTGTTGTACAAAAAAATGAAAGAAAAAGGCGTTCATGAAGGTTGTATCGAGCAAATAGTTCGCTTGTTTAAGGAGCGTCTTTACACAGGTCAAGCAATTCCAACTGACGAAAAAGGCAGAATCAGAATTGATGATTTAGAAATGGCTGATGATATTCAGGCAAAAGTTTCTGAATTGTGGGAACAAGCAACCACTGAAACCCTTCCAGTAATTGGTGATTTGAATGGCTACAAATCAGATTTTCTAAATCTTTTTGGTTTTGGCTTTGAAGGTGTTGATTATCAAGCAGATGTAAATGAAGTAGTTGAAATAGATGGCTTAGTTTAAGAAGTCAGTCTATCAATAAACACAAAAAAGGCGAAGAGAAATCTTCGCCTTTTTGTTATGAAGTCCTACAACCAATTAATTATTGACCAACAATGTCGGCTCTCATAGTACCTAATGCTCCTAATAAATCACGTCTTGGCTTCGATATTACATTGAATTTCATCAATGCCTTATCTAAATCTTCTACTAAGGCATTGAAATGTGCATCTGTAATTTTCATGCCTTTATGAGCAGTTTTCATGTCAAGACCAGTATATTTTTCTGGCCCACCTGTTGCTTGTCCAACTTGATTTATCAAGTTCATTTTCAATTTATTCAAACGAGCTGGGTCAGCAGCAGCAGCAGCAAAAAACGCATTGATACGTGCATCTCCCGCTACATTCGTAATAAATTGGTCGACAACTGCCGTAATTGCGGCATTTCCGCCTAACTGAGCATACAAAGAAGCATTTGGCTCCACGATGTCAGCTTTCATTGTTGCCAATGCACCTAATAATTCGTTCTTTTCAGTCATTGGAACATTAAATTTATCAAGAGCTTTCGATAAATCTTCTACCAATGCATTAAAATCTGCTTCTTGTACGTTCATACCTTTGTGAGCAGTTTTCATGTCAAGACCAGTATATTTTTCTGGTCCACCCGTTGCTTGTCCTACTTGATTAATAAGGTTGTTGCGTAATTTAGCCAAACGAGCTGGGTCGGCTGCAGCATCAGCAAAAAACACATTGATACGAGTATCAGCCGCAACATTCGCAATAAACTGGTCAATTACTGCCGAAATCGCACCATTTCCACCCAAACGTTCATACAACGATTTTGGTGGTTCTTCCACTGTCTCTTTGCAAGAGGTGAAAAACAAAGCACCTGCCAGCAATAAATAAATACTTTTTTTCATGATTGAAAAATTGGTTATAGTTTAAAATTTAAAAATGTACTCACAGCTTTATATGTCACAGATGCATTCTTTGAAAAATAGAAGGAAATAAAAAGTCCCTACGCAAAAAATACACTTGCGATAACAATCGAAAAAAGAAGTTTTGGGAAAGAAACCGAATTGATTGAAAGAAATTATTTCGGTTTATGATATTGTTTTTCTTTGAAAAACCTTCCGTTTATCTCAAACAAAGCGTTTTTTTCATATTCGTAAAGAAATCAATATACTCCATCGGGACGGGGCATTTAGGGCCATCCATTGTGGCAAAGTTTACTTTTGAGGCCACAACATCTTTTTGTTGAACAACCGACTTGAGCGTTTCTTCTGAAATCACATCGTCGTAGAAAGTCACACTTACAGTTTTGAATTGTGGATTTACAGTACAGGCCGTTACGCCTTTTGTGCCAGTAAGTTTTTGCGAAATGAGTGAGCTATCGGCTGCATTTACTTCCTTGTCTAAATCAAATACAGCTAAGTGTATTGGTTTTAAATCAAGTTTTTCTGAAAGCGGTGGCTCTTCCCAATTTGCCCAAACCAACATCGAGACAAAGAATGTAAGAGCTATCACTCCTGTCACTTTGGCGAATTTGAGAAAAAAATTTTTCATTGTCGTATAAGATTTGTTTTGTTACCTGAAACCATTTACGAACAATCTGATAGTTTGGATTTATTTATTAAAAGAATTAAAAAAACTTAGCTTGAACATAGGTACAAAAAAAGGTAGCAAATTTTAGTTTGCTACCTTTTTTATCGGGTTTGAACGATGAACTTATTTCAAATATCTTACAAATCAATTGAAATAGGTTGGGTT
Source organism: Emticicia sp. W12TSBA100-4 (assembly GCF_040253585.1). NCBI lineage: Bacteria > Pseudomonadati > Bacteroidota > Cytophagia > Cytophagales > Leadbetterellaceae > Emticicia > Emticicia sp. W12TSBA100-4. The sequence continues at coordinate 182,908 of NZ_JBELAU010000010.1, forward strand.
GAACAATCGCCGAAGCGAAAAAAGAGTTAGGTTGAATAGGGTAATGCAAATATAGCACATTTTCGAGAAAAAATATAAGACAGCAAAGCAATTTTAAAAAAAATTAATAATTTTTAATTTCAAGCACCAAAGTTTCACAATTACTGGGTGGTTGAGAGTCGATTTGCGTACTTATTTTATAGAAATAGCTCGTTTTGGCTTTCAATTCGGTCTTATCCTCAAAAACCGTTGTTCGGATTCCTGTTGGGGTGAGATTCTCAAAAACGTCCGACTCAGATGATTTTCGGAAAACATAAAACTTTGCAAAGTCGGCCAACTGAGCATCCCAGTTCAATACCACCGATTTTTTATCTCTTCCAGAAAGAAAATTAAGTTTAAAATTCTGCGGACAAAGTCCTACCGAATGGTTATTGACTGTAATCGGTACTTCGTTGGAAGCACAATTGGTTGTAGCCAGTCGCACGACATAGCTATAATTGACGCCAACTTCAGTGTTTGTATCTAAAAAAAATGGATTTCGAGTTGTGCCTATCGTCTGAAAAGCGGCTTTACCGACCGAGCGTTGAACGATATAATTCCCAGCATAATTGGCCGAATTTGCCTCTAATTTCCATGATAAATAAACATTGGGCTTATCGACACCTTGTAGCAAAGTAGCCGAAACTGCCGAGCAAAAGGCGTTAGTGGCCACAGCAGGAGCATAATAGCTCACAATCGTAGATACTACGGTATCTTTGATTGTTTTACTCAATAAGCGAAACGAAACTTTTCCACCACGAAAAGGTTCGGCCAATTCAATCGAACGTTGATTTGGCGTAATATCATCAGAAAGTACTTGAAAACCACCGTTATTTTCGGAGCGTTCGATACGAAAACCCTTTACGAGTGGCTCTTGATAAGTATCAAAATACCAATTTACTTTTACCCGATTATTGGGCAAAATTTCTATTGAGGTAAGGGCAGGAGGCGTAAAAGATGGAATAGGATCTTCAATAATCGTTCGTCCGCACCCCAGCATTTGGCAAATGCTTAAAAACAGGAATATCTTTATAAAGTTATGTTTCACAGTCGGCATTGATTGGTTTGCGTTTATCTTACAAAAATCGCTAACTTTGACGAGTTTTTCTAACAAACCTCTTTCTTTCTTATTGCCTAATGATAGTTCAAAAAGATGTACAACTCAAGCCATTCAATACTTTCGGAATCGAAGCAACAGCTAAATATTTTGTTGAAGTTTCGAATATTGAGCAACTAAAAGAAATCTTGCAAAATCCTGATTATCAATCAACTGAACGTTTGATTTTGGGAGGAGGAAGCAATATGCTGCTCACGAAAGACTTTGATGGTTTAGTGATAAAAATAGCTATCAAAGGCTTTGACGTTGTAGAAGAAAACGAAGATAATATCTGGATAAAAGCAGGTGCTGGCGTTGTTTGGCACGATTTGGTGATGCACTGCGTCAACCAAAATTATGCAGGAATGGAAAACTTATCACTGATTCCAGGAACGGTCGGTGCTGCTCCTATGCAAAATATTGGTGCGTATGGTATTGAAATAAAAGAAGTTTTTGAAGAATTAGAAGCTTTGGAAATCGAAACTGGTGAAATCAGAACTTTCGATAAAGCCACTTGTAATTTCGGCTACCGTGAAAGTATCTTCAAACACGAAGCCAAAGGCAAATATATTATTCTCAATGTCACTTTCAAACTCAGCAAAAAACCAACTTTTCATGTAGAATATGGTGCAATAAAAGATACTTTGGCCGAAATGGGAGTAACCGAAATGAGTATCAAAGCTATCAGCGATGCCGTGATTCATATTCGCCAAAGTAAACTACCCAACCCAGCCGAAATTGGCAATGCGGGAAGTTTCTTCAAAAACCCTGAGATTCCGAATACGCAATTTGAGGCTCTGAAAGCACAATTTCCAACGATTCCCTCTTACCCCGTCAACGAAATCACCACGAAAGTTCCTGCGGGTTGGCTAATTGAGCAAGCAGGTTGGAAAGGTCAACGTTTTGGCAATGTGGGAGTACACGCCAAACAGGCTTTGGTACTGGTCAATTACGGTGGAGGTAAAGGCGAAGAAATCAGAGATTTATCACAAAAAATACAGGCATCAGTCAAAGAAAAATTTGGGATTCAGCTTTCTGCTGAGGTTAATTTTATCTGAAAATAAAAATATTTTTCGTTTATAAAAATCTGATAATCAAGATCTTGTAATTTATTTCCTGCTTAATTATCAGATTTTTTATTTTTCTCTGCAACCCTCTCATCCATTTTCTGCATCTTCATTACGAAAAGCAAATTTTCAAAAACTACTGCAGCAGTTTTTCAAACATAGCTCGATGAGCGAGAGAAAATAGACAAAGGTTTCCATCGCCATCCGACACAAAATAATCATTCACATTCTGAATGCGGGTTGCCGCAAAAACTATAATTATGAAAACGCTTGTAAAAACAATCGCTGCTTTAGCTATAGCTATCACTGTAAATTCGGGTGCATTTGCCCAAGACGATGAAAACGATTCGAGAGAATACAAACAATCATCGCATTATTCACCAAAGAAACACAATATGTTTTCTCGCAAAGACTTTGGGTTGTATGTTGGGCTAAACACCTACGAAACAAAAAACTTGCCTGAGCTTGATAATGTACGTTCGAGATATGTAGCCTTAAACTGGAAGAAAAACCATCGCCTAATTACGGGTAATCATGTAGATGTGGCTCTCGGAACAGGCTTTGAGTTTGCTTGGAACAATTATATGATGAAAGAGAACATTCGCTTGGTAAATACCGCCAACGGTGCAGGATTTGTGGATGTAAAAGAAAACCTTGATAAATCGAAATTTGTGGTTTCGAGTTTCAATATTCCGATGATGTTGCAGTTTGGCTTTAAAGAAAGTAAATGGAGTCTTGGAGTTGGTGCTTACGGTGGTGCGAGAATCGGCAGCTATGTAAAAACTAAAGAAGAAACTGGAGCAAAAGAACACTTCAAAAGTGCTTATAATCTCAATAAATTCCACTACGGATTTGCCGCAGAATTAGGTCGTGAAGGTTTTGCTATCTTTGCTCGCTACGAAGCCACCCCACTTTTCAAAGACAATAACCCTATCAATGGTAATGCCATTTCATTCGGGATTCGTTTGTGAAATTAATGCAATTTCGGCGTAGAGACGTTGCATGCAACGTCTCTACAAAATATCAAAATCAAAGGCCTGAATATCGGGTGCTACAAAAGTCAACCGAGCTTCACGGGAAAGTAGTTTTTCACGAGTATAAAAGGTAAAAGCAGCGTTTCGGTTGCAATACTTACTTCTCAAAAAAGCATTGCAAACTTGCTCAAAATTTTGATTATCAGTCGAATTTCTTTGCCAAAATTCATTTAAAAGCCACACCCAAAATACCGTAATAGATTCATGGTAACCACTCGAATCGGTATTTTGTCCGCCACTTGCTTCGTTATAGGTTTTAATATTTTCTCTCATTTTCACGAGAGCATCTTCGTAATCAAAATTGGCTACGTGCCATAGACCAGCAATCAAATGAGCTTCGTGAGTCCACTCTTTGGCGGGAAGGGCTTTCGAGCGAAAACCTTCAATAATGTGGTCGAATTCGGCTTGCTTGGAGGGTATGAAGTAATCCATAAATCAAAATTTTCTTTGGATAATCTGACGAAATAATAAAAAATCAAGATTATTTCAAAATAATATTTCGGATCTGAAACAAGAACTTTATTTATGTTTACGTGTTACTTATAATTGTAAGCCTATTTTCTATCTTTGTCAAAAACTAAACCCTTAAAAACTATGCACATTTTCGACCATACCTTATTAAAAGTTATTCAGGTGCTTATTTCGCTTTTTGCGGGCGTACTTTTTCTCCAATCTGGCTTCGATAAAGTCTTCGATTTCAAAGGCAATAAAGGATACATTCAGAGTGTTTTTGCCAAAACGTTTTTCAATTCCTTTTCGGGAATTTTATTCGTAATCATTACAATATTGGAAGTCTTAGCTGGCTTGGCTTCTTTTTTTGGAGCTATTTTCTATTTCATCGAAGGACAAAAAGACTTTGCGATTCTTGGCTTAGAGCTATCGCTTCTTTCTATTTTGTGTTTGTTTACAGGCCAACGTATCGCTAAAGATTATGCTGGAGCAGCTTCATTGGTAGGATATTTCTTATTGATGGCTTTTGGATTATTTACCTTTGCTCTGGTGGGATAAACGTTTTTTCGGTGGCTGAGCGGAGCCGAAGCCACCGAAAACTACTCCGCTCAACCGCCCAATAAAACGAATACCGAAATTAACGATGGCTGAGCGAAATCGAAGTTCAAAACCAATCACTTTGCATGTCAATCGTCACGCTATCGGTGCTTTGTAGGCGTTTTACGAGCGAATCTACTTTTACTAATTCATATTCATAAAAATACCTCATCGTAGCCAATTTTCCTTGATAGAAATTTTGGTCAGCTTCGTGGGCATCATTTAGTTTTTCTTTCGCCACAATTCCTTGATTGAGCCATTGCCAAGCAATCGTGATGATGCCAAACATTTCAAGATAAAGCGTAGCATCGGCTAAAAACTTCTCTGTTTCTCCCTTTCCTGCCAAACCGAGTAAATAGCCTGTGGCTTGTTGGGCTTTAGCGAGTGCTTTTTGTAATTTTTCTACAAAAGGCTGCAAATCTTCGTTTTCAGAAGCTTTTGCCACAGTTTTGCTTACTTCTTCAAAGAAAATCTGAGCAGCTTTCCCGTTATGAATCGTAATTTTTCGACCCAATAAATCAAGTCCGTGAATACCAGTTGTGCCTTCGTGAATGGGGTGAATACGTGCCTCACGATAATATTGCTCGACCGTAAAATCGGTCGTATAACCAGCTCCTCCCAAAACCTGCACGGCTGCACTCGTCGAAAGGCAACACATTTCCGATGGATACGATTTAGCCACTGGCGTAAGCAAATCGAGCAGCAAATTGGCTCGTTCTTTTGTCTCACCTTCTTCTACGTGAATCAAATCTGATAATTTACTACAGTATAAAAGTAAAGCTAATGAACCTTCAACAACTGATTTCTGGAACAACAACATTCTTTTCACATCAGCATGATTGATAATGGTGGTCTGTGGCTTCGTAGGGTCTTTCTCCGAAATCTTTCTGCCTTGCGGACGCTCTTTTGCATAGGCTAACGAAGTGTAGTAGGATGCCGTACCGATTGCAGTAGCGTTCAAACCAACACTAATTCGAGCTTCGTTCATGAGCTGAAACATATAACTCAAACCTTTGTGTGGTTCGCCCACCAAGTAGCCCAAAGCACCATCATTCGAGCCAATACTCAAATGAGCAATCGGAGCTCCTTTGTAGCCCATTTTATGGAAAATTCCAGCCGTAATTACATCATTATCAATTAGTTCTCCATTTTCGGGGCGTTTCTGTGGTACTACGAAAAGTGAAATTCCTTTTGCTCCAATCGGCCCGCCTTTTATTTTGGCAAGCATGAGGTGAACGATGTTTTCGCAAGCATCGTGATCGCCCGCCGAAATATAGATTTTCTGTCCGTTTATTTTATATACTCCCTCTATTTCGGTTGGTTCGGCACTCGTTGAGATGTCAGAAAGTGAACTTCCTGCATCAGGTTCGGTCAAAGCCATTGTTCCTTGCCACTTACCCGAATACATATCGGGTGTGAATCTATCAATCAATTCTTGCGAACCAAAAGTACGAATCAAATTGGCCGAACCGCCACTCATAAACGAGAAAATACTCGAAGAATAATTGGCTGCTTGAAAGATAAATCCAGCAGCATTCAAAATCGTAGTTGGCAATTGCTGACCACCTTCATCGTAGCGAAAGGCGGCATTTACCCAGCCATCTTCACCCATTTTTTTGATGATTGCCTTCATGCCTTCGTGAATTCTGATTTTGCCATCGACTAACTGCGGCTCTTTTCTGTCCATTTCGGTCAGAAGTGGACGCATCATTTTGGTGGCAATGCCTTCGGCAGCCTCAAGCACCATATCAAACGACTCTCGGTTGTGGTCTTGAAAATATTCGTACTTGGTAAGTGATTCACTATCAAGTACTTCAAATAATTGAAATTGTAAATCTCGTTTTGAGTAAAACATGGTTTTTAGTTTTTTTATCACGAAGACACGAAGTGAAACTATTGTGTTCTTTGTGTCTATGTGGTAATCTTTTTATTTGATAGGATGAATACAATTATGGAAACACCAACTCCCAAGACACTACCCGCAAAGACATCTCTCGGGAAATGCTGAAAAAGGTACATTCGAGAATAGCCCACGAGCATAGCAATAATCAAAGCAATGATTGCGGGAGAAGTTCTTTTCTGCAAAAACAAGCATACACACGCAAAAGTAAAGGCCGTCATGGTATGCCCCGATGGAAAACTTTGCCAATGGTGCATCGTTACGCCATCGACCAAGTGAATAGCTTGGTCTGAATGTTGATAAACTTCAATCGGTCGTGGAAAATTAAAGATATTTTTCAACGAAACCGACACTAAAACTTTTGATAGCCAAGTTATTAGAAGTACTTTTATCGCTTGATTATTCTCTATTCCTTTTATATACTTTTCAAAAGCGAAATGAAGAAATAAGGCCAGCCAAATTGTGTCCTCGCCGAGCAGTGTTACATAGTAAAAAAAACTATCTAAAAGAGAGTTATGATGCTGGTTTATCCAAAACATTATCTCGGTTGGTGAAAAAAGTAGCTGTAAAATAGACCCTAAAATCACCCAAACGAAGAAAATAATGAAAAATAAACGATTATTAGTAAGTATTTTAAGCATTTTCTCTAAGAAACTTTCGTAATTCCAAAATTAGCCGTAAATTTGCAACCTTTCTGTGAAAACGTGGGCAAGATACTATCAAAATACGACATTAACATTCAAGGACTCGAAGAAAAGGTTCATACGTTTGAATTCGAGGGCGATGATAAGTTTTTTTGGGCTTTCGAGCAGAGTTTTATTACGAAGGGAAATTTTAAAGCCATCGTAAGACTCAACAAGAATTCAGCCTTGATCCAGTTGGACTTCGATATTACGGCAACCGTCGAATTGACTTGCGACCGAAGTCTCGAATTATTTGATGAAGAAGTGCAGGTTGAGGAAAGATATATTTATAAATTTGGCGACCGTTATGAAGAAATCACCGACGAAATCGAGATGATTCCTTACGGAGCCGACACTATCAATATTGCACAACACATTTATGATTTTATTGGCATTTCGCTTCCGATGAAGAAGCTACATCCAAGATTCAGAGATGAAGATATTGAAGAAGAGGGTTTATTGGTTTATACTTCCGAAAAAGAAGAAGAGCCAACCGATGAGCCAAAAGAGCAAGAAATCGACCCGAGATGGGCGGCTCTAAATAAATTAAGAATGAATAATTAAGAGCGGTTCGCCGCAGCGATTAAGAATTGGCTTTCGAGCAAATATTCTTTTTCTCAGATTAATTCAGATATATAAATTTTGTAAATAGTTAATTGTTAATAGTAAAATGGCACATCCTAAGAGAAGACATTCGACAACAAGAAGAGATAAGCGTAGAACGCACGATTCTTTATCAACTAAAGCCTTATCGGTAGATGCTACTACTGGCGAAATTCACGTTCGTCACCGTGCACACGTATTTGAAGGTAACTTATTCTATAAAGGCAAATTAGTTGCTGAAGGCTACCAAAAAGCTTAATAATACTTGTGGCTGGATACTGGTTACTTACCTAATAAATTACGTGCATAGCACCTAATACACGCCAGTAGCCGTTACCCAAAAACAAATATTTACTCAACCAAGAGATTGCTTTTATGAAAATTGCCGTAGATGTTATGGGGGGTGATTTTGCTCCCAAAGCTATCGTCGAAGGTGCTGTCATGGCCGCCAACCAATTACCCGAAGGTGTAAAACTGGTGTTGATTGGCAAACAAGGCATAATGCTTGATATTTTACGAACGATGAAATATCCTGCTCATGCTATTGAAATGGTTAATGCTGACGATGTTATCGAGATGGGTGAACATCCTACAAGGGCTTTTTCTCAGAAACCCAATTCCAGCATTGGAGTTGGGTTTAAACTTTTAAAGGAGAAACAAGTCGATGCTTTTTGTAGTGCCGGAAATACGGGTGCTATGATGGTAGGTTCACTCTTTACAGTTAAAACCGTTGGAAATATCCAACGCCCACCCATTGCGGGTTTTCTTCCCCTAAAAAATGGCGGTTATAGCCTGATGCTTGATATTGGTGCTAACGCTGACTGCAAACCCGAGGTTTTGGCCGAATTTGCCGAACTTGGCTCGCTTTATTCAAAATTCTCATTCGGAATTGAAAATCCTAAAGTTGCTCTTCTCAATATCGGAGAAGAAGAACAAAAAGGCTCGACGGTTGTACAAGCTGCTCATCAATTATTGAAAATTAACAAAAAAATCAACTTTGTCGGAAACGTAGAAGGACGTGATTTATTTGATGGAAAAGCTGATGTAATCGTGACCGAAGGTTTTACAGGAAATGTTATCTTCAAAATGGGTGAGTCGTTCTACGATTACGCCGCCGAAAAAGGTATCAAAGATCCCCTCATCGACCGTATGAACTACGAAGTTAGTGGTGGAAGCCCGATTATTGGTATCAAAGGCAATGTAATTGTAGCACACGGAATTTCATCGCCCGAAGCTATTAAAAATATGATTTTCTTGGCTATTCGCCAAGTAGAATCAAAAGTAACCGAACATATTATCGAATCTTACGAGGACTAAAAACGGTCAGTGCCGCAGGTATTTTACCTATGGTTTGCCCTTTCTTTTTTTCATTGGAAATAAGTTTTTAAAATTTACCTCTTAACTAAACGGTCAGTACCTTTTCGGTTCAGACCCTATATATAAATGAAATTAAAAGCAGCTATCACTGGTATTCATGGCTATGTGCCAGAAGATATTTTGACCAACGAAGATTTAGAAAAATTGGTTGATACAAACGATGAGTGGATTACAACTCGAACTGGTATCAAAGAACGCCATATTTTGAAAGGAGAAGGTTTGGCAACTTCATACATGGCCTCAGAAGCGGTGAAAGGCTTACTTGCAAAAACAGGAACTGATCCTAAAGATATTGAATTGGTAATATGTGCAACGGTAACACCTGACTACATGTTCCCTTCGACAGCCAATTTGGTTTGTACCCAATGTGGTATTCCAAGTATTGGTAGTTTTGATATTCTGGCGGCTTGTTCGGGATTTTTGTATGCACTTTCTGTAGGATCGCAATTTATTGAATCGGGCAGACACAAAAAAGTAATCGTTATTGGTGCTGATAAAATGTCGGCAATCGTTGATTATACCGACCGTACGACTTGTGTACTTTTCGGTGATGGTGCAGGAGCTGTTTTGCTCGAACCAACTACCGAAAATGAAGGTGTAATGGATTTTATCTTGAAATCAGATGGTACTGGCGAAAATCATTTAATTATGAAAGGTGGTGGAAGTCGTTTCCCAGCCAGTCACGAAACCGTTGATAATAGATGGCACAATATTCACCAAGAAGGGCCATCTGTATTCAAATTTGCCGTAACTAATATGGCAGATGTTTCGGCCGAAATCATGGAAAAAAACAATCTTACGGGCGAAGACGTAGCATGGTTAGTTCCACACCAAGCCAACAAACGTATCATTGATGCCACGGCTCGCCGTATGGGGATTGGTGATGAGAAAGTAATGCTCAATATCCAAAGATACGGTAATACAACTGCTGCAACAATTCCATTATGTTTATTTGATTACGAAAAACAGATCAAAAAAGGCGATAACCTTATTTTAGCCGCTTTTGGTGGAGGGTTCACATGGGGAGCAGCTTATGTAAAATGGGCAATTGATTGATTTTATCTGCAAAGCCCTGAATATTAGCACAATAGCTGTTTTTTAGTATAAGTACTCAAATCATTACAAGCATATTTGAGTATAAAACACAACTATAAAGCAATGAAAAAACTGATATTATTCTGTATTATTTGTTTTCTTTCATCAAAAGTAACAGCTCAAAGGGCCAAAGTCAGTCAAGTATTTTCTTTGGGTGGGGCTTTTAGTAGTGGTCAGTTTATTCCAACTACAAGTTTTGGAGAGCAAGTTTTTTTTGGGAATAATTATAAATTTTCAATAGGCTCAGGAATTAGAATGACTGTATTTTCGGCCAAAGAAAATACATTTACAGGCCTGAAAAAACCATATTTATCGTCAACGATTACTCCCTTGACTCGTGAAAATATGGTGATTATCAATGCTCCAATTATAGCCGAATATCACGGAAATAAAATTGTGGCAGGTTTCAATATTGATTTGATAGGACTGACTTTCGGAAAAAGCAAAGATTCTTTAGCTATCAGTAATTACACTGGCTCAACTGAAAATCTGTCGGTCAAACCAACAACATTCAACTTTGCACTTGGCAGTGCTGGCAGCACAAATAATGAGGTCTATATTGGTTTCCGAATCAGAGAAGAAATAACGATAAAAGCAGGGGTTAGTTTCTTATTTACTATGTTAAACTTACGCTCAACCACCGAAGAGCAAATTAAGAAATTAGGAAACTTTGGCCATCGCATGAACGCAATCCCTTTTATAAATCTCACTTTTAATTTTGAGAAATGACTTATAATTGGTTGATAATTAATTACTTACGAATAAATAATTTAAGATATATTTAGTAATGGCAACAACAGCAGATTTTAGAAATGGTCTTTGTTTGGAATGGAATAATGACCTTTACTCAATCGTAGAATTTCAACACGTAAAACCAGGTAAAGGCCCAGCTTTTGTAAGAACAAAGTTGAGAAATATCAAAACAGGCAGAGTAATTGATAATACATTTACATCAGGCGTAACGGTTACGACCGCTCGTATCGAAAAAAGAGAATTTCAGTTCCTTTATAAAGATGAGGATGGCTATAATTTCATGGAAACCGAAACTTTCGAGCAATTTAATCTCGACGAGAAAATGGTTCCACAAGCCGATTTGATGAAAGATGGCCAAGCGGTATCGGTATTGGTTCACGCCGAAACAGAGACAATCCTTAGTGTTGAGCTTCCTCAATACGTTGAACTTCGTGTAACTTACACCGAGCCAGGTTTGAAAGGCGATACTTCGACCAGCCCAAGCAAACCAGCAACAGTTGAGACTGGTGCAACCATCAAAGTGCCTCTTTTCATCGAAAACGATGAATTGATTCGTGTAAATACGAACACTTACGAATACGATTCAAGAGTAAAAGAAGGCAGATAAGCAATAACTTAACTTATCTCTAAAAGCTCTTTTTGAATGTTCAAAACGAAATATTATCATAGACGATATCTTCAAAGATTTGAAAAGTAGCAAAGAATTAGGTAGCTCCGAAATCATATTTCTGCTTTTCTTATTTCTTTGTAGGTATCGTCTTTCTTTTTACATTTGTACGGTAAATACTCAAAAACCACGAATAATCTTATACCCTTCATGGAAACAAAAGACATCCAAAAACTAATAGATTTTATATCTCAATCAGGCTTAGACGAAGTAAACATCGAAACTTCGGAGTTGAAACTTGCTATTAAGCGTTATTCAAATGCTGCTCCAGTAGCTGTTCAAGCACAACCTGCTTATGTTGCTCCAGCTCCAGCAGTTGCTGCTCCAGCACCTGCACCAGTAGCTGCTCCTGCAACTCCAGCAGCCGCTCCTGCACCAACAGCCGAAGCAAGCAACTTAATCACCATCAAATCACCGATGATTGGTACATTCTACCGCTCGCCTGGCCCAGATAAAGCTAACTTCGTTGAAGTAGGCGATGAAGTATCAACAGGAAAAGTGGTTTGTATCATTGAAGCAATGAAATTATTCAACGAGATTGAATCAGAAGTTTCTGGTAAAATCGTTAAAGTTTTGGTTGAAAACGCAACTCCAGTAGAGTTCGACCAGCCTTTGTTCTTGGTTGAGCCAAACTAATTTGAAAATAAGTGAGTTTGAAGATGTATCCCAACTGGATTTCTTTCAAAGTTTCAAATTTTAACAATTTCCAAATTCGAGAATCGTGTTCAAAAAAATATTAATAGCCAATCGAGGCGAAATCGCCCTCCGTATTATCAGAACTTGCCGTGAAATGGGCATTAAAACAGTAGCGGTCTATTCTACTGCCGACCGTGAAAGTCTGCACGTAAGATTTGCCGATGAAGCTGTTTGTATTGGGCCTGCTCCCAGCCGACAATCATACTTGAACATTCCGAGTATCATTTCGGCGGCTGAAATTACAAATGCTGATGCTATTCACCCAGGCTACGGTTTTTTGTCGGAAAATGCTGAATTTTCGAGAATTTGTGCCGAATATGGCATCAAATTTATCGGTGCAACCGCCGACCAAATCAACTCAATGGGTGATAAAGCAACTGCCAAAGCAACCATGAAAGATTCGGGTGTTCCCGTAATTCCAGGTTCTGAAGGCTTGCTCGAATCGGTTGAAGAAGGTATCCGCCTTTCGGAAGAAATGGGGTATCCTGTTATCATCAAAGCAACTGCTGGTGGTGGTGGCCGTGGTATGAGAATTATCAACAACTCATCGGAATTCCAAAAAGCATGGGACGACGCCAAAATGGAGTCGGGTGCGGCTTTTGGAAACGATGGTTTATATTTAGAAAAATTTATCGAAGAACCTCGCCACATCGAGATTCAGATTGTGGGCGACCAAAACGGTCGAGTTTGTCACCTTTCTGAGCGTGATTGTTCGATTCAACGTCGTCACCAAAAATTGGTTGAAGAAACTCCTTCACCGATTGTTTCGCAAGAATTACGTGAAGAAATGGGTGCAGCAGCCATCAAAGGTGCAGCTGCTATTGGCTACGAAGGTGCAGGAACAATAGAGTTTTTGGTGGATAAACACGGTAAATTCTACTTCATGGAAATGAATACTCGTATTCAGGTGGAACACCCGATTACGGAAGAAGTTACTGATTTCGATTTGATTAAAGAGCAAATCAAAGTAGCAGCGGGTGTACCGATTTCGGGTAAAAACTATTTCCCGAAATTGTATGCAATGGAGTGCCGTATCAATGCCGAAGACCCTCGCAATGGTTTCCGTCCATCGCCAGGTAAAATCACAAATCTGCACTTCCCAGGTGGGCACGGTGTGCGTATCGACAGCCATGTTTATGCGGGCTATACGATTCCATCAAACTACGACTCAATGATTGCCAAACTTATCGTTACGGGCCAATCAAGAGAAGAAGTTTTGACTCGTATGAAGCGTGCTTTGCAAGAGTTTGTAATTGAAGGTATCAAAACTACTATTCCGTTCCACATCAAATTGATGGATGACGAGACTTTCAAATCTGGTAAATTCACAACCAAATTCTTGGAAAGTTTTGATTTCAGTGAGCTGTAAGAAAAAGATACTGGAATGGTAATTGAAAGAAATTACGGCAGACGAAAGACCTATTTCGGAGGTGACTCTTAGGAGAGGTTAGCTTTGGTAAAGACCAATAGATTTAATGTTTATAGAAAAAAAATGCAGCCTTAAAGCTGCATTTTTGTTTTGTTAGTAAGAGCTATAGGGCTAAATACTTTTCAAAGCAATTTTGATTTTGTCCATAAATGATGATGCTATTACATGAGAAAAGATTGAAGAAATCTATAAAAGCTTCTGTAAAATGCTGATCAATAGTATTTTATGATTTGCTTCTCGGTATTTTACTAAATATTTTCCAGTGTTATAACAAAATTTTATTTTTTCAATTCTTTAATTGCTTGAGTTCGTAGTGTTTTAGCCGTTTCAAACTTTCCTGTATGACTCCAACCTGGAGGCATAAAAACATATCCGATTTTATCTTTAAGTTTAGGTACAGAACGTATATCGTGCCATAAACTCATGATTTCTCCGAAGTAAACATCTATAAAACTATTAGAATTCATCGGACGAGTAATGCCATATTCGATGGGAAATTGTTTTTCTCATTTTTGATAAGTTTTAAAAATAACATCCCAAACGTTAATAATTGAACAGAAGTTTGTATCCATATATAAAGGATTTCGGCCGTGATGTACTCGATGGTGCGATGGTGTGAGAATAAATCTCTCCAGAACCCCAAGTCTTGCATTTTTTATACTTCCTTCGCTAATATGTACAAATGCTCCCCAAATGCTATCAATAATCATAATTGCAAAAAGCATGATGGGTTGGACTCCCAAAAGCATGCAAAACATGGCCGTAAAGAATTCTGTATAGAGATTTTCGACAAAAAAGGTCGTGAGTGTAATCGAAGAGTTTAAGTCTTCAGAAGAATGATGTACAGAATGAAAACACCAAAGCAAACGAACTTTATGTGTCAAATAATGACGAATAAAATTGTTTAGTTCGTAAACCAAATAACCATAAATGAACCAATACCAAGAGAGATAGGTCTGAATAATAGCGTATTTCTGAAAGATACCGATAGCGATAAGTAATACAGAAAAACCAATTAATCGACTCAATATACGATTGACTACAATAATCAAAAACGGCACTTTATAGCTTTCTTTACGAAACTTATGCCGAAATAATGACCATAAAACCTCAAAAACAATAATAAAAGGAGTAATTGGAGAGATAAATGTCAGGAAACCTTCAAAAGTTAATAATGCGTGAAAATTTCCTGTGTGAATGATATCTAATAAGCCATTAATTCTAAAAAAAATGAGTAGTTCATTAAGTAAGTCAGTGATTATATTCATTAAAATGGTTTTAAGTATAATAGGATGATGTGATTTTAAGATTCTTTCATCTGAAAGCCTAAGCCATTTATATTGACGCTTTTTTTATCAAAATAGTTGGATGACTTTGGGCTACCGAAAGAAAATAAAACAATAGAAATTCTATTACACTGATTTTTAGCGGTTTATAGTGGTTGGTGGTCTTAGAAATAATTACTCTAATATTAATGTAATTCGTCTTTTAAGAAAAATCCAGTATAGCTACCTTTTACTTTGGCAACTTGTTCTGGTGTACCTTCAGCCACAATTGTTCCGCCTTTATTACCACCTTCGGGGCCAATATCAATCACGTGGTCGGCCACTTTTATTACATCCAAATTATGCTCAATAATTAGTACAGTATTGCCCTTGTCAGCCAGTTTTTGTAATACTTCGAGTAATTTCTGAATGTCTTTAAAATGAAGTCCAGTTGTTGGTTCATCTAAAATATAGATTGTTTTACCTGTATCTTTTTTCGATAATTCTTCCGATAATTTTACTCGTTGAGCTTCTCCTCCCGAAAGAGTTGTGGCGTGTTGACCAAGTGTGATGTAGCCCAAGCCAACTTCATTCAAAATCTGAACTTTTCGATTGATTTTTGGGATACTCTCAAAAAACTCAACTGCTTGTTCAACGGTCATATCCAGTACATCGGCAATAGATTTTCCTTTATAACGCACCTCCAAAGTTTCACGATTGAAACGTTTTCCTTTGCAAGTTTCGCAAGCTACGTGTACATCGGGCAAAAACTCCATTTCGATTTTCTTCATGCCCGCACCTTCGCAGTCTTCACAGCGTCCACCTTTTACATTGAACGAAAAACGCCCAGGTTTATAACCTCTGATTTTAGCTTCGGGCAATTCGGCAAAAAGTGTTCGAATCTCCGAAAACATTCCTGTATAAGTAGCAGGGTTGCTACGTGGCGTACGTCCGATTGGACTTTGGTCAACCTCAATTACTTTATCGAGGTGTTCGAGTCCTTCGATTGATTTATGTGCTAAAGGTTCTCTTTTTGAATTATAAAAATGTTTATTTAAGACAGGGAAAAGGGTTTCGTGGATCAACGAAGATTTTCCGCTACCACTCACACCAGTGATACAAATCATTTTACCCAATGGAAGTTTCAGAGTAACATTCTTTAAATTATGTCCAGTTGCTCCTTTGATTATCAAGTATTTACCATTGCCTTTGCGTCGCTCTTTCGGAACTTCAATACTGATTCTTCCACTCAGATAATCAGAAGTTGTACTTCGATTTTTGATAAACTCTTGTGGTGTTCCTCGACCAACTATATTTCCACCGTGTCGGCCTGCACCTGGGCCAATATCCAGAATATAATCCGATTCGAGCATCATATCTTTATCGTGTTCAACGACCAAAACAGTATTACCTAAATCTCGTAAATCTTTTAATGCTTGAATTAGTTTTACATTATCTCGCTGATGCAAACCAATGCTTGGCTCGTCCATGATATACAAAACCCCCACCAACTGTGTGCCGATTTGAGTTGCTAAACGAATCCGTTGCGATTCTCCACCCGAAAGTGTACGAAGTGGGCGGTTGAGTGTCAGATAGTCCAAGCCAATGCCCATCAAGAAGCCAATTCGCTTACGGATTTCTTTTAAAATCTCTTTGGCAATAACATTTTGGCGGTCAGACAAACGAGTTTCTAAATCAGTAAACCATTCTTCTAACTCTCTGATGTCCATTTCGGCCAAATCGGCGATATTACTTTTGGCGATTTTGAAATGGAGCGATTCCTTTTTCAATCGTTGCCCATCGCAATCTGGACAAGTTTTAATGACCAGATAATCACGTACCCAATCTTGAATTTTATCATTATCCGAGTCTTGTTGACGTTTCAAGAAGGTAATTACGCCTTCAAAAGTTGAGTTCCATTCGGTGCCTGGGTATTTTTTTGAAGGAACTGGCAACGGCGTTTCACTTCCATAAAGAATTGTTTTTAAGGCATCTTCTGGAATCTTTTCGATAGGAGTAGAAATATTTGATTTATACGCCTTCAGAATTACCTCAATTTGCTTGAAAATCCATAAATCACGGTATTCGCCCAGCGGAGCAATTCCTCCACGAGTGATGCTCAAACTGCGGTCAGGAATAATTGATTCTTCGGTAATTTCTTCGATTGTTCCGAGTCCATTGCAAGTCGGACAAGCACCGTAAGGTGAGTTGAACGAAAAACTATTAGGTGAAGGGTCTTCGTATGAAACACCCGATTCGGGGTCAGTGAGGTTTTGTGAGAAATATTGCGTTTGGTTTTTACTATCCAAAAGCATCATCGAACCTTTACCTTGTTTCAAGGCAGTTCCGATTGATTGACTCAAACGATAGCGGTCTTCGCTTTTCGGAATAACTCTATCAATGACAATCTCAATATCGTGTATCTTATAGCGGTCGAGTTGCATTTTTGGATTAATATTCAGCACTTCGCCATCTACACGTACTTTATTATAGCCCAATTTGGCAATTTGTACAAAAAGCTCACGGTAATGCCCTTTACGTCCTTTTACGATAGGAGCAAGTAACGTAACTTTTTGATTTTCAAATTGTTGTAGAATCTGGTCAATGATTTGGTCTTGCGTTTGCTTAACCATTTTATTGCCAGTTATATAGCTAAAAGCTTCGCCAGCACGAGCAAAAAACAAACGAAGGAAATCATAGATTTCGGTAGTTGTACCAACTGTTGAGCGAGGGTTTTTTGAAGTAGTTTTTTGCTCGATAGAAATTACGGGTGAAAGACCATTGATTTTATCAACGTCAGGCCTCTCCATGTTGCCAATAAAACTACGAGCATACGCCGAAAAACTCTCCATGTAGCGGCGTTGACCTTCGGCATAGATTGTATCAAAAGCCAAAGATGATTTTCCACTTCCCGAAATACCAGTAATCACTACCAGCTTGTTTCGTGGAATACTCACATCAATGTTTTTGAGGTTGTGTTCTCTTGCACCTAAGACCTCGATTTGGTCGTAGCCAGTTAGGTCAATATCGTTCAGTTTTTTATTGCTCACTATTTTTTTGCTCGGTTTTTTCTTACAAAGATAACGAAAAAACTACGGTGGTGGTTCAGAAAAATTAAAAGCCTTAACCAGTTTTAAGGGGTTAAGGCTTTTAAAAATATTTAGGGTCTGATGGAATGTCTGACCAAATTATTATATCAAAATGGTATTCGCTACCATTTCACGCACGGAATTGGCAATTCCTTCTGGGTCGAAGCCACATTCACGTTGAAGCTCGATTTGCTCACCATGTTCTACGATGCGGTCAGGAATACCCAAGCGTTTTACTTTGGCATTATAACCATTATCAATCATAAATTCCAAAACGGCACTTCCCATACCACCTTGTAGACAACCATCTTCTACGGTTATTACTCTATCGAATTTTTGGAAAACTTCGTGGAGCATTACTTCATCGAGCGGTTTCACAAATCTTAAATCATAGTGAGCAGGATTTAAGCCTTCTTTTTCGAGCATTTCGCAGGCTTTCACCACATAATTACCAATGTGCCCAATTGTCAAGATTGCTACTTCTTCACCATCTTTTATTTTGCGTCCTTTTCCGATTTCAAGTTTTTGAAATGGTCGTTTCCAATCTGGCATTACACCCTCACCTCTTGGATAGCGAATCGTGAAAGCAGTTTTTAGTTTTTGCGTTTCTTCTAACTGGAAGGTAAACATCAAGTTACGCAATTCTTCTTCGTCCATTGGTGAAGCCACTACCATGTGCGGAATACAACGCATATAGGCAATGTCGTATGCTCCGTGGTGTGTGGGGCCATCAGCACCAGCAAAACCTGCACGGTCGAGGCAGAAAATAACAGGAAGCTGTTGCAAACACACATCGTGAATCACTTGGTCGTAGGCACGCTGCATGAAGCTTGAGTAAATATTGCAATAAACTACCAAGTCACGAGTGGCCATACCTGCCGAAAACGTAACAGCGTGTTGCTCGGCAATACCCACATCAAATGCACGGTCGGGCATGGCCTTCATCATAATATTCAAAGAAGAACCCGACGGCATAGCGGGTGTTACACCTACGATTTTATCATTTTTTTCAGCCAATTCCACAATTGTATTACCAAATACATCTTGGTATTTTGGCGGCATAGGCTTATCATAAACTTTCTTCTGAATTACGCCCGTCACCTTATCAAAAAGACCAGGGGCATGCCATTTGGTTTGTTCTTTTTCGGCAGGAGCATAGCCTTTTCCTTTTACGGTTAGGCAGTGAAGAATTTTTGGCCCTGGAATATCTTTCAAGTCTTCTAAAACACTTACCAAATGGTCGATGTCGTGGCCATCAATTGGTCCGAAATAACGTAGATTTAATGCTTCAAAGAAGTTACTTTGGCTTAATAAAGCCCCTTTCATAGCATTTTCTACTTTGGCAACAATCTTTCTGGCACTTGTGCCAAATGTACTCATTTTACCAAGTAGTTGCCAAACATCGTCTTTTACGTTATTGTATGTTTTTGAGGTCGTAATATCGGTCAAATACTCTTTCAACGCTCCCACATTTGGGTCGATTGCCATGCAGTTATCGTTCAAGATAATCAACACATTAGCATCTTTCAATGAGCCTGCGTGGTTCATGCCTTCAAACGCCATACCTGCTGTCATTGAACCATCGCCGATAATTGCAATGTGCTGACGCTTCGGTTCGCCATTGATGTTTGATGCCACTGCCATTCCGACGGCCGCCGAAATTGAAGTAGATGAATGCCCAACTCCGAAAGTATCGTATTCACTCTCTTTTCTCTTCGGAAAACCAGATAGACCGCCATAAAGACGATTTGTGTGAAAGTTTTCACGTCTTCCAGTCAAGATTTTGTGTCCATAAGCTTGGTGGCCTACATCCCAAACGAGTTGGTCGTCGGGGGTATTAAAAACATAGTGCAAAGCAACAGTAAGTTCGACGACACCAAGGCTTGAGCTAAAGTGTCCACCATAGACAGAAACCATGTCGATAATGTATTGGCGGAGTTCGTCGGCAACTTGTGGAAGTTTCGTACGGTCAACGTTTCGTAAATCTGCAGGAATGTTGATGTTTTTTAGTATTTCACCGGGCGTTATGAGCATATCTTTTTACCAATTAGAGGTAGTTTGTATTTCTAAAACTGAACACAGTTAAAATTGTTCGATTTCGGATGGAAAATTTACGTATAGCTACGAATTTATTCCTCGAGTATCGAAAATATTTAGAGATTGAAGTATGAATTTGATTACAAATGTACGGAAAAATTAGAAATTTTAATCTTTCTTTTGACTTGCTCGGTAGAGTTTTTGTTTTTCTTCTTTTGTGAGGCTTTCGTAGCCCGATTTGCCTATTTTGTCCAAAATAGCATCAACCTCATCTTGGTCTGGGAAGTAATTAGGGTCGAGCTTTGCACTGCTTCCGCTTTTACTCGCAACCGTTGACTCGCTGTATTTTCTTTGTGGAATTTTTACCTGTGGTTTGGGTTTCCAAAGGTTGTTTAGCCAATCACTAATAGTTTCTATGGGGCTACCTAAATCAGTTCCTCGGCGTAATAAATAAATGTATGAATAACCCGCTATCGCTCCACCCAAATGCGAGATTCCGCTACTTGGCACAACAAAAGATATGAGCAAGAAAGCCCAAGCGAGGTATTTGATTTTGATCAGTATGATACCAAATAAATAAAATTCATACTCAGGGAGTAGAGCAACTGCCGCAAACATCACTGCATATACCGCCGCCGAAGCACCTAAAATAGTTGGACTAATATTATTTAACTGAGGCGATAAAGCCAACAAATTATAAACAGCGATATAAATCAGACCGCTGATGATACCACCAATGAGATAAATATTTAATAACTTTCTGCTTCCGATAAACTCTTGTACCAAAGTTCCAAACCAAAATAACGAAAGCATATTGAAGAGTAAATGGAAAAAACCGTAGTGCGTAAAGCAGTAGGTGAGGAGTGTCCAGGGTTTGCGGATAAATGATTTAATTGGAGCAATCAACTCAAAATTATCGGTGATGATTTTATTGATTGTTCCGCCACTTGGGGAAAAGGAAAAGATAAATCCGATTAAGATTAGAGATAAAAAAACGCCCGCATTGATGAGCATGAGTTGCACCAATGTGTTTCCTTTCTTAAATGGACTCTTTATGTCGTCAATGAAACTTGCCACTGTTAATAGAATCTATCTTTCTTTTTGTTCCAATAATTAATCAATAATATACCAAAAATCAAGCCACCAATATGAGCAAAATGGGCAACGCCTGGTGTGATGTTAGATACACCCGAGAAAATCTCGAAAAGAGCATATAAAGATACTAAATATTTTGCTTTTACAGGTATCGGAAGTGGAAAAATTATCATTTCGGTATTAGGAAATAATCTTGCAAATGCCCCCAACATCCCAAAAATTGCTCCCGAAGCTCCTACCATCGGAATACTCATCATCATTGTATATTCGGGAGAGTCGACAGCAAATTGTGAAATTTCGTAGAGATTGATTGCTCCATGAAGTAAACAGGCCCCAATGCCCGATACAATATACAAAATCAAAAAACGCTTACTGCCTAAGAAGCTTTCGAGCATTGGCCCAAACATAAATAAACCAAACATATTGCTAAATATATGTCCTGTACCTGAGTGCAAAAACATATATGTAAAAATCTGAATAGGATTGAAAAGTCCCATCTCATGCAGAGAGAAACTATGATAACCAAAAATTGTGGCTAAATCTATTCTTAAAAAACTCTGTACAAAATAAACAGCAACATTTGCTATCAATAAGTTACGAACAACGGGTGTAACTTGAAACATATCGTAATTTAGGTTAAAATAGCATTTTCGTTAAACTCAAAATTACTGTTTGCGATTCAGTAATTCTGCTAATTGGTCTAACGACAAAATAGTCATAATTGGTTCACCATTAGGTGTATAGCTTGGTACAGCAGTCTCGAAAAGCTGATGGATTAGCAAGTTTATCTCAATTTTTGAGAGCTCACCCATATATTTCGATGACGAACGCTTCGAGAACGAACGAGCTACATTTTCTAATCTATCTAACTGCAAATCAGTCTGATTAGTTTTGTATTGTTGTACTAAACCTTCAAAAATCTCTTTTTCGTTTTCTTCTTGTACTTCGGGCGGAACACCATTAATTTTAATGGTATGTTGTCCAAATTCTTCAAACGAAAAGCCCAAAGCTTTTATTTCCTCTTGAATTTCCATGACCAACTGATAATCGGCGGGCTGTAAATCTAAGGTTTTCGGAAAAAGGAGTTGTTGAGTAAACGATTTTTTATTCTTTAAATTGTTGTAATATTTTTCGTACAAAATTCGCTCATAAGCTGCTCTTTGGTCAATGAGCATCATACCACTTTTGGCTTGTGCTACAATGAAACGGTTTTGTATCTGAATTGCACTAATTTCTTGGATTTCGGCAATTCTACGGCTTTCGTCCGAAATATCATTGGCTTTGCTGCCCATCGTCATTGGTTCAGGGTCAAACCCTAAACTTGCTTGATTGTTGGGCTTGAAACCTTCTAAACCATCAAAAAGTTTTCGCCAGTTTTCGGTATTTGAAGAGGCATTATCACGTTGATCCCGCTTTTCTCGATAAACATCATCTCTCTGTGGTTGATACGATCCTTGTTGCGACGAAGGTCGAGCATTTTCAAAATCAGATAAGCCCGAAAATGATGAACTAATAGGATTTGGCGAATCGGTAAAACGATTAGTATTGGTAAGATTTCCGAAATTTATATCTGACTCAAAATCAATTGTTGGTGTAAGGTTATAAACTCCGATGGCTCTTCTGACTGCCGAACGAATAATGGCGTAAACAGCTCGTTCATCGTCGAATTTTATCTCAGTTTTCGTAGGATGAATATTGATATCAACGTGCGATGGGTCGATTTCAATAAATAACACATAAAAAGGACTGCTTCCTTCAGGAAT
Organism: Emticicia sp. W12TSBA100-4; assembly: GCF_040253585.1. Taxonomy (NCBI): domain Bacteria; kingdom Pseudomonadati; phylum Bacteroidota; class Cytophagia; order Cytophagales; family Leadbetterellaceae; genus Emticicia; species Emticicia sp. W12TSBA100-4. Next base: position 205,622 of record NZ_JBELAU010000010.1, read on the forward strand.
AGTTGCTTCAAAAGCACTCAACACGGCATGGTGCAGATAATTATGCTTGATAAACCGCTTGTTTACAAAGAAAAACTGTTCTCCTCGCCCTTTTTTGGCTGATTCTGGTTTTCCGACGTAGCCCGAAATATTAACAAATGGGGTTTCTTCTTCGCAGCTTGCCAATTGTTCACGGTAAGCTTTTCCAAATATATCAACAATTCTTCGGCTGAGTTTTCCCGCAGGAAGGTTATAAACTTCTACATCATTATGATAAAGAGTAAAATTAATATCCGGGTGAGCCAGCGAAACTCGTTGAAATTCGTCAAGAATATGCTTCATCTCGACTGGATTCGACTTCAAGAAGTTTCGTCGAGCAGGAACATTAAAAAATAAATTCTTTACTTGAAAATTCGTGCCTTTCGGGCAAGAAACCGATTCTTGGCTTTTGAGTTCAGAGCCTTCGATGCGAATCATTGTGCCAACTTCGTCAATCATTCGACGGCTACGTAATTCTACTTGGGCAATTGCCGCAATGGAAGCCAACGCTTCGCCACGAAAACCCATTGTCAGAATCGAAAAAAGGTCATCAGCCGTGCGGATTTTTGAAGTAGCGTGTCGCTCGAAACTCATACGAGCATCCGTGGCAGACATTCCCATGCCGTCATCAATTACCTGAATGAGCGTTCGCCCTGCATCTTTTACAATCAATTGTATATTATTGGCACGGGCATCAATCGAATTTTCCAAAAGTTCTTTCACCACCGACGCTGGTCGCTGCACAACTTCTCCTGCTGCAATCTGATTGGCTATCGAGTCGGGTAGTAAATGAATAATATCGAGCATCAGTAAAATCCTTATAACAAATTCAAAGTTGACAAGGCTTTGTCAACACAATAATATAAACACTTGAAAATTAAAAACTGTTCGCTTAATGCAAATTTGTCGCTTTTCGAGGGGAAATCATTGAATAATCTGATTTTTTTTTGAGAAAACTCCTAAAATCGACTTTTGATACACTATTGACTAAGAAATAGTGTATTAGTTTATAAAATAAGACAGTATTATGTCGAGTTTTCTTTGAACTATTCTAATACGATACGTTGTTTCGTTAGAGAAATTAAACCCCTTTCAAAAATGAACAAAATCGTAAAAATTGTTTTGATTATTGCTGCCGTTTTGGTGGTTGCTTTCTTTGGTTTAAAAACTTTCACAAAGAGTAAAAGTCCAGCCGAAACCGCAAAGTTCGACCAAAATGGACTAACTGTGCAAGTTGACTATTGCCGACCTTACAAAAAGGGACGTGAGATTTTTGGGAAATTATTGCCTTACGGTGAAGTTTGGCGTACGGGTGCAAACGAAGCTACGATTTTTGATGTAAAACAAGACATTAAAGTAGGCGATAAAACCTTAAAAGCAGGAAAATACACACTTTGGACAATTCCGAATGCGGATAAATGGACAATTATTTTAAATGGAGAAACTGGACAGTGGGGAACAAATTATGATGAAAAACGTGATGTGTTGAGAGTTGATGTTCCAGTTGGGAAAGCTGCCGAAACACTCGAACAATTTAAGGTAGATTTTGCAGCAGCCGAAGGTGGTGCCGATATGATTTTGCGTTGGGACAATACTGAAGTAAAAGTGCCGATTAGGTTGTAGAAGCCCCTCCCAACCCTCCCGAATAGGGAGGGCTTTTTTATGCCCGAAATCTCACAAAAATATGCTCATCATAAAATTTTCCTTCTTTGAAAAGCGATTGTTTTAGAATGGCTTCTTTATGAAAACCTGCTTTCTCTAAAACTCGCATAGAGGCGAGGTTATATTCAAAAACGCCTGCGTAAATTCGGTGAATATCGTAGTTTTTGAAGGCATATTCAACAATTTCGGTGATGGCTGATGAGATAATGCCTTTTCCCCAATGAGCTTCACCCAGCCAATAACCGATTTCGGCGTTTTTTCTGTAAATATCATCTTTTAGTAAAATGCCAATGCCGCCGCCGGCTTCATTATCAACCACAATCGCAAAGGTTTCGGGCGAATTTTGAGCAATTCTTACCCAGCCATGTGCTTCTTCGATGGTGTAAGGATGCGGAAAAATATCTTTCAGATTTCGCCAAATATTATAGTTATTAGCATTTTTTGTGAGCGATTCTTCATCGCCCGGTTGCCATTGACGTAGTATGTATGGTTGGAGCATATTTTGCTTAAATGTTGTAACTATGGTTTAAATATGGTAAATTTAAACAAAAAGCGGTAAGCCCCAATTTAATTATAGAACAGTATCAAGAACTTTTGAAACAACGTATTGAGGAATTGCAAGAAATTATAGCAAGAAGTTGGGCTTCAAATTCACCTTAATACTGTCAATAAAGCGGCATAATATTTTATTTTACCACATAACTAATCTCTTGGCTATCAAGTAGTTTTGTGATGCGTTCGCTTGGCGAAAAAGCTACGATCAATTCTTTTTTAATGATTTCATCGTCTTCGTCAATCCATTTCCAGTCTTCGCAAGTGGCATCGAGTAAATCAAGTAACGTCGGCAATTTATCGGGGTTGCGTTCTTTTTCTACAAATGAATCTGAATTTGTGATGTAAATCGCAACTTTTGTCTGCTCCAACCACGATAAATCGTTGAGCATTTCATCGAATGAGTCGAGGTTAAATCCAAAATATTCGGGGAAATTGAGAACTTTGGCTACTTCTTCGTAAAAACCTCTGAGTGTATGTGCTTTTAGGCCATCAATCTGAGCGATATGATAGCCATTTAATGTTTCTAAATTATTGGTTATAAGGAAATTAGGCATAAAGTTAATGAATGAATGAGTGCATGAACGAATGAGTGAATAATTTTCAGAAATTAGAAAGTTGCAATCATTTTGGTTCAATTTCAATAAATGTCTTATAGTGATTTTTGGTATAATAAGCCTTATCATTCGAGCCAGTTACGAGCCTTTCTGCTCCTCGATTTCGGCCTTTTTGTTTGGGGTTTACATCCCACTCTTGGTAATTGATTCTGCGTCCGTTTTCATCTTTTTGTGGAAGCTGTTTTTCGTAGTTTCCAAATTTTCGTCCGCCTACATAGCCATCGGGAGCTTCGCCATTTTCTTTGATATATTTCAGTACTTCATAGACTTTCTGCGGAATCTTACCTTGTTTATTCGGCTGATAATCAGAAGTATTCTCGTCAGATTTTTTGTCTTTTTTGCTTTCTTTTTGCCCAGTTTGTTGCGTTGTTGGCTCAGCCGCTTTGTATGTTTCTTGTTTTTGAGTTTGTCGGCAACCCAAAAAAATCTGACTAATTAATCCGATAACAAAAAGCGTATTTCTTAAAAACGTATTCACAATATTAGTTTTTTATCTCGGGGGCTTTAGTTCAACGAAAAAGCGGGTACTTTCATCACTACTGCATTATTAAACATAAGTTCGGTGATAGTTGGGTGCATGTATTCAATGAGTGGAAATTCTCCGATGATTCTCATCACTTCCAGTTCATCATCGGCATTGACTACGCACCAAAGGCGGTCACGCTCCATCGAGAGTGCATAAGATTGAATTTTCCCATCTTCCAAAAGCTGATTTACCATCATTCTTTGGGCGGGAATTTTTATAATTAATTTCTCTGGAAATGGGTTTGGCAATTCAAACTCTACCATAAATTGGCTCATATATTTTGCTTGGGCTTTTTGTTTAATACAATTAATAGAAATGTAAGTATCTTGTAATCAAATGATTGTGTGTAAGTGAGCTTTCTTTTGTAATAAATTTCTACACTAATATAAACAAGTTTTCTAAAAAAAACGTTTACTTTGCAGAACTTATCTCAAAAGGGGTGCCTTAACATAACGGGCTGAGATTATACCCATTGAACCTGTACACGGATAATGCCGCCGCAGGGAAAGAAAGTACTTTTAGGAAAGTCATGACCTCCGAAAATGTACTTAAATTTATTCAATTTAAAATTTTGTCAAACCAAAACGGCAAGCCGACGGAATTTCCGTGCGACTCATGCAGTTTCGACAGGATTTTGCTCCTTTCTCCTGTTGTTAAAACTTTCAAAAACAATGAAAAAATTAGCAACATTTCTTTTAGTCCACAGTTTACAGTTTACAGTTTTTGTAAAAACCTACTGCCTATTGCCTATTGCCTTTTGCCTATTATTTACTGCCAACGCTCAAGATTCTATATCGATTCGACAGCTCAATGAAGTAGTCGTAAGTGCTACTCGTGCCAATCAGAAAACTGGTATGGCGTTTACGAATGTTTACCAAAAAGACATCAAAAAAGTAAATTTAGGCCAAGATATGCCGTTTTTGCTTAATCAGTTGCCTTCGGTGGTGGTTACTTCTGATGCAGGTGCGGGCGTGGGCTATACAGGCATTCGTATTCGTGGTACTGACCCAACACGTATCAATGTTACGCTGAATGGTATTCCCTACAACGACTCCGAATCGCAAGGTACTTTTTGGGTGAATATGCCCGATTTTGCTTCTTCTGCACAGAGTATTCAAGTACAGCGTGGAGTTGGAACTTCGACCAACGGTGCGGGGGCATTCGGTGCAAGTATTAATATCAATACGTTGGGCTACGAACAAGATGCGTACGGAGAAACTAATTTTTCGGTGGGTTCATTCAATACATTGAAAACCAATATATTGGCGAGTACTGGTTTGCTGAATAATCACTTTGTTGTCGATGCTCGATTATCAAAAATTACGTCTGATGGCTATATCGACCGTGCTTCTTCTGATTTGAAATCGTTTTATGTTTCGGCTGGATATTATGGAAAAGATAATTTCGTAAGATTCAATGCCTTTTCGGGAAAAGAAAAAACGTATCAGTCTTGGGAAGGTGTTCCTGAAAGTTTACTGAAAACTAATCGTACATACAATCCATATACCTACGATAACCAAGTCGATGATTATCAGCAAGATAATTATCAGTTGATTTCTTCCTTCAAACTTAATCAAAATTGGACGTTTAACCCAACGTTATTCTACACAAAAGGAAGGGGCTTCTATGAACAATACCGTGAGCGTCAATCATTTGCTAATTACGGCTTACCAAATGTAATTATTGGCAGAGATACCATCAAACGAACTGATTTAGTGCGTAGAAAATGGCTTGATAATGATTTTTATGGGGCAACTTACTCGCTTGATTATAACTCTAATAAAAAGTTTTCGGCGAATATTGGTGGCGGTTGGAATAAATATGATGGCGACCATTTTGGCGAAATTATATGGGCCAAAAATGCTTCAACCTCTAATATTCGTTATCGTTGGTACGAAAGTAATTCGATAAAAACTGATTTTAATATCTTCACAAAAGCTTATTATCAGGTGTCAGAAGCCCTAAACTTCTTTGCCGATTTGCAATACCGCACCGTTAATTATGACATAAAAGGCGTAGATGACGACCGACTGGATATTACGCAAAAATCTGATTATCAGTTTTTTAATCCAAAATTTGGTGTGAATTATCAATTGAGTAAAACTTCATCGGTTTATGCGTCATATGCAGTTGGAAATAAAGAACCGAGCCGCCAAGATTTTGTGGATAATGCTCAAGCACCTTTAGCTGAAACATTACGTGATTTGGAAATCGGTTATCGAACGACTGGACAAAAATTAAGCTTTGATGCGAATTTCTATTACATGAATTATAAAAATCAGTTGGTGTTGACTGGACAAGTGAATGATGTTGGAAATGCAATCAGAGTAAATGTGCCACAAAGTTATCGTGCTGGTTTAGAATTAATGGCGAATTGGAAGTTGGCGTCTAAATGGGCTTTATCGGCTAACACCACTTTTAGCCAAAACAAAATAAAGAATTTCACAGAAACGATTGTGAATTATGATGGAGAGGCAAATAAAATAAATAGCTTATCGAAAACCGATATTTCGTTTTCGCCAAATTTGATTGCGGGCGGACAACTTTCGTATAATCCAGCCAAAAACGTTGAGTTTGCTTGGATGACAAAGTATGTGAGCAAACAATTTATGGATAATACATCGGACGATAATCGTAGCCTTGAGGCGTTTTTTGTGAATGATATTAGAGCGAGTTATTCGGTGAAACCAAAATTTGTTAAAGAGTTGACATTCAATTTGTTAGTTAATAATATTTTCAATCACTTGTACGAATCAAATGGCTATACTTATAGTTATATTTATGATAAGCAAGTAACTACCGAAAATTTCTATTATCCGCAAGCAGGTACAAATTTCTTGTTGGCGGTGAAAGTGAGATTGTAGAAATTAGGAAATACAATACTTTTTAACGTTGGCATGGCTCAAAGCCATGCCAACGTTGTTTATATGAAGTTAAATCCAACCGCCCGCACGATATTCTCGTTTGACGAAAGCATTAGCTTCATCAAAATTGGTGATTTTCATATTTTTTCCATCCCACAAGAGTTTTTTTCTGCCGATAAACTTATTTTTTGAATTTCTCATCAAAAACGAACGAACTGCCAGATTTCCCATCAAAACGGTTTCGGTCAAAGGTCCAGATTGGTCGAACGACGAACTTGTATAAGTACCAAAACCCGATTTGCAGGCTTTCACCCATTGTTGTTGGTGGCCGTTTACATTACCTTCTACAACAGGACGTATTGGGTCGGGTAGTTTTATATTTTCAAACTTGCCATTGAGGAAAACCTTCGGATTATCGCCAAAAATCTCGCAAGCCAGTACGCCTTTCGTTCCGATAAACATCACGCCACCGTCGATGCTCGTAAAAATTTTATCGTAGTCGCAGCCTTCGGGAAGTCTCGGGCGAATACCGCCGTCATTCCAAGTAAGATTGATTTCTTTAAAGTTTGTACTCGTTGGATTAGGGAATTTGAGGTGAATAGATGCCGATGGCGGACAAACATCATCGAAAAATGCTTCTTTGAAGAAATCGGCATAGACTTGTCCAACCGAACACTCGACCGAAGTTGGATAGCCCAAATTCAAGGCACGGAAAGGGACATCCATGAAGTGGCAACCCATATCGCCCAAAGCTCCCGTACCGAAATCCCAATATCCACGCCAACGGAATGGCATGTATGCTTCGTGGTAATCTCGCATTGGAGCAGTGCCAAGCCACAAATTCCAGTCAACTTCGTTCGGAATTGGCTGTTTTTCGCCTTTATCTTTAGGAGATTGTACACCCTGCGGCCAAACTGGTCTGTTTGTCCAAACCTCTACCGAATGTACTTCACCGATTGTGCCATTTTTAATGATTGCTTCCGTAATTCTTGTGCCTTTACTACTACTGCCTTGGTTGCCCATTTGCGTAACAACTTTATATTTGGCTGTTGCTTCGGTTAGTTGTCGAGCTTCCCAAATATCGTGCGTGAGCGGTTTTTCTACATAAACGTGCTTATTTAATTGAATCGCCGACATCGCAATCGGGTAGTGCATGTGGTCGGGTGTAGTCACGATTACGGCATCAATATTTTTACCTTCCGACTCTAGCATTTTTCGGTAATCTCGAAAATACGGAGCATTCGGAAATTTTGCTCTAAACTTAGCCGATTGTCTATCATCAACATCGCAAAGAGCTACGATATTATCAGAACCATTGTTGTAGGCCTGCGGTATATTAAAATCAGCTTTTCCGCCACAGCCAACGGCCGCAATATTGAGTTTATCGCTCGGTGCTACGAAGCCCTTGCCCAACACATGGCGAGGCACAATCATAAAGCCTGCGGATGCTAAAGCACTACTTTTAATGAAATTACGGCGTGAGTTTTGTTGTTTTTTGTCGTGAGAGTTGTTCATGCTGATAAAAGGTTGAATTTTTACGAAATGTAGAAAAAAATTGGGGAGGAAAAAAGAGTGGGAGAAAGATTAGTAGAAATTTGAAATAAACTTTGAATCATTTTTGACTCTTGCTTTTTGTTTGTTTATCTTCTACATTTACTTCATAAAATTAACGGCAATTATGACACAAATTGTTTTAGAAATAGATAATGAAAGAGACATTCGTCTCTTTATTGATTTGGCAGAAAGACTAAACGTAAAGTTTAAGGAAAGAACAGAAATAGTGGCTGATAAAGATATTGTAAATGAAGCCGAGCGTAAGGAACGGCGTAAAAATATTCAAGCATTTAGAGGCTCGTTGAAAAGGTTTAAGGGGTATGAATCTTCAAAATCTGAATTTTACGAGCAATGAAAATATTTATTGATAGTAGTGTTTTGATTGAATTTGCGAATGAACGCCGTCCCGAATTGCTTGATGCACTTTTAGATTTATCGCATGAAATTTACATCAACAATATAGTTGTTAGCGAATTTGTTTATTAAACTTTTGGGCATAATTGCGGGAAAATCTCCAATGAGTGTTTGCGAAAGTGAACAAATACAAGAAACCCTCGAAATGTACGATACTGTGAGGTTTTTATCAAATTTTAGTTATTTGACTATTTCAAAAACCGCCATGCTTAAAAGTATTGATTACATGAAAAACTATAATTTATTACCCAACGATGCCATGATTTTAGCATCCTGCAAGCTTGAAAATATTGCAATTTTGGCCTCCTACGATTCAGATTTTAGAGAAGCGTGCCAAAATGAGGGTATTAAATTGATTTCTAAAGTGGAAGATTTAAGTTAATGAGTTGATTGTTAACAACTTGTGAGAAGACTTTAACGTTTAGAAACTTCAAGCTTCAAATAAACTAAACAATAATTTTATTTTTGACCTATATTTGCACTCAAACCAACATTTATTTTATAGAAAAAATCTAAAAAACGACATATAAATTTTTGCGTTTAGCTTAAAAATCCTGTATTCTGAAATCTACCAAATTTTGTTGCACACAGGGAAGTTAAAGTTAGGCGTTCATGCGGTCTGCGTGAACGCTTTCTTTGCTTTGTGTGCAAGGCTTTGGTAGAGCCTCAGAATACAAGCACTGAAAGTTTGTTCACGCTTTTGTTGTTAATTTAGACTTACTTAATGACCGCTTTGAAGGTTCATATCATGTACCAATAATAAATAAGATTATTGATTGTTTATTAGATAGTGGAGCTTCTATTTTACCTTTAGGAAGTGAAGAATTGACAAGTAAGATTTTTTTACCACTACGTTTTAAAAGAATATATGTGGAAGAGGAATATGGAAGAGTATTTTTTGGCGGAAAGCAAATCCAAGAATTAGACCCATCAGGGAAAAAATATCTTTCAAATTTAATTCATGGTAGCAGAATGGCTTCACAACTTTTACTTAAAGAAAATATGATTTTGGTAACAAGAAGTGGAACTGTTGGAAAAGTAAACATTGCACCTAAACATTGGAATGAGTGGATTGCCAATGACCATATTATGAGAGTTACTCCAACTTCTAATACAAAAGCTGGCTATCTATATATTTGGCTCAATTCTGATTTTGGTAAAGCTGTATTACAAAGTTTAATTTACGGGTCAGTTGTAGATGAAATTGAGCCAGAGCATTTGGCAAGAGTTCCCATTCCAATTTTAAAAGACGAGCAAAAAGTAAAAGAAATAAATGATTTAGCGTTAAAAGCTAATGAGTTAAGAAGTAAAGCATATTATTTAGAGCAAGATGCTATTAAACAAATGAATGAAGAAGTGATATTTGCTACCAAATAGAAGCCAAAAGCACAGTAGAAGCAATGATTTTAGGAGACTAAACCATCTCGTTAGAGATGAAATATCGATAGAAAAGCGTACAACAAACAATATCTCATGCCGTAGGTATGAAACATCAACCAACATAATGTTTCATGCCTACGGCATGATGTTTTTGGGTGTTTATGAATAGGCTACCGATATAAAATTCCTACGGGATAATTTTTTGCTTTTTAGATTTTGTCCACAAAAAAGGCGTAACTTCCACAGAAATTACGCCTTTTAATATCTTGTAACAATTTAGAAAATTGTTTTACTACACCGTTTGTTTTTCTAAATTGAATAAATCGTTCAATACATCAATCAGAGTTTCGGCTTCGCCACGTTTACAAGCAGCTTTTAGCTGAATCACTGGCAATTTGATGATTTTTTGCATCATACTGGCCGTAATTTTCTCCATTTTTTCCGCTTCTTCGGCCGAAAGTTCTTTCACGAAACGAGCCATTTCTTCTTTTCTGATTTGTTCCAAAGCCCCCTTCAATTTCTGAATCGTTGGCGAAACAATCATTTCTTGCGACCAATTATTAAACTCACCAATCGCATCGCTGATGATGCTCAACACTTGCGGAATCGCTTCCATGCGGCGTTGAAGAGCTTCATTGGCACGGCGTTGGATTGTATCTAAATCGTAAGCAACTACGCCCGTCACCTCCTCAATATCAGTCGCAATGCTGTTTGGCACAGAAAGGTCAATCAAATATTTTACGGCAAGCGTTTTATCTTTAAGTGTTTCTTTCGTAATAATCGGAGACTCGCAACGTACAGAAGAAATGACAATGTCAGCCTGTAAGATATTTTGATTAACAAATTGATAATCAGCTACTTCAAAGCCTAATTCGTTGGCAAGATTTTGTGCTTTTTCTAATGTACGGTTCGTAATCGTAATATTTTTATACCCTTTATCGGCCAACGTGCGGCACACATCTTCACCGATTTCGCCCAAACCAACAACCAAAACTTTCGGATTGCTCAAAAGTGGCAAGAAAGTTTCCATTACTTCTACGGTTGCATAGGAAGTTGAGGCAGCTCCATCACGGAACGAAGTTTCTTGAACGATTTTTTTATTGGTAAAGAAAATAGTGTGGAGCAAACGATGTAAAAACGGTCCAGCCATTTGTACATCAGCCGCCCATTGGTAAGCGTGTTTTACTTGATTCGGAATCTGCAAATCTCCGACTACCTGCGAGTGTAAGCCCATCGAAACTTCAAACAAATACCTTACGGCTTCGTTGTGGTCGTCGATTATCTCAAAATATGGCAGAATTTCGTTTGAATTAAGTACTTTTTGGCTGGCAATTAAGCGAATAATTGATTCGCCTAAATTATTTTCTGAAACGTAGTAAACCTCTGTGCGATTACAAGTAGAAAGCACAAGCACTTCCGACACATCAAACGTTTCACGCATCTTTAGCATCAAGGCTTTAGATTCTTCTTCGTTAAGTGCAATTTGGCCTCTTAGTTGTAAAGGGGCTTTTTTATGCGAAATCGTTATTGCTTTAAATAATCCGTGCATCTTTTCTAAAATAGTTTGCAAATTTACGGTCAGAATCCTTACGATGGATATGATTTCTATCAGTTTTTTTAATTTAGAATAATTCTAAATTAGTTTCGTACTTAATTCGTGTTTAACTAAAAAAAATACAAAAATTCAAATGTATTTTGAAGCCTGCTTTTTCGTTAGACTATTGATGGCTCAAAAGTATCGTATTTAATTAATTGACAGAAAAAAATGGGTTAAATGACAAGTTTTGGGTTATTTGACAAACTTTTGCTTGTTTCTTTGTTTTCATTATTATCTACGACAATATCCATTAAATAGTTTGCCAAAGTCAGCGGAAATAAGTGAAGTATGTTTAATTTAGAATTGTTCTAAATAGTTTAACCAAATTGTGATTTAGTGTTGAGTATTTTATTCAATCAAATTGAAAATTTATGGCAAAAAGAGAAGTTTTTGTAAATATTTATGAGCAAATCACGGGTTGGAGGTTTGTGGCAATTGCGGTTTTGCTGATGATTGGTGCTGGGGTTTTATATTATTTCAATCAACTGGCCCAACAAGTGGAGGAACGGGAGAAGAAATATGTGCTTTTGTATGCTGCCAGCATAAAATTTTTTGTCGAGAAAAGTGTAGAAACAGATTGTGACTATACTTTCGTACAGGAGGTTCTTGAAGCGAATGAGACTGTTCCCGCAATTTTGGTAGAAAATGGAGTGCCAATTAGCAATGTGAATATAAAGGAATTTGACGACTCTACCCACAAATGGAAACCTAAAGAAATGGAAGAGTTGTTATATCGTAAAATTGCGGAAATGCGAGAAGAACACCCACCCATTGAGGATAAAATTGGCAATTCTAAGGTGTCACTCTATTACAGTAATTCTATCTTGGCTAAACAGCTTCATTATTTCCCTTACATTTTATTAGGTACATTCCTGATTTTCGGCTCGTTGGCGTTTATCGCTTACAGTTCTTCTCGTAAGGCTGAGCAAAACAGAGTTTGGGTAGGTTTGGCCAAAGAAACAGCCCATCAGCTCGGCACTCCGATTTCGGCTTTGATGGCATGGGTGGAAGTGCTTCGCTCCGACCCAAATTTTGATGGAAGTATTGGCGATGAAATGGAAAAAGACGTAAAGCGTTTGGAAACCATTACGACTCGTTTCTCGAATATTGGTTCGGTGCCGCAGATGAGCGAGGAACAGATTGCTCCACTAATTCAGCAAACACTAAGTTATTTAGAAAGACGAATTTCGACAAAAGTAAAAGTTCATTTCAATAGCCAAGTATCTGATAATGTGGAAGTTAGTTTAAATAAACATTTGCTTGAATGGGTGGTAGAAAACTTGTGCAAAAATGCCGTTGATGCGATGGAAGGAAGAGGGGAGTTATTTGTAACGATTATGCCAACAGCAAAGAAAACGATTGCGATTGATATTAGAGATACAGGAAAAGGAATCTCGAAAATGAATCTTCGGAAGGTTTTCAGGCCAGGATTTAGTACAAAAAAACGAGGTTGGGGCTTAGGACTCACGTTGGCAAAACGTATTATTGAAAATTACCACGAAGGCAAACTTTTCGTGAAAGAAACCCAAGTCGATAAAGGAACAACCTTCAGAATTTTGCTGGATACGGTGTAAGGAAAAAGAGGTTTGGTCGGTGGTTGAGCGTAGTCGAAACCACCGACCAAACCTCTTTTTAAGGTAAAAAAATTACTTCTTACGTGTATCAAGCCCGTAACCTTTTAAAATTCCACGAGCCAAAGCCGTTTTATGTACTTCATCGGCTCCATCGTAGATTCGAGCCGCACGTTCATGGGCGTACCAGTATGAAAGTAAAATATCGCTCGTCATACCCAATGCACCGTGCGTTTGTATGGCTCTATCAATTACACGGAGCATCATGTTTGCCGTGAAGAATTTTATCATTGAAATTTCATCACGCACGGTGGCTGCACCTTGTTCGTCGATATTTTTTGCCGTACGAAGCACCAAAAGGCGGGCTGCATCAATTTCGGCTCTACTTTCGGCAATAAATCCTTGAATAAATTGCATCTCGCCAAGCATTACGCCCTCAGCCATTTCTCTTGATGCAGCATATCGGCACATCAAATCGAAACTACGCTCAGCAATGCCAATAAAACGCATACAATGGTGAATACGCCCTGGGCCGAGCCGTTCTTGGGCTAATAAAAAACCAGCACCTTCCATACCAATCAAATTGGCTTGTGGCACTCTTACGTTTTCATAAATTACTTCGGCATGGCTCGCCCAACTATCGCCCGCATGGCCCATGATTGGAATGTTTCGTATAAACTTAAAACCTTCAGTATCGAGCGGTACTAAAATCTGACTTGCACGCTTGTGCGGAGCAGCATCGGGGTTTGTTACGGCCATTACTACTGCAAAAGCAGCACCATCGGCCGAAGATGTAAACCACTTATGTCCGTTGATAACATAATCATCGCCATCTTTTACGGCCGTAGTTCCCATTCGAGTGGGGTTTGAGCCAGCAAATTCGGGTTCAGTCATCGAAAAACAACTTCTGATTTCACCATCCATCAAAGGTTTTAAATATTTATCTTTAAGGTTTTTTGGTGCATATTTGTGCATTAATTCTGTATTGCCAATATCGGGAGCTTGCGTATTGAATACAAAATGCCCAAATGGCGAACTCGCCAGAACTTCGCTGATTTGCCCAAACTCGCATAAAGTCAGCCCAAGGCCACCATCTTCTTCGGGTAGATGCAAGCCCCAAAGACCTGCTTTTTTTACTAAAGCTCTTTTTTCTTGTAAAATTGGTTCGACGTACGAGAAATTGTGGGCAAGATTCTCGGTAGTTTCGAGTGGATATAGTTCGGCTTCTACAAATGCCTTTATTTTAGGCAATAAGTCTTTTAGTTTGTCGGTTATGAATAGTGTTTCCATTCTTAGTGGTTTATATATGTTGATTCCATAAATATTCCTTAAAGTTAGTTTTACAATCTTGATGGCACAATATTTTGCGGTTTTTCTTGAAAAATAGTTTAAATTTGGTGTTTCCAACATTATCAAAACCTCGTATATTGCTCTAAAACATCATTATTTACAGCCAACCTTTAATGACTCAACGCCTGTTTTTTATTTGTTTATTTTTACTGCAAATTGTTTATTATCAGTCATTTGCTGATGATTCCTTAATTGTGCGTCAAGTAAAAGTCGTGGGAAATAATCGCACGAAAGAAAAAATTGTTTTTAGAGATATGGCGGTAAAAGCAGGAGATACACTGCAAAAAGAGAAATTAACGGATATTTTAGAGGCCGACCGCAAGAAAATTTTTAATACAAATCTGTTTGTTACAGTAAAAGTTAGCCCAGAAATAATTGATAATCAGCAAATTGATGTGATTGTTGAAGTAAAAGAACGACTCTATTTTGTAGCGTTGCCCGTTTTTTATTTGGCTGACCGAAATTTTAATGAATGGTGGTACGAACGTGGACATGATTTGAAACGTACAATTTATGGCATCTACGGAAAACACTCGAACCTCACGGGCAACAATGACCAATTAAAAATCAGAGCTGAAATCGGGTTTATTCCTAACTTTGAGGTTGCTTACAGCACACCGTATTTGGATAAAACCTTACAAACGACTTTTTCGGTTGGTGCTTTTTATGGCATTAATAAAACGATGGTTTACCGCACTTGGCAAGATAAATTTCAGTTTGCCGAAAGCGAAGACCGCCAACGTGAACGTCTAAATCTTTATTCGGTCATTTCTCGTCGAACTGGTTTCTTTCAAAACCAATATTTACAAATAAGTTATAATCAGACCCAAATTGCTGATACCATTGCTCAGATAAACCCCAATTATTTTCTGAATGGTCGTACCCAGCAAAAATATTTCCTGATAAATTATTCATTTATCTACGATCGTCGAGATAATCGCCAGTATGCTCTAAAAGGTTATAGGCTTAGTTTTGATGCCATTAAATATGGGCTTTCAGCTCGCAGTGATATAAATCAACTTAATTTGAGCGGAACGATTAGCCAATACTTTCTGCTTCACCAAAACTTTTATGCCAACTATAGCATAAGAGGTAAGGTATCTTTTCCTGAAAAACAACCTTTTTTACAGACACAAGGCTTGGGTTACAGAAATGATTTAGTAAGAGGCTATGAACTTTATGTAATTGACGGACAAAGTTATGGTTTATTGAAAACCAACTTGAAATATCAGATGTTTGATAAAATCTTTGATTTGAGTCGATATTTGAAAATCAAACAGTTCAATACATTGCCAGTGGCAGCTTACATTAATACATTTTTTGATGTCGGATACGTAAAAAATAATTTTCCCGAGATAAATAATACTAAATTTGCAAATAAATGGTTAGTTGGAGGAGGAATTGGACTTGATGTAGTGACTTGGTATAATGTAGTCGGTCGATTAAATTATTCAATCAATGCAGTAGGTGAAAAAAGACTCTTTTTTAATCTCTCACGAGAATTTTAATACCACTCACTAAATTTTGTATTTTCACCTAATGCATTTCTTTCAAAAAATATGAAAATTTATTATTTTATTTTAGCTTTGTTGATAATTGCGTGCAGTAACCCCCAAAAAACAGAAACAGTGGAAGTTTTAAACCCTCCCTCTCCAAAGGCCGCTACGTCGAGTAACGTTCAGAAGTTATTACGTACCATTATGGGTACAGGCGAAGGTCTCCTCCGAGGCATCCAATTCGGTGATGCTATTGCAGACGTTAAAAAGAAAGAGAAAGCAGAACTTTTTGAAGAAGAAGATTCGCACGTTGGCTATTCTTTTGATACTGATAATTTCGAAACGGTTGATATTATCTACGAAAAAGACAAACAAAATCGTGTGTCGGGTATCGGATTAGACGTTTACATGAACACAGATTCTTCTAATGATAGCTTATTGAATGAATTGAGTAAACAATTCACTGCCCAATATGGAAAGCCAGTTTCAGAAGCACCAATGCCTACTTGGGAAATAAAACCTAATGGGAAGGTAAGTATTAAAGTAGTAAAAAATAAGTTAGACAGAGGCTTAGAAGTTAGATATACGCAATCTTCAAAAGCTATCTGATACCATAATATTTAGGTACAAACGCTTGATAAACCATTATTTGGTTATTAAGCGTTTTTTGTTTAAAAGGCTTATAAACAGTATTTTAAACATTAAAAACCTTTTACTTCAAAACTTGGCATAAATCTTGTTAGATTTTCAATTAAAAGGTTGTTCTTCTAACCAATAATCAGCCTAACCCATATTATGGAAGTCAAGAGAAAAATTACCCTTAGCATAATGCTGATGAGTTACTTAGCATTATGCAGTTGTGAAGGGCCAGAAGGTCCGCAGGGTGCAAAAGGAGACCAAGGGCCACAAGGTGTGCAAGGCCCAAAAGGTGATACTGGAGCAACGGGTGCAACTGGGGCAACGGGTGCAACTGGGGCAACGGGTGCAACTGGGGCAACAGGTGCTACTGGGGCAACAGGCCCACAAGGTCCAGCAGGGCCACAAGGGGAGACGGGAGCAACAGGCCCGCAAGGTCCAAAAGGCGATACAGGAGCTACTGGAGCAACAGGCCCACAAGGTCCAGCAGGGCCAGCGGGTAGTTCTGGAACGGGATCTGCTAATGTTATCTACTCTGATTGGTTTACACCTGCCTTTGTAGATTGGCAAAAAATTACTGAAAAAAGCTATTTGTATAGCATCATTGAAGCCAAAATTACTCAAGACATTATTGATAAAGGTGTCGTACTGGCATATAGCCGACAGGTTGCGAGTGGCCCAGCTTATCTGTTACCGATGATGCTCGAAACAAATTCTGGCTTGACTAATTACAATATAGCTGCTGCTTTAGGGAAAGTAAATATCATATTTTCAGAGTTATTAGATATTCAAGGAAGACCAGCTACTGGTTTGCAGTATCGTTATGTTATTATTCCAGGTGGAGTAAAGACACGAGCTAATATTGATTACACAAACTTTGATGAGGTGGCAAAAACCTTTGGAATACCGAGATAGGATATTGGATTTATAAAAATACTTTAAATTTGTCTGGAAATTAACTACAAAAAACGACGCTCAAAAGGCGTCTTTTTTGTTAAGTTTACAATTCTAATCCCTTAATAAACGTTTTTTAATTAACCAATAATCAGTTCCTGATGAAAATTTCACTACGCATACTTTGTTTTGTTTCAATACTTCCTTTTATGGGTTTTGCTCAAAGATGTAATCACACAAATCAGATACAAAGCCTTTATAGTCAATTAATTGCGAGTGGTTTTGATACACAAAAGCCAATTCCTTACCATTATTTTTTTGTCGACCAAAACGAGGAAGACCTTAATCAGTTGAAAACTGTTTTATTGAAACAAAACTACAAGTATGTTCGCACCTCAAAAAGTGCAGGAAAATATCAGCTTGAAGTAGAAAAAGTAGAAGCCCATAATGCCGCATCAGCTACTCAAAAAGGTAAATCTTTAAATGAACTGGCCAAAGCAAATAACGTAGAAACATTCGATGGTTTTGAGATTTTTTCGGAAGAAACAGCGGGTGAAAACGATAATTTAGCCACTTTTAAACAAAATGTTGATAAGATACCTTCAGCAGAACTATTGAAAAAGGCATTGGAATTTTATGATAAAAATGAAGATGTCAAAGCTTTGATAGTTTTCGATCGTTGTATCAAGCAAAATATCAATCTCGAAACCAGTTATTATAAACGAGCCAACTGTAAGACAGCACTCGGTCGTTCGCAAGAGGCTATTGTTGACTTGGAAAACGTACTTCGGTTGAATCCTCAGCATTACGAAGCAAACTTTAATCTTGGAGGCTTGTATTTTGATGCCAAAAACTATGATAAAGCCGCCAGTTTTTATAAAAAAGCTGTTGTAGTAAATCCTAAAAGCGACAACGGATTTTATAGATTAGCCGAAACCTACCAACAAATGAGCATAAAAGATGCGGCGGTACAAAATTGCCAGAAGGCTTTGCAGATAAATCCGAATAATGAATATGCCAAAAAGTTAATGGCTGTTTTGAAATAAAATTATTGTTGTAAGTCAATCTCCTTTGGCTTTCTTGTCCTACCCAAAGTCATCATTACTACGCCTGCCAAAATAATTGCTGAAGCCAGCATTGAGCGAGAAGTAAGACGTTCGTCCAAGAAGATCCAACCTAAGAAAATTGCTACTACTGGGTTTACATATGCATACGTAGCCGTAAGCTGTGGTGGAGCATGATTTATTAACCAAACATAGGCCGTATAACCCACATAAGAGCCAATTAGTACGAGATAAAACATCGCCAGATATGTTTCGGTTGTCATATTTTGAAAGGCTTGGAGTTGATTTTTCTCGAAAACAAAACTCATCGTGAGCGAAAAACAACCACCAATTACCATCTGAATGGCCGTTGATTGAAGTGAATTGGGTAAAACCAAATAAGGAGATTTGAGCGATCCAAATGCCCAAGCTATTGACCCAAGAAAAACAATTAAGGCCGCTAAAACAGGCACTTCTTGTTGACTAACTTGCTGAGAAGGATTGAGTAAAACAGCCATTCCGACTAAACCCAGAGTCAATCCAATTGCTCCAATGAGTGAAGGTTTTTCGTTGCTAAAAAACAAAAAATCAAGTAAAATCATCCAAGCGGGTAATGTTGCCACCAAAAGTGCTACCAAACCCGAAGGCATCTTCATGAGTGCGTAAGCTACTGCACAATTGCCAACGCCACTTAAAAGTACACCAATAAATGCGGCATTTCGAGTTTCTTGAAGGGTTGGCATTCCTTGTCCTCGGAGCAATGTAAATGCAAACAAAAGCGAGCCACCAATTAAAAATCGTGTGCAGGAAATCAACATTGGGGGTAAGGTATGAAGAGCGATTTTTACACCTAAGTAAGTAGAACCCCAAACAACATAAACGATTCCGAGTGCGATAAATATTTTTGTTCTTTCTGACATTTGGGAATTGGAGATTGGTTACTGGGAAATTAGGAAACAAGGGTTATTGACTATTAAGACATTAACCAGTAACTAATAACCGATAACCAGTAACTAAACACAAGCAGGGCAAGTGCCTTGTACGAGCATATTTACTTCGGTACGCTTGTAGCCTTCTGGCAAATGAATGGCAGGAATATGTACACTTTCAATACAAGTTGTGTTCCCACAAACCAAACATTTAAAATGTACGTGGTCATGATGATGATTTTCGTGGCTACATTCTGATACTTTGCACATCGCATATTTTGTGCCACCTTCATCGTCTAAAACCTTATGAACGATGCCTTTCTCGACAAAAGTTTTGAGTGTTCGGTAGATTGTTACACGGTCGAAACGTTGCCCGAATAGTGCTTCCAAATCGCCATGCGAAAGTGCATGGTTGTTGTTTTGGAAAGACTGTAGTATATCTGCCCGACAGCCCGTATGGCGTAGGTCATATTCTTTGAGTGTATCTTTAGAAGGATTCATATCTGTCAACGGTTATTCGACCAGCAAATTTACGTTATCAAACTGTAATTTTACCAAGTTTGCGTAAATTCCTTCTTCTCTTAATATCAATTCTTCGTGATTACCAGACTCAGCAATTTCACCATCTTTCAAGACATAAATAGTATCGACATTTCTGATAGTAGCCAAGCGGTGAGCAATGATAATCGTTGTGCGGTCTTTCATTAACTTATCGAGAGCATCTTGCACTAATTTTTCAGATTCAGAATCTAAGGCACTTGTGGCTTCATCAAGAATCAAAATCGAAGGGTCTTTCAGAATCGCACGGGCAATGGCTACACGCTGGCGTTGTCCGCCCGAAAGTTTCACACCACGCTCGCCAACAACCGTCTCAAATTTATCAGGAAAAGACTCAATAAACTCATAAGCATTCGCTTTTTGTGCAGCATCTAATACTTCTTGGCGAGTGGCGTTTGGTTTTCCGTAGGCAATGTTTTCGTAGATTGTTCCACCAAAAAGCATGACTTCTTGTGGCACAATTGCGATATTGCTGCGGAGTTCGGTTACATCTTGCGTAGCAATGTTTTGTCCATCGACAGTTATTTTGCCTTTTGTGAGCGGGTAAAGTTTCATCAAAAGTTGCACAATTGTTGATTTTCCAGCACCGCTATGACCTACAATCGCTATTTTTTCGCCAGATTTGATTGAAAGTGATAATTCTTTCAAAATCATCACATCGGGACGAGAAGGATACGCAAAGCCTACTTTATCGAATACGATATTTCCATCGGCTTTTTTGAACACTGGATTTTTTGAAACATCAACTTCTGATTCTTCATCTAAAATCTCTAAAATTCTTTCTGATGCTCCAACCGTGCGTTGAATTTGGGCATACATATCACCCAAACCACCAACCGAGCCACCAATAAAACCCGTATAAAGAATAAAAGTGAATAAATCTTGAAAGGCCAATTCTCCCGAAAGTACTAAATTGCCACCGTACCAAACCACGCCCACAACACCGCCAAACAAAACAGATATAATAAACGAAATAAAACCACCTCTGAAGGTTGCCGCTTTGAGTGCATAATCAACCACTCGTTGGATAGAAGTTCCGTACCGATTTACTTCTAAGCGTTCGTTTGTAAATGCCTTCACCACATTGACCGATTGTAGGGTTTCTTCTACGATGATATTTGTTTGAGCCAATTCATCTTGTACTTTCTTAGAATTTTTTCTGATAAAACGCCCAAAAACAATGGCCGCTACCACCAAAAATGGAAATGTAGAAAGCATGAAAAGCGTCAGTTTTCCAGAAAGCATTGAAATCAAGATTACGCCACCTACGAGCGTAAAAATTTGACGGAAAAGTTCGGCAAGCGTGATAGAAAGTACATCTTGCAATTGAGTAACATCGGATGTGATGCGACTCATGAGTTCGCCAACTCGACTTTTTTCAAAAAACGAAATCGGTAAAGTAATGATTTTTGTATAAAGTTCTTGGCGTAAATCACGCATCGAACGCTCCGAAACTCTTGAAAAAGTATAAACTCGTAGAAATGAAAATAAGGCTTGCATGATAAGCAAGGCTACGAAAAGAAATGTTACTTCATTGAGTGTGAGGGAATTAGACGAATTGAAAATTTGCTGAAATTTCTGGATACCAGTATTTCCGCCCATCATTTTTGATGCTTCAAGAGCCGCTGATGGATTTTTCGGTGAAACAATCGCTCCGACCATTTGTCCCATTAACAAAGGCACGCTCATAGAGGTGATTTGCGACAAAACCAAGAAAATAAAACCAATAGCAAAAGTGCCTTTGTAAGGCAATGTAAATCTAAAAATCTTTAATGCTTTCTTGAAACCTTCCTTTGTTACCTTTTTTTTATCTGCCTCCGAAACACCCGCACCAAAACTACTACTTCTTTTTGCCATGATTATTTACCTTACAACGGTCGTTAAAATTTGCCCATCAATTTTTAAAATTACTCAATCTGAGCAAGAAATCGTTAAATTTAATCTTCCAATTGTCCTTTATATTTCGATTTCTCGAAAATATCACGGGCATTTGGGTTTTTCATCAAATCAATTAACGAAATTGAGGGGTTTTCGGTTCGGTAACGGCTCACAATTCGCCAGCCAAGCCATTGTGCAATTCTGCCAGGGCAGTCGTTTCCGATTTCCTGAACCTTCGGGCGGTCGCTAAGATATTTATCTTTAATTCGGTCGTTTGTTTCATAAAGTAGTTTATTATCAAGAAAATACCCCCAAACTAAATCCTGTGAATTCCAAGTTTTAGTCATATTTGAGTCAGCATACGCAATTACGAGTGAATCGGCCACATCTGGTAGCATTGCACGAGTAAACTCATAGCTTTTCCCATAGTAAACCATATCTCCCAGCAGTGAGCGGTCGTTTTGGTCGATTGCATTGTATTTTTTTGATAAGATTGTTAGAATTGACGGCACGATATATGGCTTATCAAATCTTTGTAAAAGATAAAATGGGTATTGCGGACGATACCTTGCCTTCGGCCCCAAAAAAGTTTCCAGAGGTATCACAATCATATCATCAGCAACCATTAGTTCTAAATCAAGTGCTGTAAAAGTGGTAATAATTTGAGGTTCTTTGAAATCAGGATAATAGAACTTAATATGTTTGAAGGCCGTTTCCAGTTGTTTGCTCAAATCAGCAAGGTTTCCGAAGGATTTTTTCGTGTCTTCATAAAAAGCTTGCGTATCTGGGTTATTATGAATCAAAAATAGTCGATTAATGAGTGCAGTATCTTCTGGTGAAGTCTGATAAAACTGATTAACAAATTTAGTGTTTTTTAATAGAAAACTTTTGATTTGCTCTTTGGTCTTTAGCTGCATCATTGTTGCGTCAAACCTTTGAATATCAACCTTTACTGATATATTTGAGGTGTCGATAGTTTCGGAGTTTTGGCAAGATAATAAAAAAGAAAGTCCGATAAATAATCCAACGGTAGCAAAGCAAAGAGAGCGTAATTTCATAAATAGTTAATTATTTTTTTAAAAAACGCACAAAAATAGATAAATATTTGCCCTGAATCATCTAATTTTGTAAGATTGTAATTCAAACACAAATTTGCAGGAAGCCTAATTGATAAAAATTAGGTAAATTATAAAACCCTTAATTAACCACTTAAAATGTTTTATGTAAACTTTTCGGCTAAGTCTTTTGTCAAGAAAATGCTTCTAATTGGCATTTGTTTTTTCTCATCACAAGTAATTGCTCAAAAAAGTGCAAAGAGTGTAAAAAGTATAAAAGGAGGAAATCGTGTTGATGCTCTTATTCAGAGAAATCGTAAACTTACTAATGATATCAATGCCCTTAACCAATTGTTGGCGAGACAAAGTACTCAAATTCTTTCTCAAGAAGGCATTGTAAATTATTATAAGTCAATGTTGAAGGCTTCGAGAGATTCTACAGCCAATGTTTCAAGCACTTATTCGGAATACAAGCAAAAAACTGATACCGAGCTGAGTTCTTTAAAAACTGCCTTTGCTGATTCGATGGAGCTTTTCAGAGAATTCAAAAAACAGGCACTTAGAGATAGAAACAGAATTGTAAAAGATACCAATGTTGTGAGGGTTTATACGATGCCTTATGACCAAGTTCGAGTTCGTGTACTCCGCAAAATTTTAGATGAGGGGATTGGTTTAGTAATCGAACGTAATACTGATGAAGGGTTCTTGGTATCGAAAGTATTCAAAGACCGCAAAACTAAAGGGCTTTTCAAGAAAACCATAGAAACACGAGTTGATTGTGACATCAAAATGGTTCAACACCCTTATGAAGATAATAAAACTTTGTTTTATACATCGACCAGAGTGCAAGAAAAAACAAAGAAAGACAGTCAGTTTATAGAATTAACTGATGGTAAGGTGATTAAAGATTATCAGAAAAAACTTTTGAAATTCTTTGATGATTTTTTAGTAGGAAACTAAACCAGTAACGAGTCGAGAATAAGCTGATAGCTGTAATGATCTTATCAAGCCCATGCCTCAAACGTGGGTTTTTTTTTGCCCTGCACCGAAGGGCTGACCCAAACTTAAGAAGCAAAAAGCCATATTTGGCATAAAACTTGTTAAAATAAGCTAATATATCAATTGGATTTCCTTGATAATCTATATGAATCTGCTTATTTTTGCACCTCAATTTTTTTGAAAAAAATAAAGAAACAATAATCAGGCATTTAAACAGTCCTAAAAGTCCAGTAATAAATTAAAAAAACAAATGGCTTTAATTAACAAAATTCGTGAACGTTCAGGTGTTGCAGTCGTAGTTATCGCAATTGCACTCATTTTATTCATTGTCGGAGGAGATTTATTCGGAGGAAATGGTAAAAGTGGCTTGTTTAGTAGTAATGATAATAAAATTGGTGAAATTGCAGGTACCAGTATTGACTACCAAGCATTTCAAGCAAAATTAGATGTAGCTCGTGCCAATTATGAGCAACAAGCTGGAAGAGCTCTACAAGAGCAAGAAATTCAGCAATTACGTAGCCAAGTTTGGGAACAAATGATTTTTGACATTACTTACAAAGCTGAATTCGAGAAACTCGGCTTGAAGGTTACGCCAGATGAGCTTCGTGAAATGGTTCAAGGGACAAAAAACCTTAGCCCAATCATTAAGCAACAATTTACTGACCCACAAACTGGACAATATGACCGTAACCGTCATATAGAGTTTATCAATGCTGCTGCTGCAAACCAATTGCCAGCTCAACAAAAACTCGCTTGGGACCAAATCAAAGAACAAGCAATTCAACAACGTTTGCTGGAGAAATACAATGCGTTGCTTTCTTCGTCTTCGTTTGTAACAACTGCCGAAGCTAAAAGAGAATACGATGCAACAGCTACTAAAGCAGATGCTCGCTATTTATATGTGCCTTTCACAAGTATCATCGACACTACTATCAAAGTAACTGATAGCCAATTGTCAGATTATTTGAGCAAACACAAAGAAGAGTTTAAAGGATATGATAGCCGCTCATTTGATTATGTTGTGTATCAAGTAATGCCTACTAAAGAAGATAGTGCTGCTTTATACGAAGACATTAAAAACTATGCTAAAGGTTTAGCTGCTGCTCCAAATGCAAAATCGTATGCTGAACTAAATTCTGATAGCCGTGTGCCTTACGAGCGTAGTGCAAATGAATTGACTCCTACATTGAAAGCAGCTCTCGCAACTGCCATTCAAGGTGCTGTTATCGGACCATTCAAAGAAGATAATACTTACTCAATTTACAAATATGAAGGAACTGCAGTAGATTCACTTTATACGGCTCGTGCAAGTCATATCTTAATCCGTGCTGATAAAACTGCTCCAGATTCTGTAAAAGCTGCTGCTCGTACAAAAGCACAGGACATCTTGAACCAATTGAAACAAGGTGCTGACTTCGCAACTTTGGCTCGTGCAAACAGCCAAGATGGTTCGGCTCAACAAGGTGGAGATTTAGGTACATTCAAAAACAATGGTACAATGGTAAAACCATTTGAAACTGCTGTATTTGCAATGGGTGGTGCTGGTTTAGTACCAAATGTAGTTGAAACTGATTTCGGCTATCATATCATTAAAGTAACAGAAGGAAAGTCGAATACTAAATATAAAATCGCTACTCTCAGCCGTGAGTTACAAGCGAGCGAAAGCACAAGAAATGCCATCTATCAAAAAGCTGAAACATTGCGTGCAAGTAGCAGCTCTAAAGAAGCATTTGAAGCGGCAGTTAAAAAAGATGGTAAATTGGTTATCTTGAAAGCAGATAAAGTTTTTCCTGAGGCTTCAACATTTAATACTATCCAAAATGCACGTGAAGTTGTATTGTGGGCATTTAATAATGATACAAGCGTAGGCGAAGTTTCTGACCGTGTATTTGAAGTAGGTGATAACTTTATCATTGCGGCAGTAACGGCTAAAACTGAAAAAGATAGCCCTAAAGCTGAGGACTTCAAAGATGCGATTACTGCTAAAGTTCGTAATGAAATAAAGGCAGAGCAAATCTTGAAAAAGCTTGGAACTCCATCGGGTGCTTTAGAGCAAGTAGCTCAAAAATACGGTGCTGGTGCTTTGGTTGAAACTGCAACAGACATCAACTTGATGGCTGGTATGTTGACATCTCCAGGAATTGACCCAATTGCTATCGGTAAAATCTTTGGTTTACAAACAGGCAAACGTTCTAAGCCATTTGTTGGTGAAAACGGTGTATTTGTAGTTGAGACAACTAAACTTACAAAAGCTCCTGAAATTGCTGATTATACACAATACAAAAACCAAATCACACAACGTAATGGTGGATATGGTGCTTCGTATATGGCAAATCAAGCAATCCGTGATAACGCAAACATCAAAGATAACAGAGCTAAATTCTTCTGATAATCTTAGAAAATAGATTTTTAGAAAGGAGAAATGTCGAAAGGTATTTCTCCTTTTTTTATGATTAAGTTGATATGTAATATTAACGATGGCAAGGCTCGAAGCCTTGCCATCGTTGTTTTTGGTAAAAATAAAAGCCCCAGTGTATGTACTGAGGCTTTCAAATAAATCTTACTCAATAATTTTACTTCACCGTAAAAGCCTTTTTCTCAACGCCAACACCTTTCAAAGTCAAAGATTTCCAATGTTGTGGAAGTTTTGTTTTTAGTTGGATGATTCCTGCATCGGTAAAATCAAGTCCACCCCAACCATTAATGAGCGTTTGTAAATATCCACCTGCTCCTGTCGAAAAATAAGGATTTGTTCCGCCAGCGGTTTCGGCCAGAACTCCAAATGGTGGAACTTCATTAGGTTTATAACTATCCATATATTGTTTGTAGGCAGTTTCGGTATCTCCCAAACGAGCATTTAAGATAGAAAACACACCATGTGCCATAGCGGGGCTTTGTCCTTTTCTTCCTGGAAGGTTATCGGCCAAAACTTTCCAATAAAAATCTAAATCTTTCTTGATTGTAGCTGGGTCAGTGATTTGTTTCATTGGGTAAGAAAGTAAATTTACATCGCCTTGCTTGATAGGCTCGCCGTTATAAGAAGCGTGTTCACGAGTTGTGCCATCAGGAAACTTCAAAATTACAAGTCCGTCTTGCACTTCTTTCCATTTTGGGTTTTCGGGAAGACCAAGTTCTTTAGCAGCTTGGTTGGCGTAGCCCAAAACTTCTTTTGCCATACCGTTTGTATAGGCATTATCATCCACATTTTCAGCCCATTCGTCAGCACAAACTACATTGATAATGTGGTACTTTCCATCGTTGCCTTTTTCTACACGACTTACCCAAAAATCAGCAACTTCTTTTAGCATTGGGTAGGCACGGTCTTTCAGCCAATTTTTATCTTTCGTTACTTGATAATACTTCCAAAAAGCAAAACCCACATCACCTGTAATATGGTGCTGGAATGGCCCCGTTAAAGCCCATACAGGCGTTGATTCCTGCCCTGAATCGTCAGATTCCCACGGAAACATCGCTCCTTGATAACCGTGTGCTTTCGCATTGTATTTGGCAGCTTGTAAACGCTCAAAACGATATTCGAGTAATGATTTTGCTAATTCTGGTTTCATTGCCAATAGCGGAGGGAACATCCAAATTTCAGTATCCCAAAAAACGTGACCATTATAACCTAAACCCGATAAACCCATTGGCGAGAGACTATAAGCTTGTCCTTCACGGCAAAACGAGTACAGGTTATACAATGAAAAACGTGCTGCACGTTGAGCTTCATCGTCACCTTCAATGATGATGTCTGACTCCCAAAGTTTTGCCCATGCTTCTTTGTGTTTTTTGAGTAAACGCTCACGTTTTTCGAGTGCTGCAAAGATTGTCAGACGTTCAGCTTCATTGTGTGGGTCGGTTACATAGGCAGTCGAAATTACCGACCCAACCACCGAAAATTTGTAGGTTTCACCTGCTTTTAGTTTTTTCGTAAACTTCATTCGGTGCATTCCGTTGTCCCATTCTTCGTGAATCAATTGGGGTTCTTTTCCTCGTTCTTCTTCAAACAAAAATGAGTTTGATGCCGCAATTGTGTGTTTTCCCGTAGGTGTTTTTGCAACCGAAGTCATCAGAGGAATCAGTGAGTGCGGTCGGTCGATGGTATGGAAGAAATTCTGTACATCACGCAACATATCGGGCGTTTGCATGATACTGATGGGCGTAAATTCAATGTCTTGTTTCGCCGTAATTTCCATTTCAATCAATGCCGAATGTGGTAAATGGCGAAGTGCAAGCACATTCGATTTGACAGCAGCCTTACTTCCCATGTCGAAAGTTGTAGTAAAAATGGCATTTTGCATATCAATCGTTTGTACGAAATTGCTAATGTTATTACGGTTAATCATTTGATTATCAATGATTAACTCCATGTTAGCAAACTCAAAAACCTTCATGATATTAGCAACACGCCCACGTCCATAAGTGTCGAATGTACCATTTAGAACGATTTCTTTTACTTTGAGTGGGTCAGGTGAAGACGTAATTCCGACCATACCATTGGCCACCGTAACGCCATAATAATTGTTGGGGTCGAAGTTTTTGGCAGAGATGTGCCATTGTGCAAGCGTTGGTGTGCATACACTCATACATAGCAGCAGTGTGCAGATGTGCTGCCACAAATTTGTTTTTTTCATAGGTTAAATTTTGTTTAATTGAGCATAAATATAGTATTTTTTAGATAACCGAAGAAAAACTCATTATTTAAACAAAGAATTTGGCTACTTTTATAGTCAAATCCATATCCTCAAAAATATTTATTTATGAAAAAAGTTGTTGTATTTGCTTTATTATCAGCCTTGTATGTTTCGTGCGATAGTTCACAAAAAAACGCTAAAAAAGATTCGTTGCAAGTGGCAAAACTGGCCATTGAAGAAACGCCTGTCAATGACTCGCTAACTATTGATTTATTAGATTTAAGAGAAAAAGGTTTACTAAAAAATACTCAAATTGTTAAGATTAAGCCTGACCCAGTTTATCATAAAAATAAGCGTTTCAATGCTTTGCCTCTGAAAGATATTTTAGAAAAATATTCTTCAATGAAAAGAATGAATGCGGCTGATTTGAAAGTAGTTTTTGAATGCGAAGATGGTTATAAGCCCGAAATGCCTTTAGAAAAATTGCTTTCGGCAAAAGCATATTTGGCAGTAAGCGATGCCGATGCTCCGAAAGGTCGTGAATGGGAAATGCTCGAAAAAAATGGTCAAGAAACTAAAATGGAGCCTTTTTATGTGGTTTATGAAGGAGTTTCGGGCGATGATATTAGTTATAAATGGCCGTACAATTTAGTGAAAATACACCTTGCTCCACTTCACGAAAACGATGCTGCTCTCAAACCCAAAGAAGAATCGGCTTTGGCAGGTTATGAAATATTTAATAATCGTTGCCAAACTTGCCATGCCATCAATAAAATTGGCGGAAAAATGGGGCCAGAACTTAATTACCCGAAAAGCGTAACAGAATATTGGAAAACCGATGATTTGAAGGCTTTTATTCAAAATCCCGCGAGTTACAGAAATGATGTTAAAATGCCAAATTTGGGTATAAAACCTGAAGAAGCGACCGAAATTGTGAAGTATTTAAGCTACATGAGCGAACATAAATTGTAGAAATTTAAAGAATTAGCGATTGATAATTAGAGATTGTTGATTGAAGATGGGTATTGTTTATCAAAATTACATCAAAACTCAACAATCTATAATCAAATCCTTAATTAAAAACGATAATTCAAACCGTAATTTAGTCCAAACATTTTCAGACGCATTTGTAAGGCTGTTGAGTTATTAATACCCGAAAACAATGAATGCTGGTAAGAACTTCCCAGGTTTAGT
Source organism: Emticicia sp. W12TSBA100-4 (assembly GCF_040253585.1). Classification (NCBI taxonomy): domain Bacteria; kingdom Pseudomonadati; phylum Bacteroidota; class Cytophagia; order Cytophagales; family Leadbetterellaceae; genus Emticicia; species Emticicia sp. W12TSBA100-4. The sequence continues at coordinate 235,040 of NZ_JBELAU010000010.1, forward strand.
TGCCAATGTCGGCTAATCAGATAGCTTGCTCTTACGCCTCCTAAACCGCTCAAATTCAGTGGTTTATAGATATTACTCGATGTATTGATAGTACTTTTCTCTTGTAAAATACTATTATCATTGATGATAGTATTCTTTAAGAAAATATCCGTCGAAACACCCGCTAAAATATTTAATGCAACCTTTTTCGATAATCCAATTTCATAACCAACTTGCATCGGAATCATCAAGTATTCATAGCGATTACCAAATTGGGAAGCATCAGCCACTACCGTATTGATTTGCTTATTAGCAAACTGCATATCTTGATTGGAAGAATTTTGTAATAGATAATCAGCCAAGAAAGTATTTGCATAACCATTTTGTTGGAAAGCATAAGTATTGCTATTCAGCGTAGAGTTTCCACGCAAATATCTGATTCCGCTTTCAAAATTCCATTTTTTTGAGATCTTGTAGCCCATCGCTACGCCTGTATTTATACCAATTCCAGCCCTAATTGCATTTTGTGGCTGAGAAACCATTACGTTTCCTTGTTTATCTCCAGCCGAAGGAGAAGCCCCAACCGAAGGCGTATTTGACATATTTGCATAAGCATCGGCTTGTGCTAAAGCAACGGTATTTAAGCCACCGAGTTTCATGTTTGGGTCAAAAGGTGAAACGCCAGATTGAAGACCTAACCAAAATTTAGAATCGTTTGAAGCCACAACGGGAGCCTCTGTCTCTTCGCTTTCAAATACTAATTTATTTCGTTTCAAAGTATAACGGCTTCCTAAATACTGAAAATCACGGTGTTTTAATAAAGCCCAATCTGCAATTCCTTGATGCTCATTTTGAGCTAACAAAGTAGTTTTATCTGATTGATTATCAGTTGTTTGAATAATAGTCTTGTCTGAAGCTTGACTATTGTTTTTGTCAATATTGACAACCATATCACCAACGTTAGTGTTTACAGTACTAACAGCTGCTAACATCAACTGATTGTTTTGGATAGATTTTTTAAAGTTAGTAACACGTTTGTTTATATCATTTTCGGCCAAAGCGAGTGTTTGCTTATCGTTATAGTTTTCAATTGGGAAGCTCGGCTCGGTAACACTTGCTGATGACGAAGCAAGATTTTCTATGTTTGCTTCAGCGGTATTTGACTGATTATTGGTGTTTTGAGATTTTGATGGAACCTTTGGCGTATTTCCACTAACGCTTGCCAATGGCGTTTTTGAATCTTGTTGATTGAAAAATAAGATTCCTCCCAAAGCCAAAACTAAGGTTGCTGCTACGCCAGCCAGCATGGCTGACGGTCGAAGGAAAAATAAGAATGGGCGACGTTTTTTTCGCTCTAAATCCTGCTCAATTCGCTCCCACATATCGCTTGGAGGAGCAAAAGAAGCATCATTAAATGCTTTTTGCCATTCTTCTTCAAAATTACTTGGCTTCTGTGAGTCCATTTGTTTCTACGAAAAAACAGTTTCGTATCTTTTACTTAATATTTATTTGATAGCTTTGGGTGCAATACCTATCGCTTTTAATTTTGCTTGTAACAGTGTTCTCGCCCTCGAATATTGTGATTTTGATGTTCCTTCGGTAACGCCCAGCATATTCGCAATTTCGTTGTGCTGATAACCTTCAATGGCGTATAAGTTGAAAATCGTTCGGCAACCATCGGGCAAACTCTGCACTATTTCCATTAATTGCTCAAACTCAAAACCTGAAAGCGTAAATTCATCTTGCTCTACTTCGTCAGAAATCAACTGACTATCAGTGTGTTCCATGTAATTTGGCTGACTTTGTAATTGTTTCAAGGCGGTATTGACTACAATTTTTCTGAGCCATGCTTCGAGCGGACAATCAAATCGGAAACTATCAATTTTCTGATAAATCTTGATAAACGAATCTTGCAAAACATCTTCGGCATCACTTCGGTGTTTCATGTAACGCATAGCCGTAGCGAACAACTTACTGGCAAAACGCTCGTAAAGTTGCCGTTGGGCTGGTCGTTCTTGGCGAATACAAGCCTGTATTAATTCTTGTTCGCTATACATGAAAAGGGTATAAGTTATGCTCCAACCTAATCGTTTTTAAGGGTTGCTGTGAATAAGACCCCGTTTATTTTAAAATGGTTGGAAGTTGGTTGAAAATATTTTAATCACTATACAATTTAAGCAAAAAAAAGCCCCTCAAAAAACTGAGAGGCTAATTCTTTCTGATGTTTTTTACTTCATAAGGTATTCTGGAGCAATTTTATCATTAAAAATAACCGAAGTTGTTACTTTCAAGTTTCTTTTATCAATACTGCTCAGATACGTCGATTCTGTCGGGAATTTTACACCGTAGGCAGTATCTCCGTATTTGGTATAATCTTCGGTAATTACTTCACCTGTACTTAAAGTGAGTTTTTTTCTCATTAAAAGCCCAGTTGTTTCATCAAAATAGAGATTATATTTGATGCCTTTACCGCTCAATTCTACATGAGTTGTTTTTACGTTATTAATGGTTTCGCTACCAACTACGGTTGCAATATAGCCTTTGGTTTGGTAGTCAAGAAAAGGCAAAATATTTTCCTTTAATTCTCTACGCATATTTTCTTGCTCCTTATCACTCAATGTGTTTGTTTCATATTGCGTTGCTTTGTCAGAGCTACCAAGTGGCACTTTTCTCCAACCTTCTTGACCTTTGATTCCGAAAATAAATGTACGCTTTAAGATAGTTTTTGCTTTATAAAGAGCAGCTTCGCTGAAAGAACCTTTTAGCTCAATATCATAATCAGCCGCTGAATTTCCACGATATGCCTGCTTGATTGAATAAGTCGAGATACCATCCCAAAGTGCTTTTCCACCCGTTGCTTCAATATGTTTACTGAAAATTTCATCAGCTTTTTGGGCAAAAGTGCCAAGACTAATGAATATAAAAGCGAAGATTTTTATTGCTGTGTTTTTCATCGTAAGGATTTTTATTTGTTGTGACTAATAACGTATTTTTTAGAGAAATTGTATAATTGTAGCTGAAAATATGTTTTATAAACTAAGAAACCTGCAAAGCCTTGAGTATTAGACTTCGCAGGTTTTAGATGGTTTAATCTATTATTTTATTTGCCCGCTTCTTTGGCCCATGTATCTTTCAAACCAACGGTTTTGTTGAAAACCAAAGCGTCGGCTGTCGAATCTGGGTCTAAGCAGAAATATCCTTTGCGTAAGAATTGATATGGTGTATCGAGCGTTGCATTTTTGAGTGCAGGCTCAACTTTTGCCGTAATTACTTGTAATGACTCTGGATTGAGGTATTCTTTGAAATCGCCATCTTCACGGCTTGGGTCTTCTACCTTAAACAATCGGTCGTAAAGTCTTACTTCCGCATCAACGGCTTGTGCTTCCGAAACCCAGTGAATTGTTCCTTTTACATTAATACCCGAAGTATCGTTTCCGCTTCGTGAGTTTTCGATGTATGAGCAGTGAAGTTCAATGATTTCGCCGTTTTCATCTTTCACTATATCATCACACTTAATAATATAGGCGTGTTTCAAACGAACCATTAAGCCTGGCCCTAAACGGAAGTATTTTTTCGTCGGGTTTTCCATGAAATCTTCTTTTTCAATCAAAATTTCACGGCTAAACGGCATAATTCTCGAACCACTTTCGTGGTCTTCGGGGTTATTTTCGGCAGTTAATTCCTCAATTTGTCCTTCTGGATAGTTCGTAATCACCACTTTGATTGGGTCAAGCACGGCCATTACACGAGTGGCAACTTTATTGAGGTGTTCACGAACACAGAATTCTAATAAACTTACATCAATCAAATTATCACGCTTGGCAATACCGATACGGTCGCAGAACTCACGAATCGCTTCGGGCGTATATCCACGACGACGCATTCCTGAAATAGTAGGCATCCGAGGATCGTCCCAACCTGTTACGAAGTTTTCGTTGACGAGTTGTAATAATTTACGCTTACTCGTAATGGCATAAGAAAGATTCAAACGAGCAAATTCATATTGTTTTGAAGGGAAAATCTCCAAACTTTCGATACACCAATCGTAAAGCTCACGGTGAGGAACAAACTCCAACGTACAGATTGAGTGTGTAATTTGCTCAATCGAATCAGATTGACCATGGGCAAAATCATACATCGGATAAATACACCACTTATCGCCCGTACGGTGGTGCGTGGCAAATTTTATGCGGTAAATGATAGGGTCACGCATGAGCATGTTCGTAGAAGCCATATTGATTTTGGCTCTCAAAACTCTCGTTCCTTCGGCAAACTCGCCATTTTTCATACGCACAAACAAATCAAGGTTTTCTTCGATTGTTCGTTCACGATATGGGCTATTGATACCCGCAACGGTTGGTGTACCTTTCATGGCTGCCATTTCTTCCGACGTGCTATCATCGACATAAGCCAAGCCTTTTTTGATAAGTTTCAGGGCAAATTCGTATAGTTGGTCGAAATAATCAGACGCATATAGTTCCTCAGCCCAATCGAAACCAAGCCATTTTACATCGGCCTTGATAGACTCGACGTATTCGGTTTCTTCGGTTACTGGGTTTGTATCATCAAATCGAAGGTTTGTTTTTCCACCGTATTTCTGGGCAACTCCAAAATTCAAACAGATAGATTTAGCATGACCAATGTGCAAGTAGCCGTTTGGCTCAGGAGGGAAACGGGTCAAAACCCGACCATCATTTTTGCCTGCTGCGAGGTCATCTTCGATAATTTGTTCAATAAAATTTAATGGTTTTTCAGTCGCTTCTGCCATGATTCTGTAAGTGGTGATGTTGCTATGTTGCGAATTTAACTATTTTTTAAGTTTAAAGTTGGGAAGTATCCATTTAACGCAAGAATTTATTGAATTAATGAAATAAAAAATTAAAAATGTTATGTTTTTAAGTAGGACAAGTTTCTAACTTGTCAGTACGTAGAATATGTTTTTACATTATTTACGCTATCGACAGGTTGCAAACCTGTCCTACATTTCTGATATTTACAACAAAAAACATTTCCTCCATGATTCTGATAGCAGATAGCGGCTCAACCAAAACCGATTGGCGAATTTTAGACCAAAATGAAGTAATTGCACAAATGCAGACCGTCGGGTTTAATCCATACTATCAAGATGCCGATTCGATTGCCAACGAACTAAAAGCCAATCTTTTGCCGCTCTGCACGAAGGAAGTAACACAAGTTTTTTATTACGGAACGGGTGTAACTAATGAAGAAAAAGCAGGCGTAATTAAGGAAGCCATTTTGAAAGTTTTCCCGACTTGCCAGCAAATTGAAGCTCAAAGCGATGTCGTAGGTGCGGCACGAGCAGCGTGCGGAAAAGCAACAGGAATTGCATGTATTTTGGGAACTGGCTCAAATTCCATCTATTTTGATGGTGAAAAAACAGGATTTCAGATTCCACCGTTAGGTTTTTGGCTGGGCGATGAAGGTAGTGGTGGACATTTGGGTAAAAGTCTATTGTTGAGTTATTTACACAAAGAAATGCCGCTCAAAATTAGAGCAAAGTTTGAAGAAAAGTACGGAACAATGGATAGGCTGACGGTTCTTGAAAATGCGTATCATAAACCTTTCCCAAATCGTTATTTTGCTACCTTTTCAAGGTTTTTGTTTGATAATCTCGAAGATGATTTTTGCAGCAATTTAGTGGAAAACTGCTTCCTACAATTTTTTGAAAAATACATTCTAAAATACCCGATGTGTCACGAAATCAACGTAAGTTTTGTGGGTTCGGTGGCTTTTTACTACAAAGATTTATTGATAAAAGTAGCTGATAGTCAAGGTATTAAACTCGGCAGAATATTAGGAACCCCAATTAATGGTTTAGTAGAGTTTCATCAGTCGTAACACAATTTTCTAAATTGTATTTTTAAAACGAATACCTAATCTGTGCTTTCACTTCGCTACGATGCGGAGCATTGATTAAATCTGTGCCGCTTCCGATTGTGTTTACATTGCTGAGTTGAGTACGTGCATAACGCACCCATAAATCAAGATTTCGAGTGAGGCCATACCGAGCTACTAAATACGTCCGAATGCCCTTGCCCGAATACGCTGGTAACGAAACTGCATAAAGCACGTCGTTTTCATAGACATAGATTCTCGAATCATAATCGTCGGTATTATAATAAGCAATTCTGCCTTTGAGTTGTAATTTTCGGATTGAGCCTTCGAGGTCTTGCATAATTGCATAACCTTTTGATTGTGAGCGAGTTTCGTATTGATAAGTGTTTAACTGCACACGGGTTTGAGTCTTGAAAACTCGATTAACCGAATACTCAAAATTTGCCAAAATACTTTGTCGCATCACGTTTACAACTACATCGGTCACCGTTGAATTATTGGGCAAGTTTTTACCTTTGTGTTCTTCGTGATATTGCACATAAAACAAGGCTTTTTTATTTGGCTGATAAGTCATTCGGAGCAAATAATCGAAACCACCAGAAGGAGCATCGACCAAATACCTGAGCCACGGAAACTGGAAACGGTCATAGAAAGCACTGAAGGTCAAACCTTTTTTTGGTGAATATTTCAGCCCCCAATAGATGCCTCGTTCGTTGATATTTCTGCTTCCTTCGCTCAGCCCGTTGGCATAAAAACTATGAAAGTTTTTATCGAAATTTCTGATATTTACTGCCCATTCAACTTGTCGGCTGAGGGCTGCAACAAAACCACCAATCGCCCCGATGCCACCACTACTTGAGCGAGCCGCTTCGCCAAAGAAATTGAAGTTTTGCCAAGTATAAGTAAAGTTTGTACCGATAACCAAGTTTTGTTTCCCCGAAAACTCAAATTTATTATACAAAACTGGGTTCCGTTGTAGCGTAGCATCAAATTGTGTGTTGAGTAAAGTTGCTCCTATTTGCCCATTTCTGAACGGAAAAGTGGCATTTACGCCAATATTTTGCTCAGTTAATTGATTTTTTCGAGCCAATTCGGTTTCGGTTCGGTGATAACCTCCCGTTAGAACCGAGCTAAAGTAATCTTCTCGTTCACCACTATCATCGCTGATGCTGGCGTCTCGTTTTGTGTATGAATAAAAGCCTGTTAAGTCGATTTTGCCAAGTTGATAAGTGGCAGCTGCTCCTCTAAAATAGCCTCCTTCGAGCAACGAACCGTAAGGGCGAACGCCCAAATTACTACGGCGAGTAGTGGCAATGGCTTCGCTACTTTTGCCCAACGAAAACCCAGCTGACATGATTAGACCTTGCCCAAATTGTGCTTGATAATCGCCCAGAACTAAGTTTTTGAGTTTGCCTTTATTGCGAAGTTGAAAATGAAATGTGTAGAAATCAAGGTAGTTTTTTTCGCCAGCATCTTTTTCTACAATAAAACCTACTTGAAAATCTTTCGGGTGGCTTAGGCGATAGCGGGCGTAAAGATGCTGCGGCGAACCAAGATATTTTCCTTCTTCGAAACCCCTTGATTTTTCTAAAACTTGCGAATTCCTCAACACAAAATAATGGTCAGTAGCATTAGTTAGCCGATTTTTTAAGTCTCCGACCGAAAACTTATATTTTATGTCAACGAAAGGTAAGAGCTTGTTTATTGTCTCCAAATCAAGATTCTGTACGGCTTGGAGTTCGTAAATGCTCAGAAAATCGCCGTTTTGTTCTCGATGGTCAAGAATACTTTTTATCTGAATCTGTGAAAGTACATAGAGCGAAGCTAAATCTTCGGCAGTGGCAGTATTTAGATTGAGTGGATTTTGGTAAAGTTGGTAAAGCGACTCGTAAAGATCTTCGTAGTTGATGTTTTCTTGCTGAACAGGAAAAACTCGCTGAATAAATTCATCCAAATTAATATCCGTTCGTGGTCGATTTTGGGCAAAAGATATAGTTTCTGAAAAAACAAAAAACACCATCAAAGCAATTTTGACGGGTTTATTCTTAAAAAAGTCATTTACAACAGCAAAAAGTCGAATCATATTAAATAGGTTTCGTCTTAGCAAATGTAAAATTTTGTTTTTAAGCTGCCAATAATTGCCCAAAAATCTTTAAATATCCGTTGACTACGTACAGTCAACCGTGGACTTTCAACTATGACTTTTTCTCCAATTTTACATCAAAAAGGTCGCCCGAGCGTAGAAAAATGATAATTGCAAAAACGAGTGTCATCACACCACCAAAAAGCACTGAAGGTACAGCTCCCAAAAGCTTTGCCGCTACGCCCGATTCAAAAGCACCGAGTTCGTTTGAGCAGCTCACAAAAATACCGTTTACGCCACTCACACGCCCACGCATTTCATCGGGTGGAAGTACTTGCAGGATGGTCTGACGTACAATTACGCTAATACTATCGAAAGCCCCAGTTAAAAATAAAGCTGCTGCCGACAGCCAAAAATTAGTAGAAAGTGCAAAAACAATAGTTGCGACACCAAAGCCAGCCACGCCAATGAGCATATTTCGCCACGCTTGGCGAGTCGGTGGGAAATAGGCAGTTCCGAGCATAGTCAATACCGCACCAACGCCTGGAGCGGCACGCAAAATACCTAAACCCTCAGCCCCGACGTGCAACACATCTTTGGCAAAAACTGGCAAAATGGCAATCACTCCGCCAAAAAGTACCGAAAACATATCAAGTAAAATAGCATAAAATAAGATTCGGTTTTTACGCACAAAGTCGATTCCTTCTTTTAGGCTTTGAAATACATTTTGGTGAGTAGCCGACTGCTGAATAGGCTTTTTAGAAATCAGGCTTACCAAAACAAAAGCAATGGCAAACAAAACTATCACCAAAATAAGTGTATTTGTCAAGCCCAACCAACTATATAAAAAACCAGCTGATGCTGGCCCCAAAATCATACCCGATTGCCAAAATTGACTACTCCACGAGGCAGAGTTTGGATAGTGTTCGGCTGGAACTAAAAAAGGTTTGAGCGATGACCACGATGGGCCATAAAACCCACGGGCGATACCCAATATAAAAACAGTTAGATAAACAACAAATTTGATTTGAGAAACATCAAACGAATGATTGGCCGACGGATAAGTAACCCAAAGTAACAGGAAAGAACATAGCACAATTACACCATAACAAAGCTGAATGATAAGCTTTTTATCGCCTCGGTCGGCAAAATATCCACCAAAAAGTGCCAAAGAAATATATGGAATCGCTTCAAAAAGTCCAATTAAACCCAAAGAAAGCGGGTCGTGAGTGATTTCGTACAAATAAAAACTGATAACAACTTCTTGCACCAAAACTGCAACCGTAAATAGAAATTGAGCCGAGATAAAATACCTAAATTCGGGAAAACGGAGAGCTGCGTAAGGGTCTTTGGTTTGCTTCATTCGGATATTTTTATTATTTGATGTAAAAACAACAGTTTTTTTCGGTTTTGAAGTTCCTTAATTTTTCAAATCTAATAATTAAGTGGTTAAACAACTCATATTCCACAATCTGTGGACTGTTGACCGAAGACCGTGGACTATTCTACAACTGCGGAATCTGAATCCCAGTAATTTTTCGATAAAGGTCAATGGCAAATAAATCGGTCATGCCCGATATAAAATCAACTACCGCAAGGATATTCTGATAAACATCTCCGCCTTTCGTAATACCATATTGACTCGGAATCAACTGCAATAATTTTCTTGATTTGGCCGTGTCAGGCTGCAAAACTGCCGAAACAAATTCTTTCAGCAATCCACCAATAATATGATAACCCGCAATTTCGATTTCAATCACCGACTTATCGTTATAGATTTTTTTGATCGAAATCTCATCAATTTTTTTGATTAAAGAGGTAGTTTTTTCATCTAAAAGGTCAATCAAAGGCTTATTGAGCGAGCCGTCGAGTAGCTGTGCTTCGTATTCAAAGAAAATTTCGGTGCATTTTCCTACCAATCTCCCGATGAGCATGGCTCGCAGAAAAGAAAGTTTCTGCTTGTCATCTTCAATCGTATCCACTTTTTCTTTGATAGTTTTTTTCCCTTCTTGCGATTCGAAGAAAGGTTCGAGTAAATCTCTTGCTTCTTGAATCGAAATAATATTTAGTCGGTGAGCATCTTCGAGGTCGATGATTCGATAACAAATATCATCGGCTGCTTCTACCAAAAACACAAAGGGATGGCGAGCAAAAACTGTTTTCTCCTCATTCAAAGCATTGATATTCAGCTCAGTAGCAATGCGTTGATAAAACTCACTTTCGGCATCAAAAAAGCCCGATTTCTTTGCCGAAATAAAACTTTTCTTCTTAAATCCGCTCGTCGAATCGGCAGGATATTTAATGATAGAAGCCAAAGTGGCGTAAGTTAGATTCAGATTACTTTGATTGAAAATCGTTGTCAGAATTCTAAACGCATTGGCATTTCCCTCAAACCATTTGAAATCATTGAACTGGTTTTCGGTCAAGTTTTCGGTCAAAAATTGAAGTTTTTCGCCCTCCAATTCTCTAAAATAGGTACGAATCGCCTCTTCGCCCGAATGTCCGAAAGGGGGGTTTCCAATATCGTGAGCAATACAGGCCGTCATGACCACCGCTGAAAGTTCAAATTTATAAAACTCTATGGCCTCTTGATTCAGTTCATTTTCATATTTTGCCACAATTCTTTCTCCAATTGCTTTCCCGAGCGAGCGTCCAACCGAAGCAACTTCCAAGCTGTGAGTCAAGCGATTATGCACAAAAACTGCCCCAGGTAATGGAAAAACTTGGGTTTTGTTTTGTAAGCGACGAAACTGCGACGAAAAAATCAATCGGTCGTAGTCTCGCATATAGTCAGTGCGGAAATGTTCGTGGGCGTTGCGGTGTTCGGCACCGAGTCGTTTATTAGAAAAAAGAGTCTGCCAATTCATTTTGGGGGTGGTGAAATTTCGCTGCAAGATAACCAATGCCTCAATGATAGGATGATAGAATGAAAGAATATTTTAAAATACTGCCCAATAATTAAACCAAAGCAAGATAAAATATTACTTTTTCAATAAAAATAATGTATTGTCTGTCTATAAGTTTAGATTTGTAATAAATTCTTGAATGAATATATTTCTAATCATTCGCTCATTTTATCATCCTATCATTGAGAATTAAAAATTGAAAGTCGTAATCATAAAATATAACGCAGGCAATGTGCAGTCGGTCATGTATGCTCTTGAGCGTATTGGTGCCAGCTATGAACTTTCGGATAATGCCGAAGTGATTCGCTCTGCCGAACGAATTATTTTCCCAGGTGTAGGCGAAGCTTCAACCGCCATGAAAAGCTTGAGAGAAAATGGTCTCAATAAAGTGATTCCAACGCTTAAACAGCCATTTTTGGGAACTTGCGTAGGAATGCAACTTCTCTGCCAATCATCAGAAGAAAATAATACCGAATGTTTGGGAGTTTTTGATATTCCAATCTTGAAGTTTCCGAGAGTAAAAGGCTTCAAAGTTCCGCAAACGGGTTGGAATAATATTAGCCCCCTAACCCCCGATGGGGGAACAAAAAAAGAGGTTAATCCGCTTTTGAAAGGTTTGCGTGAAAGCGAATATGTCTATTATAACCACGGATATTATGCTCCGCTTTGCGATTATACAGTAGCCAAAACGGATTATATTCTTGAATATTCAGCAATGTTGCAGCGAGACAATTTCTTTGCGGCACAATTTCACTCTGAAATCAGCGGTGATGTAGGCGAACAGATTTTTAAGAATTTCTTGGAGATTTGATGATAGTCATTTATCAAATCGACCAGTTTTATATCTACTTATATTATACTAAATAATAATAAATCCCCTCTTTAGGGGTTAGGAATTATGTTTCAAATCATTCCAGCCATTGACATCATCGACGGTAAATGCGTAAGGCTTACACAAGGTGATTATTCTCAGAAAAAAACTTACAACGAAAATCCACTCGAAGTAGCCAAGATGTTTGAAGATGCGGGCATTAAACGCTTGCATTTGGTTGATTTAGATGGAGCGAAAAATAAAAAAATCACCAACGCTAAGGTTCTCGAAACCATTGCATCAAAAACTAATCTTCACATTGATTTTGGCGGAGGTGTGCAATCGGATGACGACATTCGTTTGGCCTTTGACTGTGGTGCAAAGCAAATCACAGGTGGAAGTATTGCCATTAAAAATCCAGCATTATTTGAAGATTGGCTTAAAAGATTTGGTGGAGAGTCAATTATTTTAGGTGCTGATGCACGCAACGAAAAAATTGCAGTAAGTGGTTGGGAAGAAGATTCGGGCGTTTGGGTATATGATTTTATAGGAGAATGGATTGCCAAAGGCGTAAAATATACTATCAGCACTGATGTAGCCAAAGATGGACTATTACAAGGGCCTTCGGTTGATTTATACAAGAAAATACAAGCACAATTTCCTGATTTACAGGTAATTGCAAGCGGAGGCGTGAGTTCAATGCAAGATTTAGAAGATTTAGCTGAACTCAATATCTTTGGCGTAATCGTCGGTAAGGCCATTTACGAAGGGCGTGTTACTTTGAAAGAGATAGAACGCAGATTTTTATGATTCTTATGATAAGTTATGATGAAAGATTCTGAAATCAACTTTAAACATTCTGAACTTACTGGGCGAACAATTAAGGCTTTTTATAAAGTTTATAATGTATTAGGGTATGGTTTCTTAGAAAAAGTATATGAAAATGCTTTTTTAATAGAGTTAAGAAAATAGGCTTACAATGTTCACAACAATATCCAATTGATGTGTTTTATGAAACAGAAAAAGTGGGTTATTATTACGCTGATATTATCGTAGAAGATAAAATTATACTTGAATTAAAAGCGGCTGAAGCATTGAGTTCAGAACATGAGGCTCAATTAACCAATTATTTGAGAGCGACTCATATTGAAGTAGGACTTTTGATAAATTTTGGGAAAGAGCCTCAATTTAAGAGAAAGGTATTCTCAAATGACCACAAGCCAAATCTTAAAAAATCATCATAATCATAAAAATCAGCGTTCCATAATTATGATTTACGAATACCAAAAAGACGAATACACAATTAGCACCGATAAAACCAAATTACAATTCGATGTAATTCATGGATTTTTATCGACGAGCTATTGGTCGCCTAATATCCCGATGGAAATCGTGAAACGTGCCGCCGAACATTCAATAACTTTTGGCATTTATAAATCAGAAAATCAAGTAGGCTATGCCCGAATCATTTCTGACTATGCTACTTTTGCTTACTTGGCCGATGTTTTTGTTTTAGAGAGCGAAAGAGGCAAAGGTATTTCAAAATGGCTGATGGAATGTATCACACAACAACCTGATTTACAAGGACTTCGCCGATGGATGCTTGCCACTCGTGATGCCCACGGACTTTATGCACAATTCGGCTTTACTCCACTGGATAACCCCGATATAATGATGCAAATTGCCCGACCCAATATTTATAACGAAAAATAATCATACGGTTTCCGAACCTTTGAAACTATGCTTACAAAAAGAATCATACCTTGTTTAGATATAAAAGATGGCCGTACCGTCAAAGGTACTAATTTCGTAAATCTTCGTGATGCGGGCGACCCCGTAGAACTTGGTGCCGAATATGCTCGTCAAGGAGCAGATGAATTAGTGTTTCTCGACATCACAGCTACCGTCGAAGAACGTAAAACGCTACTTGATTTAGTGCGTAGAGTTGCCCATACCATCAATATTCCATTTTGTGTAGGTGGGGGAATCGGGTCGGTTGCTGATGTTTCTAAACTTTTAAACGCAGGTGCTGATAAAGTGTCTATCAATTCTTCGGCTGTGCGTAATCCTCAATTAATCAATGAGTTAGCTCTTGAGTTTGGTTCGCAATGTATTGTTGTGGCTATTGATACTCGATATATTGAGCAAGCCAACGGTTACGAACATATCGTTCACACACACGGAGGTAGAAAACCAACCGAACTAAGAACAATCGCTTGGGCAAAGGAAGTAGAAGACCGTGGAGCAGGAGAAATCCTATTGACTTCGATGGATACGGATGGTACAAAAGCGGGTTTTGCCTTAGAGTTAACTGCCGAAATCTCCGACAATTCAAATATTCCAATCATTGCTTCGGGTGGAGCTGGTTTGGTGGAACATTTCTATGATGTTTTCACCGCAGGAAAGGCCGATGCAGGTTTAGCCGCAAGTATTTTTCACTTTAAAGAAATAGGGATTCCAGAATTAAAAACTTACCTAAAAGAAAAAGGTATTCCGATGAGAATTTAGCAATGTGGGGCGAACCGTAGCGACGGTCGTATCCTGTTCGCATGTAAAGTCAAAGTAAACAGGATAGCCGTTCCACGATAAGTGCCAACTCATGAGCTTCACACTCCCATTCCATTTGCGTAATTTTAAAGGGGGCAAAGAAATACAAAATCGGATTTTTGTAAGAACTCAAAAGTCCTGCAATGAAATAGGTGAATGAGTTTTGAACGGTCCGTCGTGCGGTTCTGAGTTCTGAATTCTGAGTGCTAATTTTTAAAACATTATTCTTATCCAACTTCAGTAAAGACGTTTCTAAAATCGTTCGATACATCGTATTCGATTCATTATCAAGTAGTTGTTTGATTTTACTAATCAAATTTTCTCGACAAACTTCTAATTGTGGTATATTAAAATCACCCAAAAGTCGAGCATAATGATAAATAATCAGCAGAGTTGTAGCATAATTATGTGCTACTTTAAAAGCATTGGTAATATATTTTTCATCCAAAATAACTTCTCTCAAAAAAACAAAAACAGCTTCGTCGTATTCATTGTGTGGTAACTGATGTTTTTCAAACAAATACATTAAATTGCACAACGCACACACATCATGCTCAATAGGCATATTTTTTCCAAACCATGTGGAATAAATGCCACCACCCCTGACTCCTAAAGGAGAACAATGCAGCTTCACTTTCTCCTTCAACCACAAAACATCTTCTGTTGGATATGGTAAAGTCAGGTAAACTAATGCTGTATCATCAATATCATCAGGGATTCTGAAATGGTCTAAATGTTGGAAGATTCTGCCGTTTGGAAAATGTTTAGAAGGTTTTGTTTTCCAAAAATTATAGGTTTTCAACCCATCTTTATTCTGAAAATCAGGGTAGTTTTTATTTGCTTTTTCTGTAATGTGTTCAATAATCTGCTGAGATTTTGCCGAAACCTTACCTTTTACTTGGTTCAGAATAAAAACAATAGTGGCCGTATAAAAAATATTTGTGTCAGGACGACGATAGAAAAGATATTTGTTATGCCGATAAGAAGGAAAAATTCCATCAGGAAAAAAAGCATCACCTCGTGACTGGTACGAGGCGATGCGTTCGATTAAGGCATCAATATCTAAATTTTGTTCGTTTGCCATAAAATCTGCCTCACTGTGGACTTATTAAAAAACTTTCAAAACTAACTTACCCGTATTTTCTCCTTTAAATAATTTCATCAACGTTTCGGGGAAAGCTCGTACACCACCTTCGGCCACATAAACCTTCGAGTTAAGCTTTCCTTGAGCAATCCAACCAGCCATTTCTTTTACCGCTTTTCCATAATTGGCGGCATTATCGAATACCACAATTCCTTCCATTCTTGCACGATTCACCAAAAGAGCTAAATAATTACTCGGGCCAACAGGTTTTTCGGTAGCGTTATACTGCGAAATTGCTCCACAAATCACGATTCTTGCACGAAGATTTATCAACGTCAGCACAGTATCCAAAATTTCTCCACCGACATTATCAAAATAAACATCAACGCCTGCTGGACACGCTTCTTTGAGTTGTTTTCGCAAATCTCCAACTTTATAATCAACACAAGCATCAAAGCCCAGTTCTTCAACCACATACTTACATTTATCGGCTCCACCTGCAATTCCCACAACTCGGCAACCTTTTATTTTAGCAATCTGTCCAACTACACTACCAACAGCACCTGCTGCTCCCGAAACCACCACAGTTTCGCCTTCTTTTGGTTGACCAGTATCAAGCAAACCAAAATATGCTGTAAGTCCAGACATTCCTAAAGTCCCAAGATATGCTGGTAAAGGAACAAAATTTGGGTCAACTTTCAGGGCTTCTTTTCCGTCCAAAACTGCGTATTCTTGTACGCCTGTTCCAGCTGTCACATAATCTCCAGCTTGAAAATCAGCGTGTTTCGATTCCACCACAACACCCGCACCCAAAGCACGCATTACTTCACCAATTTTTACTGGTCTGATATATGATTTGCCTTCGTTCATCCAGCCACGCATCGCAGGGTCGATTGACAAATATTGGTTCTGAACAAGAATCTGGTTTTCGGCCAATTCGGGAGTTTCGGTTTCGATAATTTCCCAACATTCGGCAGTTGGAGTACCCACTGGACGAGCAATAAGGTTTACTTGTGTATTTTTCATCTTGGTTTTTTAGTTGATAGATAATGGCGAAATTAATCCAAATTTCTTGAAAAATAGTATGCGTGCATAAAAATATCTTGATTCATGAGTTTGTTTTCAATGAAGACATTTTTTACTTGATGGCAAGATTCTTGCTCAAAATCTAAGCGTAAATAAGCTATTTTCAGTAATTTTAGTCTCAAACCAACGACTATTTTTGTAAAAGCTCTGAGTAAAGACTTAATTTTGCATGGATTTTAATCGTATCGAAACATAATGAGAAAGATTTTAAGCATCGTCAGTATTGTATGTACGTTTGTCGTGAGTACTCACGCACAAGAAGGAGCGGTTTCAGAATCAATTCAAATTGGCTCATTAGTTCCTGATTTCGATATAAATATTCTCACAAAAGAAGGAACAGCCAAGAAAAACATCAAAGACTACCGAGGAAAAGTAGTCATTTTGGAGTTTTGGGCAACATTCTGTGGGCCATGTTTCCCAGCAATGGACCATCTTGCAACTTTGCACAAAAAATTTCCGAATGAATTAGAAGTAATCAATGTAACCGATGAAGAACGTTGGAAAGTAGTAAATTTCCTAAAAAAACGCCCAACTTCAATGCCAATTGCGATTGATGCTAACAAGTTTATTAATCAGTTGTTTTATCATCAACTGATGCCTCACACGATCATTATCGACCCACAAGGGTATATCAAAGCCATCACATCGCCCGAAGAAGTAACCGAAGAGGTGATTTATTTAGCCAAAAGTGGGGCAATTTTAGCCGTAAAAACAAAAGCCGAATTTGCTACAAAAACCGAAAATGCAACGGTAATGACCACTGTGCAGGCAGAAGATAAAAGTTTTTATAAAGTAGCAGTTTCGGCACAAAAAGAAGGGATACAGTCTCAAATCAACAAAAAATCAGACTTTGAATATGAGTTTATTAATTGCACAGTACCGTTGATGTATCAAGTGCTTTATCAAACAACTCGTCCAAATCCAAATGACAGGGCGTGTCTGGAGGTTTCAGAGCAAACAAAATATTTGTTAGAAGAAAAACAACAGTACTGTCTAACCATCAAAGTTCCAGAAGCAATGAAACATCGTTTGGGCGAAATAGGCATGAAAAATTTGGAAGATGTTTTCGGGCTAAAAGCAAAAAACGAAAATCGTACTCGCAAAGTATATGCTCTCTCAACCAATAAAGATACGGCCATAACAACCAGCAACGTAGGCATGGATATGCCACTGAAAGACTTTCTAAAACTACTTTGGGATACGAAAGTGGTCGATATGCCGGTAGTAAATGAGAGCGAAACCGCCGACACAAGCATTATTTGGGTGGCTGATTTTCCGAAAGAAGTATCGAAAGTGCAAGAAAGTATCCAAAAACTGGGATTTAAACTAACGCCCAAAACTACTGAAACGGCTTGTTTGGTGCTTCATGAAGATAAATCTAATAATTAATCAAAAAACTTTTGAAAGATTTTTGAAAAACAAAACACAATTTCGTATCTTTGCAACCCCAAATGCAAGACACTCAAGCGATTAGCTCAAAAGTAATTGCATTTTTAAAAGATTTTTATTTCAAAAATACCACTTTTGGCTTGATTTGATTGCTTATCAATAAAAGTCAATACATTAAATAGATAAAACAATGGCTAAGAAAGGCAATCGTGTACAAGTAATTTTAGAATGTACTGTACAAAAAACAAGCGGTGTAGCAGGTATGTCTCGTTACGTAACGACAAAAAACCGTAAGAATACAACAGGACGTTTGGAGTTGAAAAAATACAATCCATTTTTGAAAACTCACACGCTCCACAAAGAAATTAAATAATCTTGAAGAAATGAAAATGAGATTTTTCTCATGTCTCATGTCTCATATCTAAAATCTAAAAAAAATGGCAAAGAAAGTAGTCGCAACACTCCGTGATAAAACCGCAGGTAAAAACTTTGCGAAAGTAATCAAAGCTGTAAAATCACCAAAAACAGGTGCTTACACTTTCAAGGAAGAAATGGTTCCTATGGAAGAATTACAGGCTGCGTTGAAAGTATAACTTACAACGTACTAAAGAAATTAAAAAGCCTTCTTGAGCAATCAAGAAGGCTTTTTCTGTTTGACTGATAATTAATTATTTCGGTATAAAAAAAGGTCGGCATGGCTCAAAGCCATGCCGACCTTAAAATATATGTAAATACCAAATCTACAATTGCTTCCGCAAACGTGCCACAGGAATATTGAGCTGCTCACGGTATTTGGCAACCGTGCGGCGAGCAATATTATAGCCACGTTTGTTGAGTAGTTTTTCGAGTTTATCATCTGAAAGTGGCGAGTTTTTAGGCTCGTTTTCTATGAGTTCTTTCAAGATATTTTTTACTTCACGGCTTGAAGCATCTTCACCCGAATCGGTTGCGATACCTTCTGAGAAGAAATATTTTAGCGGATAAATACCAAAATCAGCTTGTACAGATTTACTATTAGCCACACGTGATACCGTAGAAATATCCATATCTATACGGTTGGCAATATCCTTCAAAATCATTGGTTTTAGCTTAGATTCATCGCCATCGAGGAAGAATTCGTGCTGAAACTCAACGATTGATTTCATGGTTTTCAGCAATGTTTGTTGGCGTTGTTTGATAGCATCAATAAACCATTTAGCAGCATCAAGCTTTTGCTTAACAAATGTTACGGTCTCTTTGATACTTTTATGCTGTGCTGAGCCATTTTTGTCGCTTTTGTCGTACGTATCGAGCATTTCGGCAAATGAACGGCTCACTCGAAGCTCAGGAGCATTTTTAGAGTTCAAAATAACATCCAATTTACCATTATTATTCGTCACAATAAAATCGGCCATTAGGTAGGCTGCTGCACTATCACCTGTGCCGATACTCCCAGGTTTTGGATTCAGACGAGTAATAACTTTGATGGCACTTTTCAGCGTTTCATCATCAATATCTAATCGGCGTTGTATTTTTTCGTAGTGTTTTTTTGTAAATTCGTCGAAGTACGCATCAATTATTTTTACGGCAGTTTCTACCGCAAAATCGTCTTGATCTTTGCGTTCGAGTTGCAGTAAAAGGCATTCTCTCAAATCTCTCGCTCCGATTCCCGCAGGCTCAAAAGTTTGCACTTTCTTCAAAAGATTCATTACCTCTTCTTCATTGGTATAAATATTTTGCGTAAAAGCTAAGTCATTGCAAATTGAACGAAGCGGACGGCGAATGTAGCCATCTTCTTCGATGCTCCCAATGAGTTGCATGCCGATTGATTCTTGGCGTATATCAAGACGTAAGAAACCCAATTGTTGTACCAAAGACTCAGCCAATGTACTGGTTGCAATCACGGGCATGGCATCACGATCATCATCGCCCCAGCCATCACCTTGCATTTTATACCCAGCATAGTCGTCTTGATTCAAGTATTGTTTTACGTCCAGTCCCTCATAAGTTTCATACTCACCGTATTCTCCATAGTCATCATGATCGCTGCTGCTATCACTGTCATAGTCATCATCATACTCATCTTTCACACGCTCATTCATGTCCATGCCTTCCTCTAAAGCTGGATTGATTTCAAGCTCTTCTTCGATTCTCTGTTCAAGCTCGGCAGACGGAATTTGTAACAGTTTGATAAACTGAATCTGCTGAGGAGACAGACGCTGTTGTAGGGACTGGTTAAGGCTTAATTTTTGCATTGCGTAAGTAGAGTTTTTCCATTCATTTTAGGGACTTATCTAACCCCCTCCACATTTTTCGTGCCAACTGAATAACTTTTTAATAAATAAAGAAAAATATTTTTTTACAAACTGCCAAACTTTCTTTTAAAAATAAATGAAGATATTTTATAAAATGCTTATAATCAGATTATTGCGTTTAATTAAATTAATTTATGGCACTCTATGGAATTTATAAGCATTTTTTCAGAAAAATCATAAAAAAAGAAATCTTACTTGAAACATTATGTCAGATAAATGGTGATAAAAAAAGCAGAAATTAGCATCTACTTTATAGGCTTAAACAAAAAAAGTAGCCATCTTATAAATAGCTACTTCTTGGAATATAAGTTTAATGTCTATAACCCACCCTTCATTATTTTATCAGCCAGTGCAGGCGAAACTCGTTGGATGAATCGTAGAAGTTTGGTTTTTCCGATATTACTTTCAAAAATATCTCGCTCGAAGTTTCTCATAAATTCATCAACCAACTGTTGCGGCGAAATTTTGCCTTTTCCTCGGCCTTCGGTCATGGCGGTTGATACCAGCGGGGGAATAATTTCAAAAACCTTTACCGTTGTAGCGAGTTGATAGCGTAATGCCTTAGTTCCGTTATGAATAGCGGCTTTAGTAGCACAATAAATAGGTGCTGAGGCTTTAGGTGCATAGGTCAAACCCGACGAGATATTAATGATAGCTGCATCTTTTTGATTAAGTAAAATCGGTAATAAACCATAGGCAAGTTGCATGGGGCTTGTAAGGTTGATGGCTATTTCATCGGCAATTTTCTGGAAGCCATCTATTTCCGTTTTCCAATCATAATTATATTGTACGCCAGCATTATTTATCAATATATTAATATCGGTATGTTGACTAAGACATGCATTTACAAGTGCTTTTACATCAGTATCAGATGCTAAATTGCAGACAATAGTCAGAATACTTGGGAAATTGACTTTCAGCTTTTCTAAGTTTTTGGCATTACTTGAAGTGACGATGAGTCGATTATTGAGCTGATAAAATTGCCTGACGAGTTCAAGTCCGATGCCTGCCGTACCGCCCGTTATCAAAATGGTGTTTCCGCTGTTTTTCATGGTTTTATTTTTTGAGCAATTCGTTAAAGTCTTCAAAAGCATTTTCTTGGCCCACTATTATATCCTTTATCTCAAAGTAAGGCTCAGCATAGATTTTGGTGTCTCGCAGTAGTTCAATCAAAAGTTTATAATCGTCTAATGAAGTTGTAGTAACAATCATGAAATCCGAAACTTTGGCGTGAAAGTACTCGCTATCAAACAGTTGTACTTTAACGCTTTTGCTCACTTTCTGAAAAACTGGAATTACCTTTTTCTCGAAGAAAGTAATTCTTTCTTCTCGTGTGTGCGAAAGCCATTTTGGCGTAGCATTCATTAAGATCAGAATCGTATAAGGCTTTTTAATTTCCATCTTAATTATTGAGATTCTGTGCTTTTGTATGGAGAAAAATGCCGCCAAATATGAGCAGGGTGAGTAAATACTGCATGTGTTTTGCTGTTTTTTGAGCAAAATTAGGGCAGTAGAAGTGACGAAGCATTTACATAGGTAAAGAAATCAGCGTTGTGCCAATTTTTTTCGGATGCGGCTCAATTGTGTGGGAGTAATACCCAAATAAGAAGCGATATGATATTGGGCAATGAGTTGTTCAAGTTGTGGAAAACGTTTTTGAAAGAGTTCATAACGCTTATCGGCACCTAAGAGTATGATTTCGATTTCACGGTTTTCTTTATCAACAAAATAAAGTTCAGCAATACGGCGAGCAACTCGCTCTAAATCAGGACAAGTATCGTATAGGGAAGAAAGTTGATTAAAATCAGCTACCCACAAATGGCAGTCACTTAGAGTTTGCTGAATAATAACATTGGGTTGACCAGTAATCAAAGAAGCATAACCACCAACAAAAGAGTTTTCGATAAAAAAATGCTTATTGTATTCTGTTCCTTCGTCGTTGCGATAAAACGCCCTCATAATACCCGACTCCAGAAATCCGATTTTAGTAGCTAACTGTCCCTGCTCAATGAAGTGTTCTCCTTTTTCCAAATGTGTTTTTGTAAAAAGAGGCTTCACTTTATCCCACGTGGTAGATTTGAGCGGGGACAGTTGATTGAAATATTTTTCTAATTTATCCAAAATCAACCTACTTTCAATTCAAAAATGGCAATTTCGGGTAAGATTCCTAAACGACCAGGATAGCCGAGATAACCAAAGCCACGATTTACATAGAGTTTTTGGTCATTTTCTTCGTAAAGCCCAGCCCATTCTTTGTAGCGTAGTTGTACTGGCGACCATTTGAAATTGCCCAGTTCAACCCCATACTGCATACCGTGCGTATGCCCCGCAAAAGCCACATCAATATCTTTGTGTTTGTCCAAAACCTGATTTCTCCAGTGGCTTGGGTCATGCGAAAGCAGTAGTTTTACAGGCAAGTCGTGGGCATTCTGTTGGGCTTTTGCCAAATTTCCATATTTGGCAAAATTGCCAGCACCCCAGTTCTGAATTCCTAAGATTCCGATGCTTTCACCATCAACTTTTACAGCACGGTGTTCGTCCATCAATAAATCCCAGCCCATTGTTTTGTGGGCGTTCATTAAGTCTTTTAGGTTTTGAATTTTCTTTTCAGGTGATTCCCATTGGGTATAATCACCGTAATCGTGGTTGCCAAGTGTGGAGAAAGTGCCAAGCGGTGCTTTGATTTTCGAGAAAATATCAATGTAATCTTTCACTTCTGGAGCAATGTTATTAACTAAATCGCCTGTAAAAAAAAACATATCAGGCTTCTCTTTCATCAACATCTCAACGCCACCTTTTACGGCAGTTTTGTTGAAGAAGCTTCCCGAATGAATATCTGAAAGTTGAGCAATTTTCATCCCATCAAATTGTTTCGGTAGATTCTTAATTCGAAGCGTTACATTTCTAACTCGATAATCGTGAGCTCCTGATAAAATTCCCCAGGCCATTCCGCCTGCGTGCAAACCACCAACTGCCAAAGCTGATTTTGCTAAAAACTCAGAACGACTGATTTTTTCGACTGCTGGTTGAAGAGCATCGGTTGCTACTTGAACCGAAGCAGAGTCACCTTGAAAGAAACTAACAACCCATTTGCCAAAGCGAATCAAATCATCAATAATCAAGACCAAAACAGAGAAAACTTTTGAAATATAAAGGATAAAAATCCCTGCCATCAAGAAAGTTCTGAAACTTGCTTTTACAGGTGCCGACATAGGCATGTAAGTAAAGATAGCGATGATTGAAAGAATTGAGAATACGGTAAGTCCCCAAAATCCAAAACCAATAATACGTTGCGTAGAAAGAGTGGTCGAACGCATAACAATTTTTATGGCCTGCCAAACGTATAAATCAATCAAGAAAAAAAAGACTGCCATAAGGGCAAATCCGAACATTCGATTCATAAAATAGTGTAAGTGTTTAGAGGAAACTGAATGAAAACACAACTGATTTGATAACAATAAGGTTTCATATAAGCCCCATGATTATCTGAACCGCCAATAATATGGGATGAAAGGTTAATAATTTGGATATGAAGCAAACAAAAATTATTCTACCAATCGTTTGGTAAACAAGAAATCATTTTTATATTTGACCCAGAATTAAAGTTTTCTATAGACTGTTGTCGGTAGATAATCGAAAAAAATGCCAGTTCAGAAAATAACCAAAGAAGAAATATTACTAAAATCATCTGATATTTTTCGGGTGAAAGGCTACCACAATACTTCGATGCAAGACCTTGCCGAAGCCAGTGGTTTGCTCAAGGGGAGTCTATATTATCATTTTCCGAGTAAAGAAATGTTAATGAAAGATTTACTCGTTTCGATTCATACTTATTTGACTAATAAGGTTTTCCCGATTGCCGAAGATGCAAGTCTTACGCCCGAAGAACGAATGGAAAAACTTCTCAAGAAGATGGGGAAACTACTTTTAGAAAAAGAAGGGGGTTGCTTAATAGGAAATACAACTCTCGAAACGGTAGGTGTTGTACCTGAATTTCAGTCAGTTTTAAGAGCCATCATGAACGATTGGACAAAAGCCTTACAAGCAATTTACGAAACACGAAAAAGCCCCGAACAGTCGTTCCGACTTGCCCAACAAACCATCATGGAGTTTGAAGGAGCAGTAATGTTCTCAAAACTATACGCCGACCGACAGTTTCTTTACGATGCTTTTGCTCGTACAATGATGAAGTTAAATTGAGAATAAAACAAACGTTTGGTATAATAAAAATAATGCAAAAACTAAAAATAAAATGTGAAGATGGGGTTGAGCTGGCGGCGGTTTTATTTGAACCACAGAAACCTAAGGCTGCTGTACAGTTATGTATAGGGACAGGAGCTAAAAAAGAGTTTTACTTTCCTTTTGCGAGGTTTTTAGTCGAACAAAATTATGCCGTTTGTACATTCGATTATCGTGGTACTTGTGAGTCGTCACCTCCTTCGATGAAAGATTGTAACTATAATTATATTGAATACGGTACGCAGGATATGCCAGCTGTATTGGAGTTCTTGGATAAAAAATACCCTGATTTACCCAAATTTTTGATTGGGCATAGTGTTGGTGGAATGAATTTTGGCTTGATGCCCAATTATCAGAAACTGAGTGGTGTGGTGGCGGTTGGTTCGGGTTCGGGCTACTGGCGAAATATGCCTTTGGGGTATCGCCTGCAAACTTTGTTTTTCTTTCATATTTTTCGCCCAATTAGTGTGTTGCTGACTGGTTATGTAGCCGCAAAACGTTTCGGAATTATGGAAGATTTGCCCAGAAAAGTAGTAAAAGATTGGGCTGACTGGTGTAGTGTGCCGAATTATTTTTGGGATGAACGCTTTTTCGGAAAAACTGTTCCTTTGGGGCATTATCACGAACTTACTTTTCCAATTGCTCATTTTTGGACAACTGACGACCCCATCGCTAATGAAAAAAATGTGCCGCTTTTGCTCCAGCATTTCAAAACTACCAAAACATTAATTTCTGAAAAACTCATTCCTGCCGAATTAGGAGCGAAGAAAATTGAACATTTTGGCTTTTTTAAAAGGCAATTTAGAGATACGATTTGGACCAAAATCTTAAATAAATTAGAAGATATGCAGTAGCACAATTTTCCGAAATTGTGCCGAGTAAAAGTTTTATAGTGCGTTAACAGGTAATTTGGTCAGAGGACGCACATTTTGTGTGTCCTCATGATTGTCCTTGTGCAACGAAGCTCCGACATCGTTCGGCAATTTTTAATATTTTTTATTCACAATAAAAACAAGTTGGAAACTTGTTCTACTGAAATGACAAAAGAAGAACTAAAAAAAGCATTGGAAGAATGCTATAAAATAATCGTTTCTGATGTTGAAAATATCGAAGAAATTCAGTTTTTTGTTCCAATTGGTGAAAAATGGTCGGTTGCTGAAAATATACTTCACCTTACGCAGTCTGTGAAAGGTTTGAATCAAGGTATGAGTTTGCCGAAGGCTTTTCTCGAACAGCAATTTGGTAAAATTGACCGTCCGACTTATTCTTATGATGGCGTTGTGGAGCATTATTTGGCTGTTTTAGCTACTGGCGTAGCCGCACGAGGTGGATTTGTACCAAAAATGCCCGAAAATCCATCCAAAGAATTGCTAATTAGTAGTTTTGCGAAGCATCATCAAACACTGGCCGATTTTCTAAATGATTGGTCGGAGACAGAACTGGATGAATATTGCATTAAACATCCTGTGCTCAAAAATCTTACCATCAGAGAGTTTTATTATTTTATGCACTACCATATTTTGCATCATCGGAAAGCAATTTTACGATATTCAAAAATGAGTTAATTTATCAAACCTGTAAGCGATTACAGGTTTTTTGTTTGTGTAATAAGCTGAAAATAAATGTAAATTCATTTTTTAATTATATTGCATCCAATTTAGTGGATGATTCCACGTTTCACTTCCAACAAAATTTGCATATATGAAATTGCTAAAACCTATTCTCTTTTTTGTTTATCTCTTTCCATTTATTACTGCTTGCGGGCAAGGGCACAATAAGGCTTTTACTCGTGAAGATTCGCTTCGTGGAAAAATCACACCCGAGCGTGAATGGTGGGATTTGAAATATTACGAACTTCGAGTAAAAGTAAGTCCTCCCGAAAAAGCGATTGCGGGCAGCACAACTGTATTTTATGAGGTTTTGAAGCCCTACCAAACTATTCAAATTGACCTTCAACCGCCTTTACAGATAGAAAAAGTTACGCAAGATGGACAGGAACTTTCTTTCAAAAAAGACGGATCAAATGCCTACATGATTTCACTAAAAAAAGCCCAAGTGAAAGGTAAAAATGAATCAATTGTAGTAACTTATTCGGGAAAACCAATCGTAGCGAAGCGTCCACCGTGGGATGGTGGCTTTCAGTGGGTGAAAGATAAAGCAGGTAATGATTTTGTGGCTACTTCGTGTCAGGGTTTGGGTTCGAGTGCGTGGTGGCCGTGCAAAGACCACATGTATGACGAATGTGATAGTATGTTAATAAGTATCACTGTTCCGAAAAATTTAACAGATATTTCAAATGGACGTTTGAGAAAAACCACAGAAAATGCTGACGGAACAAAAACTTTCGACTGGTTTGTGAAGAATCCTATCAATAATTATGGTGTAAATGTAAACATTGGCAATTATGTGCATTTTGATGAAATTTTTGAGGGGGAAAAAGGAAAACTGACGATGGATTATTATGTTTTGCCCGAAAATCTTGAAAAAGCTAAAGAGCAATTCAAGCAAGCAGGCATGATGATGAAGGCTTTTGAACACTGGTTTGGGCCGTATCCGTTTTATGAAGATGGTTATAAATTGGTAGAAGTTCCGTATTTGGGAATGGAACATCAAAGCTCAGTAACTTATGGAAATGGCTATAAAAATGGGTATCTCGGCCGAGATTTATCTGGAACAGGCTGGGGTTTGAAATGGGATTTTATTATTATCCACGAGTCGGGACATGAATGGTTTGCCAATAATATTACGTACAAAGACGTAGCCGATATGTGGATTCACGAAAGTTTTACGAACTATTCGGAAAGTCTTTATACCGAATATTATTTTGGTAAAAAAGCTGCCTCTGAATATGTAATAGGTACTCGTAAGGGCATCAGAAATGATATTCCGATTATTGGGTCGTATGATGTAAATAAAAGTGGCTCGGGTGATATGTACCCGAAAGGAGGAAATATGTTGCATACGATTCGCCAGATTTTGAATAATGATGACAAATGGCGACAAATTTTGCGAGGGTTGAATAAAACTTTCTATCACCAAACTGTTACAACTCAGCAAATCGAAGATTATTTATCGAAAAACGTAGGGCGAGATTTAAATAAAGTTTTTGACCAATACTTGCGTGATGTCAAGATTCCAGTTTTGGAATATTCGGTAGAAAAAAATAAAATTAGTTATCGTTGGAATAATTGTGTAGAGGGTTTTGATATGCCAGTAAAAGTGACAGTTGATGCTGGAAAAGAGGAGTTTATTTACCCAACAACTACTTGGAAAACCATAAAAGGTAAATCAGAACTGAAAGCAGATGAGAATTTTTATATTACTACAAAATTAGTAAGTAAATAATTATTTGGAAAGGCGGGTTAAAAAGCTCGCCTTTCTTTCTTACCTCAAGATCGCCACTTTCCCAATAAAACTTTCAGAGCCATCTTCGGCAACACAGAAAACCATATAAATAGCGGTAGCTGTTCGGTGATTTTGCAAATCCCAAGAGGCAGTGCCGCCATTCGATTTTGTTTCGTAAATTAATCTTCCAGCGGTATCAGTTATTTTGATAGCAGTGTTTTCACGAAGCCCCGAAATCGTCAGAACTCCTTGAAAATCAGGGCGAACAGGATTTGGAAATATTCGTACTGAACTGAAATCTTCACTTGGTTCGGATGAATCGGTGCGGTAGGAGAGAAGCCCATTTTGAGTTAGAACAAAAATTTCTCCCGTAGTAGAATCAATAGCTAAATCAATAACATTTTTTGAAGTAAGCGGACTGTTTTCTTCTGTAAAGTTCAAAATCTGCTCATCTGCAGAAGCTGAAAAAAGATTTAGACCGTTTTGCGTAGCAATCCATTTTCGGTTTCCGCCATCAATCACAATTTTATTGATTACCTCTTGCAAAAGCAAGCGTCGAGTTTGGAAAAATGGTGTGTAGGCTTCTGAAGCAGTTGTAAAAATATCTCGTGTCGTGACTATTACGGCTACGCCATTATCTGTACCCACCCAAAGTAAATTATCTCGGTCTAAGGCAATCGAATTGACATTTGAAGTGGGCAAACCTCCTGCTCCTCTCCCTGCGAAATAAAAACGAGTTCGATTGGTGGCTGGGTCTGAAACTCTTAGCGTTTGTCCCGAAATTTGCCAACGATAACCGTATTGGTCAATTATGTCTGTACTATTATTGGGTATTTGGTTGATAAGTAGGTTTTTCCACAAGTTATCCACAAATGCGTTTCCTGTAATACCTAAAGCATAAATAGATTGATTTCGGTAAAAAACTGAAAAAATATCACCTTTTACGCCATTGGGGCTATAAGATTTAAAACTTCCAGAATAGTTGCTCAATAGTCCATTTTCTCCATCAGCAATCCAAAATTTTCCATCTGCATCGGTTTCGAGTTCGTTTGGAAAAACGATGAGATTATCTTTTGGGAATGATTGGGTTTGAAAAAGTTGAGAAGCGGCACTTGCAGTTATTGGTTTCCAGTTGCCAAAAAATTGCAGATTCGTAGTGGGTAAAAAACTTGCCCCCAGTACTCCGCCTGAAGTGTTTGCAAAGATACTATCACGAGCAAAAACTATTTGTTTAACTGCCACTTTTCTGCCTTCTTTGCCAATATTCTGATAAGTTTCTTTGATTTCGTTTTTCTTCACGTCTAAAACCACCAAGCCAAAATCAGCTGCTAAATAAGCAAAATCACCTCTGAATTCTATTTGATTAATGGTTTTACTATCTTGAATTGCATCTGTTTCTTTGATAAAATCAATATTCTGAATCTTATCTGGCAGCCCCTCGGAAGTGATACTCATTAGGTCTAAATTGCCAGTTTCGTAGGCAATGAGGAGGGTTTTAAAGTCAGGACTATATCTGATTTGCGAGATGTTTGTTTCGCTTAAATTATTTAATTTTGAGAGTGTAAAGCTTTGATTAGTAGCCTTATCGAAGTAGAAAAAGCCATTTTTTGAGAAACAATAGATTTTGTTTTTTTCTACAATCTCTACACCTCTTGCATTAAAATAGTCAGCGTGGATTCGCCAAGTGTCGGTCGGGATTTGGGCGAAAGTTTGAGAAGCTAAAACAATAAAAAATAAGCATTGTTTTAGTTGAAATAATGCCTTATTTGTTTTTGATAGTACTATATTTTTAAACCTTCTCTTCATTCAAAACCGTTTCAATAATATATCTTGGGCGTGCTTTTACTTCTTCGTAAATTTTTCCAACGTATTCGCCAATCAAACCAATAGCAATCATATTTGAGCCACTGAAAAAGGTCATTGGCAACACAATTGAAGTCCAGCCTTGCACCGTAAAACCAAATAGTTTACAAACCAAAACCCAAACCGTGATTCCCATCGCAAATACAAAATTGAAGATACCGAACCAAAGCACCAGTTTCATCGGAACGGTCGAAAACGAAGTAATGCCATTCCATGCAAAGATTAGCATTTTTCTAAGTGGATATTTCGATTCACCTGCTTCACGTTCGAGGCGTTTGTAATAAACTTTATCGCTCTGAAAACCTATCATTGGGATAATTCCACGAATAAAAAGATTGGTTTCGCCAAAGTTTGAAAATTCGTTAAGTACTTGATTATCAATCAATCTAAAGTCTGCATGGTTATAAACCGTCGGTACGCCCATGCGTTGCATGAGTTTGTAGAATGTTTCGGCTGTAAACCGCTTAAAGAACGAATCAGTGCTGCGGTCATTGCGTACTCCGTAAACAATTTTTGAGCCTTCTTTGTATTTTTCCAGCATTCCATCAATCGCACGGAGGTCGTCTTGTAGGTCGGCATCAATCGAAACGTAGCAATCAAATTGGTTTTTGTGATGTAATAAACCAGCTACCAAAGCAGCCTGATGCCCGAAATTACGCGAGAGTTTTAAGCCAATTATAGTTGAATCTCTTTTGCAGATGCTATCAATGATTATCCAAGTTGAGTCACGGCTGCCATCGTTTACAAAACATATTTTACTATCCGCCGTGATGGCGTTTCGCTCCTTCAATTCTGAAAAATACATCGACAAAGTACTATACGTTTTTTCAAGAATTTCTTGCTCGTTATAGCACGGAACAACCAAAAGGAGTTTATACATCTATTTTCGACAGGATTTTGTAAGATTTATGAGATAGATAGGATTTGGAATCTTTGATTTGTTCGAATCAAAAGTTTTTCCTTTTAAACCTTCACAAAGTTACAAAAACATCGTCTTTACATCAAGAAAAAGCCTGTACCATTTGTACGAGTTGCCATCGGGTGTAAGAAACAAATGATGGCAACGACCAAAAGCAAAACTTTTAATTCTTTTTCGGTTAGGTATTTTTGAGCGAGGACTAAAGTTAAAAATATAGTAATTAAGCCATAAGAACCACTTCGAGTAGAGTCGAAAGTGGTGAGTGAGCCTATTAACATTGCCAACAATGCTCCCAAAATCGCCAAAAGTCTGAGCCAATCTTTGGTTATTGAAAGGAAAAGAAAGGCTAATAAAATAAGTAGCCACCAACCCTCAAAAACCCACAAAAACTTGAAACCCCAAACTGGCCAACTTCCGCCAAACATTTCGGCAAATTCACCAGGTTTGGTGGTATCGTGCATACCGAGTTTATCGACTAAGTAAAATTTACGAACTGCACCGTAAGCTACCCAAGCTGCCACAACGGCCAAAATCTGTAAGTTTATTTGAATCTTGAATGGCTTGTCTTCTTTCCATTGCGGCACAAACCACCACCACAAAAACACCATTCCTGAGCCTACGCCGGCACGTTCATCGCCCCAAAAAGCCAATGATAAAAATATGAATATCAATAGCGGGTTCCGATAATAAATTGCCAAAAATAGAGCAAAATAGCAAAAAAAGTCGCCATAAGTAGCATTGTCTATAAAAAAAGCAGCACCTATATAAGTAGAAGCAATGCCCAGAACTGCATAGAAAATACTTGATTTATCACTTATCGAACGCTCCAGAAAATTGATAAGCATATAAAGAAATACAATTCCCAATATTAACTGCAAGCCATATAAAACGATACTTACGTGCTGTATGTGCAGTGCCTTTACGA
Organism: Emticicia sp. W12TSBA100-4; assembly: GCF_040253585.1. Classification (NCBI taxonomy): domain Bacteria; kingdom Pseudomonadati; phylum Bacteroidota; class Cytophagia; order Cytophagales; family Leadbetterellaceae; genus Emticicia; species Emticicia sp. W12TSBA100-4. The sequence goes on from NZ_JBELAU010000010.1 coordinate 266,366, forward strand.
ATGCGGGCATCGTGAGTCTGAAAGTGCGGTTGTTCATTCCCGTAAATTCTGGGTAAGTCCAATTATAAGTGATGCTTGCAGCTCGGTCTTTGATGGTTTGATAGAGAAAATACTCTCGTTTTTCTTTTACTACGGCTGTGTAAAAATCAACAAAATGGCGAAGCGGAGAAAAATTATTAAAAAATGAAAGTAGCATAATGCCTACGGCTACTATCACAATTTTCGATTTCCATTTTGGTCCAGATAAAAACGAAGCAATTTTTACTTCAAAACGCTGATATAAATTTTCTAAAAGAGACATTTTTTGAGTTCTGAGTGTTGAGTTCTGAGTTCTGAACGTGCCTTTTATAGAAGTAAAGGCTTCATAGTCAGGTGTTTATTGTATTTTTACTTTCAAATAAAAACACAAATATGCCTATTTATTCAATAAGAAGCCAAATAAAATCCCTTTGGGTTTTAAGACTGAATAGCATAATTTTAAAAAACGACTTTTACACCGTTAGGTATGAAACAAACGGAGGAGGTTTTCAAGCATAAAAAAGCCCAAGATCAAATCTTAGGCTTGTAGTCTCTTGAATAGCTGAGGATTCTCTCAATCGCCGAATCTGATGGCGAGAGTTGAATTTTGTCCATGCCAGTTTTTAAGTCGGCACAGTCAAGGTAGAAATCGAGCAAATCTTTATCAAAAAGAAGTGCTTCTTCTACTAAAGAATTTTCTTGGATTGATGTTTCATTATACAAATAACGAACTACATCATTCTGCGTGCTGGTAAAGGTTTGTGTCATAAGCATACGCTGATTTTCCCATCATTTTTCTAAGATTGATGAGAGCATAACGCATTCTCCCTAACGCCGTGTTGATACTCACGCCAGTTGCATCGGCAATTTCTTGGAACGACATGTCATCGTAATGACGCATCACCAATACCTCACGCTGTTGGTCGGGTAATCGTTTGATTAAATCACGCAAGTGTTCGTGAGATTCACGCTTGATTTGCATTGATTCGATTGAATCTTCGGCAAATTCGAGGGTGTTAAACACATTACTTCCGTCTTCAAACACTACGGTCGGGTAGCGTTTCTCTCTACGGAAATAGTCTATCGCAAGATTATGAGCAATTCGGAGTACCCACGGAAGGAATTTGCCTTCTTCATTGTATCGGCCATCACGTAAAACTTCAACTGCTTTGATAAATGTATCTTGAAGCAAATCTTCAGCCACGTATTGGTCTTTTACAACAAGGTAAATCGTGGTATATACTTTTGATTTGTAACGTTGAACAAGCGTAGCAAAAGCCTTTTCGTTGCCACGGATATACAATGAAACAAGCTCACTGTCGTTAACTTGGATTTTTCCCATTTCAGTATTTCAATTTAGTTAACGTAGAGCTTTATGCCATATTGTATATCAGTGTTTAAATTGTAGAAGAATTTTTGTTTTGTGTCGAAAGATAGACAAAAATAATGATTCGTGTCAAGTGTTTCAAATAAAAAAAATCGTTAATGGTTTGTTAATATTCCAAATGAAATTTCGTTTTCATCGTTTTACACAAAATATTAGACAAAAACTGTACCAGTACTTTTGTGCAATTTGAAAATTGTAAATATCTGATATTCAGATATTTAATATGGCATAATCGTGCATTGTTTTTTTCGGTATCATTTTTGCAATATTACACAAGTGAAATAATTATAATCATGAAAAAAATGTTTGACTTTACTCGTAATTCTCGTCTGAAAAGTGATAAACTTCTTGCTGTCAATTCTTTAGCAGTGGCAGAAACTGATTTTGAAAAGGGCATATTTAGCCTCGAAAAGCCTATTTATAACACTAAACTAAACAAAGTAATAATTGTACTTTTTTTAGTTTTCGGATTTTCAATTTCTCAAACTTTTGGGCAGCGTGACCAGATTACAACCCAAGCTGGTGAGAAAATCCGTTGTCGAATTTTAGATGAAACGCCTTCTCGATTCGTATATGCCTATCTTTCGCCTACTGGCAAAGTTTTAAGAAATGAAATCTTTAAAAATTTAGTCTCAGATTTTAAATATAATTTTTATCCGAGCGACATCGTAACTACTAAAGGAAATAAATTGCCCGATGGTTTGGGCGGGGCAAGAGAAGAAAATGCTGCTACTACTCAGCGTGTCGATACTCGTAAAAGTGAGCCAACCAAAACAAAGAGTGAGTCGAAGAAAAACGATAAAAATAATAAAGCAGCCGAAACAGAAGAAAAAACAGTGGCAAAAGAATCTTCATCTAAAAAAGATGCTGAGAAAGTAGAAAAAAATACTGAGACCACACAAAAAGATGAAAAACCTAAAGTTGCTACAACAAAGGACAAAAAAGTAGCTCCTAAAAAAGAAGAAACGAAGCCAAAAAAGGAAGATGCCGCAGCGAAAAAAGAGGAAAAAGCAGTTGCTCCGATGGCTGCTCCGAAAGCGGATAATGAATTTAATAATTATCTAAAATGGCGAGTAGGAGGAAAAGGTGGTTTTGGTAATATGCTGGCCAAAATTCCTACTGAAAATGCAAGTGCTTATACATTATATCAAGAAAAGCTTTTGCGTGGCTTCACTTGGGGGCTTGATGCTGCTTATTTTCCTGGTGATAATGTTGGTTTTGGTTTGATGTTTAATAATTTTCAGTCGAGCAATAAGGCTGATAATATTACTTATAGAAATGAAATTTTGAATAAATTAGATACTGGAAGCATTGAAAATAAGCGTTCGATAAAATATGTTGGGCCAGTATTCTATTATCGTAAAAATATTGATTTCAAAACAATGGTAGTATTGGGGCTTTCGCCTGGAGTGTATTTCTATAAAGATAAAGGCTCTTACGATGGGGCAAGTTATACTTTCAGAGGAATGGACTTTGGTGCTTCGGCAACCCTTGGCATTGATTTCTTGCTCGGAAACGACATCACAGGGCGTGATATTATTTTGAGTTTGGAAGCAGGCTATAGCTATGGTAAATTAAGAGCTATGGATTTTGTGGGAAATGGTCAAGCTGTAAACTTAGCCACACCAATTGACTTGAGCCGTCTTGATTTTACGATTGGTCTGAGATTTACTCGTTATCCGAAATATTTTAGATTGACTTCGTATTAAATAGTTATGAATGCAGAGTTCTGAGTTCTGGGTTTTCTTTGCGAAATTTTTTGCTGAACAACCACTCAGAATTCAGAACTCAGAATTCAGAACTTTTCCCAGCGTTTGCGTTTTCATTTCAGTTTCGTTCCATTCTTTTTCTGGATTTGAATCAGCCGTAATTCCGCAACCAGCATAGAGCGTTGCAACGTTTCCTTCTATTTTCATTGTTCGTAGATTCACAAAAATGTGTGATTCTACCTGTCCCTCACTTGATTGTATATTTACTGGGCCAAGAAACCCACTGAAAAAATCACGGTCGTAGCCTTCATTACTCAAAATAAATTCAGTTGCTGGAATTTTTGGCATTCCACATACCGCTGATGTTGGATGCAGCAAATCAAGCATGACTGTTGCCAATTGTGGAAAATTAATCGCTACAGTATCAATAATAATATCGGTGCGGAGGTGCATCAGATTACCAGCGATTACGGTTTTTGGCCCTTCTTCTTCAAATTCTCTGACTCTGATTTTCTTCAGACAATTGATAATATATCTCGTCACAAACGACTGTTCTTCAATTTCTTTTTGTCGCCACAAAGCCTCTGAAGGTTTTATTAGCTTTCCATCTGAATCATAAGCTGATTGTGTACCAGCCAATGCCATCGTACGGAAAATTCCTTCGGAATCTTGGCTAACCAATACTTCTGGCGAAGCTCCCATCCAAACAACCCCCAAATGTGGCAACGAAACCGCCGAAATAAATGCCGATGGATATGCTTTGCAAAGTTTATCGAATGTAGCAACTACATCAAAATCGGGAGGTAAAACGAGTTGCTTGGTGCGAGAAAGCACAACTTTTTGGAAAATTCCGTTTTCGATTTCGGCGATGCCTTTTTCAACTAAATCAATAAATTCTTGTTTGGTTGTGTGTTGGTTTGTGGTTTTGTTATCCGAAATGGATTTTAATGCTTGTATTTCACCATTCATCAATTCAATAAAGTGAGGGTTGAGTGCTGAAGGTGAAATAACTTCTTTAAAATCTTCGTTTTGAGTTGACTCGTTAGCGTTAAAAATATAATGAAGGTCGGCTTTTAAGAAAAATGTTTTTCCGCCATCAGGGTTGACAAATGGCGAAAAGGCAAAACCCGCACCGAGTTCTTCAAAATCTATTTTCGATTGTTGAGGAATTTCTTCAAACGAAGTCAAGAAATGTTTTTCGGACTGGCGTGGTAATCGCCAAATAGCCGTTGGAAAAGCCAAGTTTTTGGCGGCGTTCCAAAGGTTTTGACGAGAACTTTTATTTTCTATAATGGATGTTATCATGAAGTAATATAAAAATCTTTCAGCAGATTTTTTATTTTGCGAGAAAATCAATGTTACGAGCGAATTGAAAATTCGCTCCACAGTTAATAAACAAAATTCAAAAGAAAATATTCCTAAAAATAGCAGAAGTTTTTTGGAATGTAGATATTCGTATGATTTTTGCTTGAAATTTAATTAGTCCACCCTAAAAGATTTTAAAAAAAAACTTCTAAAATTTATAGATAAATAAAGCGATGAATAAAATATTATACTTCCTGATAATGCTATCTTTTTCATCGTATGCAGCTGATGATAAGGGTATTAAGTTTACTCAAGGCTCATGGTCTGAGATTCTAAATGAAGCAAAAAAGCAAAACAAACTCATTTTTATTGATATCTACACAACCTGGTGCGGGCCTTGTAAAATGATGTCGACCAAGGTTTTTACAGAAAATAATGTTGGTGAAAAATTTAATGAATCGTTTATCAATTATAAGATTGATGCTGAAAAAGGCGAGGGGATCGAATTGGCCAAAACTTATGCAATTGCGGCTTATCCGACTTACTTATTTGTGAATGGTGGCGGTGAACTCGTCTATCGAGCAATGGGAGCAATGCCCGCTGAAAAATTTTTGGTCGAAGCCGATAAAGCAATTTTGGCAGGAAAAGGTTACAAATCGTCGGATGAATTGGAGAAAGAGTTTAAGGCGGGGAAACGTGATGCTGATTTTTTGTATGAATATATGAAGCGAAAAAGCTTAAACGGTGGCGAAAATGCAGCTTTATTAGAAGAATATTTAAAGGCGATTCCTGTATCTCAGCATAAAACCGAAAAAGTTTTGGCCTTGATTTCCGAAAACATCGGAACGATTGAGTCAAAGGCGTTTATTATTTTGCGAGATGCTCTGGATAGATATTTGAATATGACCGCCTCGCAGCAAAAATACGTACTGAATGGGATTTCAAAAGCCAAACGGAATACATTTAAAAAAGCCATTGATAACCGAGATAAAGCATTGCTCGAAAGACTAATTGATGCCGTACAGGCAACATCATATAGCGAGGCTGGTTTTGAGGCCGAAGAAAAGCAATTTCGTTTAGAATATGCCAAAATTACCCGTGATAGTGATAATTTTAAGAAGATTGCTACAAAAGAAACTGCTAAATTGATGGCAAAAACATCAGAAGATTTAGTAGCCGAAACTCAACTAAAAATCATGAATTTTAAGGAGGGTGCAAAAGCTAAAAATTTAGACGAATCGACACCGCAGTTCAAAATGATTTTGGATAATTTGACCGATAATGCCCAAAAATCAACTTCTTTTCAACTTAATGAATATGCTTGGGGATATGTGCAGATGATTAAAAATGAGAAAGACTTAGAAGAAGCCTTGAAGTGGTCGGAAAGGGCGATTGAATTGGTAGAATCGCCCGCAAATTTGGATACTTATGCTATTTTATTGAGCAAACTCGGTAGAAAGAAAGAAGCCATCAAGGCCGAGAAAAAGGCCATTAAACTCGCCAAAAAAGAAGGAGGTGATATCAAAGATTTACAACAAACACTGAAAGACATAAAGCGGAGTTGAGTGTTTTGACAGTTTTCTTCCATAATTTTTCTAAAAAGTAGGTTTTTGATAAAAAAGGCAAGGATTTTGTAAGTGATAGTATACAAAAAATAGTATTATTAATGAGAAAAATGGTTTTAGCAATGAGCATCGTGTGTCTCGTTGTATTGGTGTATGCTTGTAGTAGAGGAAGTATAAAGCAGATAAGTTTTATAAAAAATACCGACAAAACAATGGAGCAGATGCTTGCACAAGCAAAAAGCCAAAAAAAAATCTTATTTGTGGATGTTTATACAACTTGGTGCGGTCCATGTAAGTGGATGGATGAAAATACATTCAGTGATGCTCGTGTGGGCGAAAAATTCAATAAAACTTTTCTGAATTATAAAGTTGATGGCGATTCATTTGAAGGTGTAAATGTTGGTATTATCTACCGAGTAAATTCATATCCGACCTATCTATTTATTGCTCCTGATGGGAAAGTTATTCATCGAATTGAAGGAATGATGTCAGTTGAAGGTTTGGTTCAAGAAGCTGATTTTGTGGTAAATCGTGCTTCTAAGTAGTTTTTTGGGTGTTTCAAAAAGTAAGAATACGTAAAAACCCCTAACGAATCACGTATTTTTACGCTATCATCGGAAAGTGTTAGGCTCTATATTTGCAATATGCTTTGTTAAGCCATGAAATACAGCTAAATCCAACTTTTGCAAAGTCTCTGATGAACCTAAAATAACTCTTGCTGATGTAAAATTCAGCTGTGAAACTAAGAATAATAACGATTTTCCGCTGCCACATCCAAACATATAACAAAGGCCATGAAAAGTAAAAAAGCCCAATTTTTGCTGAGAAAATTGGGCTAATTTTTTTGTAGATAACTAATCAAAGTTTTGGAAGTGCGTTTTTGAATACTTCTTTATAAGTACCGATTTTATACTGCTCGAAAGGCTCTTTTTTATTATAATCTCCGCCCAGATACGTTACGATTTCGTGAAATGCCTTCGCATTTAAGTAGCCAGGTAAAGGCTGTATCATGTTATATTGAGCATCCAAAAAAACAGTTGTTGGATAACTCATTTTTCCTTGTAAAAGTGCAATAGCTGCTTGATTTGCTCCGCTGTTGGCGTCAAAAACATACTTTGTATTACCAACGATGATGTCTTGCTTCGATTCTGCATCGAGTTTCACCATGTAGAAGTTTTTGTTCAAATAATCAATCACTTCGGGGTTTGTGTAAGTTTCTCGATCCATTACCTTACACCAACCGCACCAAGCCGTATAAACATCAATGATGGTTTTGCGAGGCTCTTTTTGGGTGCGAGCGTAGGCTTCCTGAATCGTGAGCCACTCAACTTCTTTTTTCTTGACTGGTGTTTTTTGCTGACCAAATATGTTGCCTGATAAGCCGATTAATGCTATAAAAAGATATATCTTCTTCATTGCTGTGATTTTTATGATAAAACGTTTTCGCTCAAAAGTTTATTATTCTGATACTAAATTGCAAAAATTATACCGAAAAATCAAAAATTATTTGCGAATCGAAATTGGGTATTTGGCCGAAACTAACAGCCCAAGTGTTGAAAGATTAACTTGACCGAAACCTACGTGTGCAATAGGCAATTTAAAGAAAGGTTCGGCCTGCACGCTCAACTTACGGAATAGCTGGTATTCGTAACCCATCGAAAAATTTACTACGCCTAAATAATATGGTCCAGTTTTTCCTTCCCATGATTTCCATTTGATTTTTGGGTCGGCTGGGTTTTCGTAGTTGTAAACATATTTTTCGTTGAGCATGACGTAGCTGGTTACTCCTGCACTCACAAAGATGCGTGAGAATTTCTTCTGACTAATGTCGTATCTGATATTTAGCGGAATATCAAGCATTTTGCATGTGGCATTAATATCAATGAGTTTTGGCGGAGAAGGCCAATTGTAAGGCCATTCGTAAGATTCTGGGTAGGCATCATAATACTTCATTGAGCGAAGCACCCCACCTTGAATGCTTAGGCGACTATTGAAACGATATTCTAAAAGAAAAGCCAAATTACTACCAAATTTGGTGAGTTCGTCTGTAGTAATTAAACTTATATCTGGCGAAAGACCAAATCTGAAGTACAAGCCTTTTTTGAATGATTGAGGCGAACTTTTCGGAACAACAGGTGTTTCTGTTTTGGGGTTTTCAAATGCAATAACAGGTAAATTAATGCTCAATTTGATGAATGAACCTTTTGGTGAAAGTAAACCAAGGTTATTCAGCGTTAAGCGATTTTCTTCAATGGTTGCATTGCTTGCAATTGAATTGCTTATTTGAGGATAATTATCCAAACTCGTAACATTAGTATTAATGTCAGCATTGATGAAAGTCTGAGAATTATTAATTTTCTTCTTTGACTTTGAAGAAGTGTTTCTTGTTGAAAACTCCTTTATCTCAACTAAACTATTATTCGAGTTTACTTCAACTGATGATTCTGATAAGTTAGCATTTATTCTACGCTTATTTGCTTTTTTTACTAATATTTGGTCTTCGCTATTGTGGTAGATTTCAGTGTTTTTTCCTGAAAAATCTTTGCTTTTGCCTGATTTTAAAGACTTTTCGATCGCTTTGTTTGAAAGTACTACTTTTTCTTTTTCAATAGATTTATTGGCTTCAGTTGACTTTTTTATTCCAGAGTTTTCATTTTTTTCATTTGAAACGTCTGATTCTTTGGTCGTAATATTTACTTTATTCGATTCGCTGTTTTTGGTTACTTCTGTTATTTTGTCTTCGGTTTTTATATTATCTGTACCTACTTTAGATGTTTCTACATATTTTTTTGAATTAATTCTTGTTTGCTCACTTTCAGCCTTTTTGGTTAAATCAACCATCGCTTCTTTCGATTGGCTTGCTGAAGGTTTCAATATAAAATATCCTCCAACAAAAGCTAACAAACCAATCAAAAGCAATAAACTTCGCTTGAGCCAAGGAGTCATACCTTGGCTACTTGATGGTGGCGGTGCTGCTGCATCAAGTTTTTGGCTCATTTTTGCCCATGAGTCAGGGTCAAAGTCAAATTCCATCTTTTCGGCCGATTCGCTGAAAAGACGGTCTAACTCGTCGTCTGACATCTCATGTTTGTTTATATTCATTTAAAAAAGTGGTTAATTTTCTTTGAAGTCAGAGCTTGGTAAAGCACTTTCTTCTTTCAAAATCATTTTTCTAAGAGCTTCTCTGGCCCTCGAAAGGTTTGATTTTGAAGTTCCAACAGAAATTTCGAGTTGATTACTTATTTCCTCATGCGAAAAACCGTCAATCACAAAAAGATTAAATACCATTCTATACCCAGACGGAAGTCGCTGGATAAGCATGATGATTTCTTCGTGATTGAGTTGGCTTAGGGGGCTGCTATCATTGGAAGAAACTTCGTATGCTTCTTCAATGTTTTCGTGGAAATAATGTTTTTGTTGACTCCTATAAAAATCAAGAGCGGTGTTGACAATAATTCGTCTGAACCACGCCTTAAACGGATACTTTGAATCGTACAAGTCGCCTTTTGTAAAAACCTTCAAAAAGCTATCATTGACGATTTCCAGAGCTTCATCACGGCTCTGCGTATAACGCATACATACGCCCATAGCAAACCCATAGAACTGCCGATAGAGTTTTTCTTGACTCTTGCGGTCACCTCTCACACTCTTTTGGAGTAATTCTTCGGGGCTTTCGTTTGGCAGATTGTTCGCCATGAAGTATCTACGTAGGTTTTAGCTAAATGGTTGCGTTTCAGTAAAATAACTACCAATATTAATCAAAAAAGCCCGAATGACCAATAGGTATGTCTGTGAGTATTTCTTGATTTATGCCCAAGATAGTTTATATTTGGGAAACAAAGAAACAATTTTATAGAATGACGGAATATCTTGACTTAATGCTGCGAGCAGGGGCGGTTTATGTTTTTATTGTAGTGGCAATTAAGCTATTTGGGAAGAAAGAACTTTCGCAGCTTTCGGTAGTTGATTTGGTTTTTATCTTGCTCATTAGCAATGCTGTACAGAATGCAATGGTGGGGCCAAATACTTCACTTTTAGGCGGGATAGTGGCGGCAAGTACGCTTTTTGTGATAAACTATGTACTGAAAAAACTTATTTTTAAGTTTAAACCAATTGAAAAGTTTATTGAAGGAGAACCCATAATGCTAATTTACGAAGGAAAAATTCAGAAGCAAAATGTTGAACAAGCAGGTTTTACAGTACAAGAATTACAAGCCGCTGTGCGAGAACACGGAGTTGACACTATAGAAAAAGTAAACTTGGCCATGCTCGAAGTTGATGGTAATATCAGCGTTTTATCTGAAAATTATCAATCGAAAACCCGCAAAAAACGGGTTCATAAAACGTTGGGTGATATCGAATAACTATCATGAAAATAGTTTTTGAGCTTCTTCTTTTAGTATTTTTAAGGCTTCAGCGGTTGGCTGTTGATTTTCGTTGATTACTTTTTCAAAGATTTTTTTAGAAAGATTGATTGAAGTTGAATCGGGCGAAATTTCAGATGCTGACGTATTTATCAAAGCCACGACATCATTCATGGCAGTGCGGATTTTCTCCCAAGTTTCGTGCGAAATATACACCTGTTGAGCAAGGTTATGATTAAACTCTTCACGGATTTCTTGCAATAAAACTCGCTGATAGTCAATGGCTTGCATGTCGGGGCTGCCAAGTCTGATAAGTAAGTTAGCAGGTGTGATTCGTTCCAAAAAAAGTGTCATACGTTCATAGGCTTGTAGGCGAATGGGCATAGTGATTTCGATCGTTTTGGCCTTGGTGTCAAGTTCTTTCTGCTCAAATTGTTTTTGCAGGAAAGTCTGAATCGTGAGAAACATTCCATATAAAACAGCGGCGGCTGGAATTAATATTTTGAGTAATTCTACAAGAGATTGCATTATTATTTGTGTTATTCGTTACAAAAGTAAGGTAAGTGATTGCGGCTTCAAAATGTTTATTTGGTATTTTTCAAAGAAGCCTTTGCTTCAAAATAATCTTGTAATCTTAAAATCTCTTAAATCGTGTCTATATTTGCAGCATGGTAACTTTTTCAGAAATAGCACGAACAGAAATATTAAAAAGTCTCAATTCTTCACAAATTCCCGAAGGCTATGCATTGAGAGTTGGTTTGAAGGGCGGAGCTTGCTCGGCAACGTATCTTTTAGGGCTTGATAAAGCCGCCGAAAACGATGAACTTTACGAAGTGGAAGGCGTTAAGGTACTGATAGATAAGCGTCATTTGATGTATTTGATAGGCGTAAGGATTGACTACGCCGAAACTGAATCGGGAATGGGTTTTACGATTGAGAAAGACATAACGAAATAAAAGTCGGTCTGTAAGGGGCTGATTAAAAATCAAATGCTACCGATTGAAAGTTGAAGACTTTTAATTGCTGAATATAAATGGTCTTTGGCATGGTTTTCGATGAATAGGTATGGTAATATCTTATCAGAAAAAAGCATTGGAGTTTCTTAAAAAACATATTTTTCTAATTCTTTCGGTAGTTTTGTTTGGAGTTGCGGCATTAAACTTTTTCATTTTTGAGAAAGATGCACCTGGGGCTTCCGAACAACATTATATATATTCGATTAGAAGTAGAGTAAAGTCAAAAATATTGGTCTCGAAAAATGAATTGGTTAATGTGGCTACGCAATACCAAAAATCCTCGGGAAATACTTTTTTGAACTTTGAAACACCTACGCTTTATCCATACTACGTTTTCCGTAATGGTCAATTAGTTTATTGGTCTGACCATCGTTATGTGCCTGATTATCAGCAACTTTATAAAGGAGAACAAGCCAGTTTATTAAGTGCAGATAATGGTAAGTATATTACCAATTCGATCGCCTTGAGTTATAAAGGAGCGAAAGTTGAGATTTTTTCGTTGATAAATCTTTATCGAAAGTTTAGAAATGAAAATGATTATCTCAGAAATGGTTATAACCACGAGGTTTTCATTACCGAACCCAAAGAAATTACGAATACGCCAAGTAGCAAAAGTCTTTACAATATCAACGACGAAAATGATAAGTTTTTGTTTACTGTTGTTCCGCCTCAAATCGAAAAAATCAATTCGCCAAATATTCCAACCAATACGCTTTTTTTGTTGGCTATCAGTATCTTGCTTTTTGGCGTTTATATCATTATCTGGATTTCTCGATTACGCCAAAAACACCAATTTGGTCGAGCATTTATTTTATTGATGTTCTATTTGTTTTTTGTGCGTTTGGTGATGCTCGCTAATAGTATTCCGTTTATTTTTTATGAGTCGAGTTTATTTAATCCTAAGTTTCTTACTGTCAATGAGTTAGCTCCATCGTTGGGCGATGTATTGCTCAATGCCATCGTTATTTTTATATTGGTAGTTTACTTGGTGCAGAGTTTTTATCGCTCAACACTTTATTATAAATTATTCAAAGCTCCGAAAGTAGTTCAAAATATCCTGTCGATTACATTAGTTGTGATTGCTATTTTATTCACGTTTATTTGTTATCGAAACCTTTGTAATATTTACGAAAAATCGCAGTTTAGTCTTGATCTTTCACTTAGTATTTCGTTTTCTGCCCTAAAAATTGCCACTTTATCGTTCTACTTGCTTTTATCGGTGATTTTCTTTTTGGTTATTCACTTACTCAGTAGCTTGTTTCTGCGAATAAATAAAAACACAAAAAATGCTATTGCTAAATGGTTATTAGGTTTGGTAATTGGTTTAGTTGTTATCACGGTTTTAGACCAATTCAGATGGATTTATGTGCTGACTGGCGTGTACTTTTTGTTGGTTTATCTCTACAAATACCCACGTTTTTTGTATAGTTTTAAGTATAAAACCACGATTTATTTCTTTACGGGGGCGTTTGTTTTTGCTTTGATTGCGATGTATGTGATTCGTTCTGAAGAGCAGAAAAAAGATTATTTTGATAAGCAGAATTTTGGGCAAAAATATTTAGCTGAAAACGATTTATTGGGCGAAGGATTACTCACAAGAGTGATTCAAACCATAGAACAAGATACTGCGATTCGGCAGGCGATTACCCGCCAAACGCTCGCCCGTGAGCAAACCCAACAGTTGGTCAAGAGTAAGCATTTGGATCTGTATTTCGACCGTTATGATACAGAAGTTTTGGCTTTTGACAGCGACGGAAACTCGCTTGATATTTCGGAAGGCTCAAAAAACCTTTCTTTTTATGAAGAAACCTTCAAGCAAGCTTCGTATAAGACCGCCAATCCATCAGTATTTTTTATCAATGATGTTGGCAATAATTTTATCAAACAATACCTGACTTTTATTCCGATTCAAGAAAATTCAAGCTTAGTGGGTTACGTAGTACTTGATTTGAAACTCCGTGATGAATTTGCTCAAAGTGTTTATCCAGAACTATTGCTCGATAAAAAATTTACACAAACGCCTGATACAAAAAACTATAGTTACGCAATTTTCGATAAAGCTAATCACTTGATATTCAGTTCGGGAAGCTATAATTATATAAGAAAATTACCGACAAGTATTTTATCAGATTCGACACTTTATGAAAAAGGAATTGAGCTAAACGATTTCAAACATGTCGGTAAAATTGGTCAAAACGGACGCAAAATAGTGATTTCTGCTAAATACCAAGCATGGCGAAATCTATTTTCTAATTTTTCGTTTTTGTTTTTGCTTTCAGTACTTTTCATAATTATCGTAATGGTTTTGTATGCGATTCGCTACGGTTTGAAGAACCTTAACGTCAATTTTGCCACTAAAATACAGCTTTATATTAATGCGGCATTTTTGCTGCCGTTGTTGTTGGTTATTATTATTACTTTGAGCGTTATCGACTCTACTTTTATCAGTAATCAAGAAAAAAGCTATCTTGATAATACCAAAAATATTACATCTACGGTTCAGCTCCAACTCGAAAGTTTTATTCAAAAACGTATGAGCAGGGCTTTTCTGGAGCAGGAAATCAATGATTTAGCACGTGATACAAAACTTGATATTAACTTTTATGGACTTAACGGAAAATTAGATTTAACAACTCGGCCGTTGGTTTATGAATACGGTTTACTCTCGTCTTTTATTAATCCTGAGGCTTACCGTCGAATTATCGAAGAGAAGGAAAATGAGGCCTTATTGCCAGAATCGCTTGGAAGTTTGAATTATAAAACCGCTTATATGAGCATCAAAGGACATGATAGCAAACCAATTGGAGTAATCGGGATTCCGTTTTTTGATGCTAAACCAACACTTGACCGTCAAGTAACCGATGTTGTGGCTTCGATTTTGAGCGTTTTCGCTTGGTTATTCTTGATTTTATTGATTTTATCGTATTTCGCATCTAATATTCTGACTAATCCGCTACGTATGGTGGCTCAGAAGTTGAAGAAAACGAATTTGGATAAATTGAACGACCGAGTGGAGTGGAATTCGGACGATGAAATTGGTATTTTGATGCGTGAATACAATAAGATGTTGAAAAAGCTCGAAGAAAGTAAAGTTGCGTTGTCGATGAGTGAAAAGCAAACCGCATGGCGAGAAATGGCCAAGCAAGTGGCTCACGAAATCAAGAATCCGTTGACACCAATGAAGCTCTCAATTCAGCAATTACAACGAACGATTGTGGTCGATAATCCGAAAACAAAAGAACGTATTGCACGTGCCTTAAACTCTCTTACCGAGCAGATTGATAATATCAGCGAAATTGCCAATTCATTCTCTGAATTTGCCAAAATGCCTGTGCCACGGAATGAAGTTTTCGACCTCGTGCCGTTGATTCAGAAATCGGCTGATTTATATGCAGAAGATGAAAGAATTTCGCTCAATGCTTATATCAAAGAAAAAGAAGCATGGGTGGTGGGCGACCGCCAATTTATGAGTCGGGTAATTACGAACCTGATTATCAATGGAATACAGTCTGTTCCGAAAGAAAAGCGTGCCATCATTAATCTTCGGCTTTATAGAAATGAAGATGATAATATTGCTATCATCGAAATTCAAGATAATGGTTCGGGTATTCCAGAAAATATTCGTCAGCGAGTATTTATTCCAAATTTTACGACCAAAGTTGGAGGTTCGGGACTTGGCTTGGCAATGGCTCGTAGGGGCGTAGAGCACGCAGGTGGAAATATTTGGTTTGAAACTGAAACCGACCGAGGAACAACTTTCTTCATAGATTTACCGCTGGCGATAAGATAAAAATTATGAATGAGTTACAAATTAATTACATATATACCTCCGTCTCGAAACATTGACATATTAGGAAGCATGAACAGTTTAGCATAAATAGTTCACAGAAGCAACAAAAGCGTAGGAATTTATTTCCTACGCTTTTGTTGCTTCTGAAATTGAATTTTCTTTTCTATGACTGTTGTTTAATCCGTTACTTAAAAAGTTCATCCTTCAAATCCAACCTTCACGTGCGAGCCATCGCAATAAGGTTTATTACTTGATGCTCCACAACGGCAAAGTGCCGTTGTTTTGTATTTTTTGGTCAGATTTCCTTCGGCGTCTTTGATTGAGATATTTCCATAAACCAGCAAAGGCCCATTTTGAAGCGGTTCAACGATGGTTTCTACGTCCAAATTCTGTGGTTCTTCTGCGTGTTTGATATATGTCAATGCTCCTGATGGACAATCATCAATTTGCTTCATAATAGCCTCACTTTCAGCGCCTTCTAAGGTTATCCAAGGGCGTTTTTGTGGATTAAAGACATTTGATAAACCTCTGAAACAAATAGCAGAGTGAATACAGATATGTGGCTGCCAAACAACCGTAATGTCATCGTTTTTATAATGCTTTGTTATTTTCTTTTGCTCTTCCATGATTGATTGGTTAATGTCCAAAATTGAGAAAAGTTTTTGCCATTTCAAAAAAGAATGCATCAAAACTTCTGCATAATTTTAATCTCGTTCTTGTAGAAATATCATTTATTAATGATTAATTTGTATCCTTATTATATTTTATTGCTCAATGCGTTTCCGAAGTATCGTTTTATATTGCCTTTTTGTGTGTATCCCTACACTTAGTTTTTGTCAAAGAAACATTGAAGGCCGAGTGATTAGTGGAGAAGACAAAAAACCGCTATCATTTGCCAATGTATTTATTAGCAACTCAACCAAAGGCCAACAAGCTGACGATAAAGGTCGATTTAAACTAACCAATGTACCTGCGGGTGTTCTTGATTTGGTGGTGAGTTTTATTGGCTACGAAACCATTTCTATCAAAATAAAAGCCGATACACTCCGAAAACCTTTACTGATTATGCTTTCGCCCGATGCCATTGCTTTGCAAGGTGTAACCGTGAAAAGACTAAGAAATGGTTTTGAGAGGTATTATCCACTTTTCAAAGAGCATTTTTTAGGCAGAACTGCTTTTTCGGAAGATTGTGTTTTGAAAAATCCGAAAGCACTTTGGTTTTCATTAAGCGATGATGAATCTGAATTGACCATCAATGCCGATGAGCCTTTGGAGATAGAAAACAAAGCATTGGGTTATACGATAAAATATGATTTAGAAGAGTTTAAATACAGTTTCTCTCAAAGCTACGTAACCTATTATGGTTTCCCATTTTTTCAGGAAATGACTACCAAAAACGAAAGAAAACAGCAAAAATGGCACGAAAATCGAGAAAAAGCTTACTTCGGTTCGCCTCAGCATTTCTTGAAATCAACCATTAACCACGATTGGGCAAATGCTGGCTATAAAGTTTATACGATGATTCGAGAAGAAAAACGTTTTTTCTTAGTACCTCTTTTTCCCGAAATCAAAGACAGTCTGGGTAATATTATTCAGCACGCCGCAAAAGCAAAAAAAGAAGTCGATTCGACTGATATTATTTTGAGTAAAAATATTTGGTTGCATAAAGTTCCAAACCCTAAACGCTCGCCTTATGTCCAGTATTTGCACAAACTGCCATTGGACGAAAATTGTGTTTTTGAGGTTAGAGAAAATCTTTCCCTACTGAATTTTGAAAATTATCTCTATGTATTTTATGAACGAGAATTTGAAGAACCACAATTTGCCGATTTAGGAAAAAAAGACGCTCCACAAGTTTCAATTCTGACGCTTTTAGAACCCAAAACTTTGATTGAATCAACAGGGCATTTGGTCAATCCTTTAGCTGTTTTGTTTGAAGGCCGTTGGGGAATCGAAAAAATGGGCGAATTCCTACCGATTGATTATGAACCTGAGTCTTTTTAATTTTATATAATTGGGTAAAATCAATATTATGGTAGAGACAGGGCATGCCCTGTCTCTACGTTTTGACAAATTCACAATTCGTTTCAATACCCACAACCACCAATATACGCCCTAAAAATACTACCACTTTGAGCCTCAAAGCCCGCTTGGAGCGTAATGGAATTTCCACCGTTAAAAGTTACATTCGTTCCTGCTAAAACTCTGGTTGGCATACCATTTTGAGTAATAATTGTGGATGCTGCATCATATTTTCCTGCGGTCAGAATTCCCGAAAAGCTCTGGGTATTGGGGCATGGAGTTCCCAATTCTTGAATCAGAATATTATCTAAAAATAGCCGATTTCCCCATCCGCCCACATCTTCAAAAATCAATTCGATAGTTTTTCCAGCATAAGCCGAAAGATTAATTGTTTCGCTTCGCCATTGGTTGCAATTTGTGGGCGTAAAAAGCGTAGTTTGGTCAGGAGCGGTTGCCAAAGTGCTGCCCGCTTTATCATAAATTAATTGTTGCGTACCATCACATTTTACGGCATAAACTTTCAGCCTATCAAATTTTGTAGCATCATATCGGGCATACGCCACATCGAACGAAAGTTGTGCTGCATCCATATTTGAAAGGTCAACAAATCGCCTTAATCTATCAATTTTTCCAGTATTATCTGCGGCACGATTATTTATTACGGCTGCATTTGAGTGGCAATTATTGCTTTCGGTTGTCCACGTAACTGCGTCATTATCAAGGTTTTGATTTATCCAATTTGCCAAATTTGCTACAAATTTTTCGTTTACTGCTTCAGCAATATTCTTGGTAGGGTCATTTGGAAAAGCATCATAAATATCTTTTATGCCATCATTATCACTATCAATCGTTTTTACGTGATTTAACAAGGTTGTCAATGCTTGAGGAGCATTTGTTGGCGAGGTATTTCCTGCTTGATTAAGCGTACTTTCGCCATGACATGAAGTACAAGTACGCACCTCGCCCGACCTTGTGCTTAGCCATAAACGTTCACGCACGATTCCTTTATTATTGGCATCGGTCAACTGCCAAGTCAAGGCACGTTCGGCTGGAACAATCATTGCCGCTGAGCCATCAGGGTGAATGTTGGCACTTCCCTGCGAGCCAGTCGTTGGCGGATTATACGGCATCGCAGTTGGGTCATGTAAAAATTTTGCGATACCTCTTCTACCAGCTTTTGGTGTATTTATACCTCCAATTCCACGCACCAAATCATTCTGTAAAAATTGTACGTGTTTTACTTCATAAATATTGGTCGGTTTGCTGGGGTTGATTGTTTGGTGAGCCGAACCCGAAACTTTCAGATTAAAAGGTTGTTGTTGGTCGGCATCGTCTCGGCTTGTTACGTCTCTAATCGCCAAAACTGATAATTTATTTCGGCGAAGAAACTTCTTAAAATCATGTAAATTTACGCCAGCAGCCGTAAAAAGTGCTTGTTCAGACGGTGCAACTGTTTCTAAATTATTGGTTGTGGTCGTCGGAATTAGTCGAGCTTTTACTTCAACTGGATACAATTCCCAAAGTACACCATTATAACTATACATTTCATCAGGACTCCACCACGAGACATTTTTCGTAATACCTGCACCCGTAATGGCCGTGTTTCCTTTCAAATAGCCATTTCCTGCCGACTCCAATAATCTGATTCTGAAATCATACTTACTTTGTGGAGCAGTCGAAGTGCCAATATTTGCATCTTGTTGTGTTGAATGTGAATGAGTCACCAAAACTTGTCCATCAGACAATGGCATCGGATTTCGATATAAACCCGAATGATTTACACTTGGCGTATCATCGGTCGAGCGTGTTTCGGGATGAGTTTTGTATGTAAAAGTAATTTGTTCGGGATGTGTTCCTGGCGGAGCATTGACAGTAACAACCATTCCTGAGCCATGCGTACCAAATTCGGGTGCTTCGATGCCATAATATAGTCCCGCCGTAACAGGCGATTCTTGAATATGAAACATCGCCCGAATTGGTGTCGGACTTATAGGTGTATAAAAATCTGTAAGATTATTGTCATTCGTGAAATTATTCAAAATGTAATTTCCCATTTCATGCCTTCCGACGTGGTTGAGCATTTCCATTTCCGTTCCATCTTCATTCATCATCCATGGATTGAAAATATTAAAAGTCTGAGGATTCGTATTTACCCATTCGGGTAAAGCAAACAAGTCGGTTCGGCCATTTCGAGGTTCTGGAAAAATCTCAGCATCAGGCAAAATACCCGATTTTGTGGCATTGGCAGTTTCATCGGCATAATTGAAAGTACCATACAGATAATTGCCAGTATTATTCAGAATGTTATAAACATCAGCATCAGCTTGTTGGTCACGTTGGAGGTGGTCCCATCTTGTAAAAATCAATCTTCCTGCTTGGTCGATGCTTGGCGTAAAGTCTCCCGACGGTGAATGAGTAAGCATTTCAAGTCCACTGGCTATCGAGCAAGCCTTGGGGTCAGTTTTCCAAATTCCCGAAACTATCGGTGAAGACTCGTACTCATCATGTTGTGGATACAAATGAGCAACTCCACCACGAGGCATATCAGAAGTAAAAATAATGCGGTCGTCTGTGCCATAAATCGGCTGAATATTATTGTAACCAACTGGCTGATTCGGCACCAGCGTAATTACTGGCGTATCGGTCTTACCTAAACCCGTGATTTCGTAAATCTTCCAAACATAATTTTGCACTTGATAACGTTGCGTAGCCGAGCCAATTGCCATGCTAAAAACAGCCTTCGTTCCACTCCAATGCACCGAAGGGTCACGTACCGCAATGGCATTTGCACCTTGCATACCTGTTTGTCCATAACCAGCTGCTTGCGTAAGATTTTTCAACAAACCATCGGTATATCGAATATATAAATCACCTCCACGTGGAGCGGCATAAGTGCTTGCTTGATGATTTCCGAAGGTTTCAAATGCAGCACCAAAACCATTAGGTTGAGGAACTTGCGTGCAGAACATTATCGGATTCGGCAATGTTTGTGCAACAATAGTAAAGAAACTAAAGCACAAAATGCTCAAAATGCAATACTTTTTCATAAATATAGGAGATAAATAGGATATGTTTTTTTCGATGGGTGTATCAACTTATCAGAGAAGTAGAAAAGTTTGATACACTTAAACAGCAGATCTGTAACAAATATAAAAACACGTTTTTCGGTTGACAAATTATCGGTTGTTTTCATGGTCAAAGTTTACTAAACGGTAAAAAAAGAAATAATTTCAAAAATATTTTATAAATATTTTGATATATAATTGAATAATTTTTACATTGCTTCACGAACATAATCCGAACGATTGTACTGTGAAATTAGCCGTAATTAGGGAAACCAAACCATTTGAACGCCGAGTAGCTCTCACGCCAGAAGTCTGCAAACAATTAATCCAAGCAGGATTTGAATGCCACCTCGAACACGACGCAGGAAAAACATCTTTCTTTGATGATACAGCCTATACAGCAGTCGGAGTATCTATTCAAAACGATAAATCTGCATTGCTCGCTGTTGCCGATGTAGTTTTGAAAGTAAATCCTCTCAGCACCGACGAAATCGCTTCTATGAAAAAAGGAGCGGTGGCCATTTCTTTCATGTATGCTGCCACCAATCCAGAAATGGTTGAAGCCGCTGCCAAGCAAGGAATTTCGGCATTTTCGGTCGATGCCATTCCTCGTATTTCACGAGCTCAAAAAATGGATGCGTTGAGTTCGCAAGCCAACTTAGCTGGCTATAAATCGGTCATCATTGGTGCGTATCATTTGGGTAAAATCTTCCCTCTACTCATGACAGCCGCAGGCACAATCAAACCCGCCAAAGTTGTAATCATGGGTGCGGGTGTGGCTGGATTGCAAGCAATTGCTACCGCCAAACGTCTCGGTGCGGTAGTTGAAGTGAGCGATATTCGCCCCGAAACAAAAGAGCAAGTAGAATCTCTTGGTGGAAAATTTATTGAAGTAAAAGGCGATGATTCTATTAAAATCGAAGGTGGCTATGTAAAAGGTGTTTCAGAAGATTTCTTAAAAAGACAACAGGAAGTTATCTCAAAACATATCTGCGAAGCTGATTTGGTGATTACAACTGCATTAATTCCTGGCAAAAAAGCTCCGATGTTAATTCCAGAAGAAGTAGTAAAAAACATGAAATTTGGCTCAGTGATAGTCGATATGGCGGTGGAACAAGGCGGAAACTGTGCTTGCAGTGAATTTGCCAAAACTGTCGAAAAACACGGTGTAACTATTGTGGGTGAGGCAAATATTCCTTCAACACTACCACTCAATGCCAGCGAACTTTACGCCAAAAATATTGCTACTTTCTTGCTACACCTCGCCACTAAAGATGGCTTCAAATGGGAAATGGAAGAAGAAATCACGAAGGGCTCATTGATTGTTCATAATGGAAGTATTGTTCACCCTTCGCTCACAAAATAAACTTTCAAAAATATAATGAATCAAATACTCACTTTTCTTGGCGAAAATATTCAGATGATATACATTATTATATTATCTGTTTTTGTAGGCGTTGAGGTTATCGGAAAAGTACCTGCTGTACTTCACACGCCTTTAATGAGTGGTGCAAATGCCATTCATGGAGTCGTGATTGTTGGGGCAATAATTGTAATGCTCAATACTCCTGCCGAAAATATATTGGCTTTGGCACTTGGTTTTGTAGCGGTCGTATTCGGCACCCTCAATGTAGTCGGTGGCTTTGCGGTTACTGATAGAATGTTAGAAATGTTTAAAAAGAAAAAATAATGTTCAAACTCTGGCAGGGTTTTAAACCCTGCCAGAGTTAAATTTTCGACAAAAGCCTCATGGAAATAAAATATATTCTTGACATTATTTATTTAGTTGCTTCGGTAACTTTCGTGATTGGTTTAAAGATGCTCAGTCACCCAGATACTGCTCGAAAAGGCAATCTTTATGCGGCTTTTGGTATGGCATTGGCAATTGTCGGCACTATTTTCTTATACAATCATGCCGACGGTTATACTACTCGTGAACCAATCAAAATCATTTTGATTTTAGCCGCAATCGGAGTCGGAACAGTGGCAGGTTGGCTGACAGCAAGCAAAGTTCAAATGACCAAAATGCCCGAACTCGTTTCCCTCTTCAACGGAATGGGTGGAGCTTGTGCCGCCATCATCGGTTTAATGGAATATGAGCATAATCTGGGCAAAACTGGTGCATTAGCCACAATTATTGCAGGACTCATCATTGGTTCGGTTTCGTTCAGCGGAAGCGTTATTGCTTTCTTGAAACTCAACGAAACCATGAAAAAACCAATTAGAATTCCTTCGTATAATATTCTGAATACGGTTGTGATGATCGCTCTCATCTTATTCGGAGCGTACATTGTTTACGCACAACCTGAGCATCTGTTTTTAGTAGTTTTATTATTCGTTTTTGCTTTGGTTTATGGCGTTCTATTCGTGATTCCGATTGGTGGGGCAGATATGCCCGTAGTTATTTCGTTACTCAATTCATTCACGGGTTTGGCGGCTGCTTTTGGTGGGTTTCTCTACCAAAATCAAGTAATGCTCACAGGTGGAATTTTGGTAGGCTCGGCAGGAACAATCTTGACTTTAGCGATGTGCAAAGCCATGAATCGCCCATTGAGCAATGTAATCTTCGGAGCATTTGGTGGCGGAGCTTCCGCTGGTTCGGGTGCAGAAGTAAATGGAAGCATCAAAGATATTTCTATTTCAGATACCGCCATATTGATGAATTATGCCAAGAAAGTAGTAATCGTACCTGGCTACGGCTTAGCGGTTGCACAAGCCCAACACGTCATTCACGAATTAGAATTATTACTCGAAGAGCGTGGCGTGGAAGTAGTATATGCCATTCATCCAGTAGCTGGACGTATGCCTGGCCACATGAATGTACTTTTGGCCGAAAGTAATGTATCATACGATAAATTGGTGGAAATGGAAGATATTAACCCACAATTTGCCACAACCGATGTGGTTTTGGTGGTAGGAGCAAACGATGTGGTAAATCCAGCTGCTAAAACTGACCCTTCATCGCCAATTTTCGGAATGCCAATTTTGGATGTTGAAAATGCAACAAATATCATTGTCAATAAGCGAAGCATGAATGCAGGTTACGCAGGCATAGACAACCTTCTTTTCTACCAACCAAAAACAAGTATGCTTTTTGGTGATGCCAAAGGCGTTTTGGCAAAGTTGGTAAGCGAGTTGAAGCAGATGTAAAACTTGTATTAAATTAACAAAAAACTATATAATAATTGCCATTTTCAATATTTAACAAAATAATATTTGGCAATACTTTTTAAAATTAAGTAGTTTTACCTACCGATTTCAATTTAAAACTATTCAACCATTGGAACCAACAAATGTACACGACCCAGAGTATTACCATAAGGTCGTAGATTGTCAGTATGCTTGCCCAGCTCATACACCTGTACCTGAGTACATCAGACTCATTGCTGCCGAAAAATACACCGAGGCTTATATGGTCAATTGGGAATCAAATGTTTTCCCTGGCGTATTAGGCCGTACTTGTGATAGACCTTGCGAACCAGCGTGTCGTCGTGGTAGAGTTGATGAAGAACCTGTTGCTATTTGTCGTTTGAAGCGTGTAGCTGCTGATAACAAAGGCGATATTACTCATTTGCTTCCTAAGATTCCTTCAAAAGGAAATGGAAAACGCATTGCATTGATTGGTGCTGGCCCTGCCTCACTCACCGTTGCTCGTGACTTAGCTCCTTTGGGCTACGAAATTCACGTTTTTGACGAGCAAATCAAAGGCGGTGGCATGATGCGTAGTCAAATTCCATCTTTCCGTTTGCCCGAATCAGTTTTAGATGAGGAAGTAAACAACATCCTCAATTTGGGCATTCACCAACACTTCAAAACCTACGTTTCGAGTCTAAAAAGTGTCTTAAATGATGGTTATGATGCAGTTTTCATCGGAACGGGAGCTCCTCGTGGGCGTGATTTAACAAATCTCCCAGGTCGTGCCGAAGGCGGAGCAAATATCCACGTTGGTATCGAATGGCTGGCAAGTGTGGCTTTTGAACATACAAAAGCAATCGGTAAAAAAGTTATCGTTTTAGGTGGTGGAAATACTGCTATGGACTGTTGCCGTACTTCTCGCCGTTTGGGTGGAGAAGACGTAAAAGTAGTTGTTCGTAGTCCATATTCTGAAATGAAAGCTTCTCCGTGGGAAAAAGAAGATGCTCAACACGAAGATATTCCAATTCTTGATAATCACGTTCCTGTTTCGTTTGTTTCAGAAAATGGCAAACTAAAAGGTATGACTTTCGAGAAAGTTCATGCAGTTTATGATGAAAAAGGCAAACGTTCACTCGTTCCAACGGGCGAACCGCACGTTTTCATCGAAGCTGACGATGTCTTAGTAGCAATCGGACAAGAAAATTATTTCCCTTGGATTGAGCGTGATTTAGGCATTGAATTCGACAAATGGGATATGCCAAATGTCGATAGCACTACTTTCCAATCAACAAATCCAAAAGTTTTCTTTGGTGGAGATGCTGCCCTTGGCCCTAAAAACGTAATCACGGCCGTAGCACAAGGCCATTCAGCCGCAGTTTCTATCGACTTATATTGTCAAGGAAAACCATTGGATGTGCGTCCTGACCCTATGACAAACTTGGTTTCTCAGAAAATGGGAATCCATGAGTGGAGTTATGATAGCATCGTAGCTAATGACGACCGTTATGTAGTGCCGCAAGCCGAAAAGAAAGTAACCCTTATCGACCGCAAAAAAGAGGTAGAGCTCGGTTTCGATAAAAATGTTGGTTTCAAAGAAGCACAACGTTGCTTAAACTGCGATGTACAAACTGTTTTCACCGAAAACCGCTGTATCGAGTGTGACGCCTGTATGGATATTTGTCCAACCGACTGTATTACATTTACGGTCAATGGCACCGAAGAAGACCTTCGCACACGTCTCAAAGCACCATCTTTGCACTTAGACCAATCGCTTCTCGTATCTAATACTTTGGCTGCAACAGGCCGAGTGATGGTAAAAGACGAAGATGTATGTTTACACTGTGGTTTGTGTGCCGAGCGTTGCCCTACCTCAGCTTGGGATATGCAGAAGTTTTTCTATAATACAACAAAAGCACATCATGGGTGCGGAAGTCATTGATGTAGAACAAGTCTCCGACTTGTTCCTTTGCAATAAATTAAACGAAATTTCCTCTTTTTTGAGAATGTTAATATGACAAAAGTCAACGATTTTGTAGTACGCTTTGCGAATGTCAACGGAACTGGTTCGGCCAGTGCCAATGGCATGTTTGCCAAAGCTATATTTAGAATGGGAATTCCTGTTACACCAAAAAATATTTTTCCATCTAATATACAAGGCTTACCTACTTGGTATGAAGTAAGGATAAGCGAAAAAGGCTATTTAGGCCGCCGTGAAGGCATTGATTTGATGGTTTCGGTCAATCCACAAAGTATGTTGAAAGATGTACAAAGTGTGCGTTCGGGCGGATATTTTATGTATGATAGCACCAAGCCGCTACACAAAGAATATATTCGTGAAGACATTACTTATCTCGGAATTCCGTTGATGGGTATTTGTATGGAACAATACACCGACCCTCGCCAACGCCAATTATTCAAAAATATCATATATGTAGGAGCGTTATCAGCTCTATTGGATATTGAGTTTGCGGTTTTGGAACAACTCTTAGCCGAACAATTCAAAGGTAAAGAAAAACTCATTCCAGCCAACGTTCAAGCTTTGCAATTGGGCGTAAAATATGTGCAAGAAAACTTCAGTTATCCACTTGATATTCGAGTAGAAAGACGTGATTTAGTAGGCAATCGAATCATGTTTGATGGAAATGGTGCGTGCGGACTCGGTGCTGTTTATGCAGGAGCAACCGTAGCAGCTTGGTATCCAATTACGCCATCAACTTCGGTTGTTGAGAAGTTTGAAAAATACGCCAAGAAATTTCGTACGGATAAAGAAACTGGCGAGAAAAACTACGCAATCGTACAGGCAGAAGATGAACTGGCCGCCATCGGTATGGTTATCGGTGCTAACTGGAACGGAGCGAGGTCTTTTACTGCCACTTCTGGCCCAGGTGTTTCGTTGATGAATGAATTTTTAGGTTTAGGCTATTTTGCTGAAATTCCAGCAGTTTTGATTGATGTGCAACGTACTGGCCCTTCAACGGGTATGCCAACTCGTACACAACAATCAGATATTACGATTTCAGCTTATGCTTCGCATGGCGATACCAAACACGTTTTGCTTTTCCCGAGTAATCCAAAAGATTGCTTTGAGCTAACAGCCGATGCCTTTGATTTAGCAGAAAGACTACAAACACCAATCATCGTTTTGACTGATTTAGATTTAGGTATGAACGACCACATGAGCGAGCCTTTCGTGTGGAATCCTGAACGTAAATACGACCGAGGCAAAGTTTATACTGCCGAAGATTTAGAAAATATGGGGCGTTTCGGGCGTTACTTAGATTCTGATGGCGACGGTATTCCGTACCGAACTTACCCAGGTACGCACCCAACCAAAGGTTCGTATTTTACTCGTGGTACTTCTCGTGACGAATACGCAGTTTATACCGAAGATAGTGCTGTTTATGTAAGAAATATGCAGCGTTTGGAGAAAAAATGGGAAACAGCCAAAGACCTTGTGCCGAAACCACATTTCTACCAAGAGAAAAATATGAGTCCGTTGGGTGTGATTTTCTTCGGAACTTCTACTTATTCTTCGGAAGAAGCAATCGACTTATTGCGTGAACAAGATGTTGTTCTTGATGCGATGCAACTCAAAGCTTTTCCTTTCAATAAAGACGTGGAACAATTCATCGAAGACCACGAAGTTGTTTTTGTTATTGAGCAAAACCGTGATGCCCAAATGCGTTCGTTACTTATCAATGAACTCGAAATCAATCCTAAGAAATTGATTCGTATCTTAAATTATGATGGAATGCCAATTACGGCTGATAAAATTGTGAAAGAAATTAGTAAGAATCTGGCTATTGCTTAGGTTTGGATTGCATCTAAAAACAGTTTATCAAACATTCATTAAAGCGTCTAAATTTTACATAAAGAATTACCTATAAACGAACTAACATTCGTAAATCGTAATTCACAAATCGTAAATTAAAAATATGACATACGTTCGTCCGACCTTTAGGCATCCTGATTTGCCAAAAAACAAAATAAATTTTACTAAAAAAGACTACGAAGGAGCTTTATCAACGCTTTGTGCTGGTTGCGGACACGACTCTATCAGTGGAGCAATCGCCCAAGCTTGTTTTGAGTTATCGGTTGAGCCACACCGAATCGCCAAGCTTTCGGGCATTGGTTGTTCATCAAAAACTCCAGCTTATTTCCTCGGAAACTCGCACGGTTTTAACTCCGTACACGGACGTATGCCTTCGGTAGCTACTGGTGCGTACTTGGCTAACCGTGACTTGGTTTACTTCGGAGTTTCGGGTGATGGTGACTCTGCTTCTATTGGTATGGGGCAGTTTGTCCACGCCATTCGCCGTAACCTTAACATGGTTTATGTCGTAATGAATAACGGTTGCTACGGTCTTACGAAAGGACAAGATTCTGCCACGGCAGATAATGGCTCGAAAAGTAAAGCTGGCTCAACCAATATGTTCAATGCCATTGATTTAGTAGGTTTAGGACTCGAACTGGGAGCAACTTTTGTAGCTCGTAGTTTCTCGGGCGATAAAACGCAGTTGATTCCGCTCATCAAAGCCGCTATTTCTCACCCAGGATTTGCTTTGATTGATGTGATTTCTCCTTGCGTAACTTTCAATAATAACGTAGGTTCTACAAAATCTTATGATTATGTGCGTGAACATATCGAAGCTACTTCAACCGTAGATTTTGTGCCAGTAATGGAAGAAATTACGGCAAGTTATGATGATGCGAAGGAAGTAACGCTTCACGATGGTTCGGCTTTGCACTTGCAAAAATTACATCAAGGATGGAATCCAGAGGATAAACTTTCGGCAATGAATGCCATTCAAAATTCAAAAGAAAAAGGCGAAATCTTGACAGGATTGATTTATATAGAGCCAAATACCAATGCTTTGCACGATGTACTTCAAACAACCAAAACTCCATTGAATACCCTCAAAGAAGACCTTCTTTGCCCAGGTGTTGATGCCTTGGAGGCTTTGAATCAGAGTTTGAGGTAAGAAATATTGTAAGATAGATTGAAAACGCTCAGGAGATTTTGATTTCTTGAGCGTTTTTTATATTTTAGTGAAATGACTAACTAAGGAAATGAAAAAAGCTTTGAATCTTCGGATTAATCTAATAAATCCACCTATTGGAGTTGATTTTGGCTTACAAAAAGGTTCTGGAAATAATTACACAATTATCCAAAAGCAGCGTGCTACTACTAATGATTTGATTTTTGAGTTTTCAGTTTTAATAAAAGATGATGCCGAGAAAAAGCAACCACCGAAACTTTCGGGTGATTTTGTTCAAGGTTCAAGTGATAAGTTCGTTTACATCGGTATTGGAGCTTTTGTTGGTCAATTCGATTCTGCTTGGTCAAGAAGGCTCAAAGTTCCTCTGACTGGAATTACTTGGGAGCAAGTAGAACAATTATACAATAATCCTGATGCAGTTTTAGAAACTTATGTGCCAGGTACAGGAAAAGATGGTAGTCCAAATTGTGCCACAGTAAAACCATTTGCAGGATGGCTCATCAAAGAGTAAACAAAAAATCACAGTTGGTCATTGATAAATACTTTAAGTATGGATAAACCCTCATATCCCCCGCTGGTGCAAGTCTCTAACTTGTACCAAATTTATCGCAAGCAGTCTCCACTCGTACCTTTTTAATATCAATTATCGGTTGATTGCTTACCTTCAACGACTTTTTTAGGTAATACTTTTTGTATTGGCATATCATCAATTGAACTTGGGCCTTCAACGACTCGCTTAGCATCAGCTTTACGAATATTACTAATATTAGTTTTTTCGTTTTCAATATAATTAACTCCCATCGAAACTGGTTTCTGATGTGCCTCTGGTGTGTAGTATTTTCCTTTAGCATAAGTAGGTTTTTCTTCTTCAGCAGCCATTGTATTGACATACTTCATATAGCCATCATTTCGAGTTGCTTTTACTTCCCAACTTACTTTTACATTTGGTTTACTTGTTTCTATCACAAACTTATTTCCCTTTATTTCTTCACTAACAATTGCCTGAGCAAAAGTACCAATAACCGTTAATTGGTAACGAAAATCTTTATTTATGGCTGCAAAATAGTCTGGAAGTGCTACAATTGCCTTACCATTAGCATCGGTTGTTATATTACCACTATACATATTAAGCACTTCAGGACTTTCTATGGCGAAGTGATGAAGCACTTTATTCTCTGGGTCTAATGGATGATCTATGGTAAAAGGTTTAGGGCCAGTGGTTGTCAGTGTACCACCTACATAAACTTTTCCTATAAAATAACCCGCATAAGTATTAGACGCCCCTATTGCATCATTGCCACGAATACCAATTGATAATGAGCTAACGGCAGGAGCAGTATTTACTCTACCATTAATTCCCGAATTTGTGGTACCTACTGTTCCTGCTTCTGTAAAAATTGAGTGGTTGTAACTAGAACTTCCATCGGCACTAAAATAACCACCTATTTTACCAGTAGATTCAGTCGTAGCACTCCTAACATCTAATCCATGAATTTCAGTAAAACCCGAAACAGAGGTGGTTGTATTATTAGCAGCATTAAAGTTTCCAATTGAAACTTTACCTCCTTCTACTACTCCACCTACTAATAAATTTCCAGTTGAATTTTGTATAGCCATTCGTTCACCACCGCCGCCTAACTCAAAGAATTGCAAATCATCATTTGCTGGGTTATTACGTATATTCCATTGATTAACTCCTGCTTTAGCAAAACGCAAAGCAGCATCTCCAGAAAAACCATCAATATCAACAACCGAAAAACTACCACTTGACCGACTACGGATACCCGTAGAACCGCCATGCAGCACGTCTAATTTATAAGAAGGCGATGTTGTTTCTCCGATACCAACATTCCCTGTTCCGTCTTGAATAACAAAACGACTACCGCCGCCTCCTAATTCAAATATTTCTAAATAATCATCAGCAGGTCTATTTCGGATATTCCACTGATTCACGCCTGCTTTGGCAAAACGCAAAGCAGCATCTCCAGAAAAGCCATCAATATCAACAACCGAAAAACTACTTGTAGATTTTGAACGAATACCCGTAGAGCCTGAATGAATAATATCATTGGGGTATTGTGCATTTGCGAAAAAAGAGAGAAAAGTTAGTATGCTTAAAAAATATTTTTTCATGTTTTTAAAATTTATGTTTTTAAACCACAAATCTATTTGAATAAATATTTTTTCCTCTAATTTCTTTACTAATAGGGTATGAAAATTTACTAAACGGTCATCTAATCTCAATTTCTTAGTTTAATACATAGCAAAATAGTCATTATTTGTTTTGCTATGTACCATTCTTTTTCAATAACTAACTTTCTTTGACTGCTTTCAAACTCATGGCTTCCAGTCTTTGATTGCTTTTCATTTATAGGTAAAAGCGATGCTTTATTTGACCTTTTACCCGCTCATAATCTGTTTATTCTTTCAAAAATCCAATCCATGACAAACGTCATGTTTCAGTTGCCAGATTTTATGTTGCTTTGTCAAATTTTCTTACTAAGCAATGATACAAACACCTGCACATACCTTCCATATTCCCGTAATGGGCTTGGGTTTCACGATTGATACGCCACTAAAAGTAGCTCGATTTGGCATTTCTTCGGTAATTTCGATTATCGAACACGAACTCATCGAAAAAATGCGAGAATTTCACTGCCGAGAAAACGGTGAAATTTATGAACCAATCACCGAAAAAGTGGAAGATTACAGAGCCAAAAGAATTACAGAATATCTGAATCTTTTGGACAGATTGATAAATAAGCAAGTAGAAAAACTACGCTTAGAACCTTTCGTAGAAGGCTCAGAAATTACAAAATATTTTGAGTTACTGCCCGAAACGTCACCCATTAAGCAGATGTACATCGGAATGTTACAACTGGAAGACAGTTCGGTAAAAAAACAAGTACAAGATGAACTCCGCAATGCGATTGTGGCGGGTTCGATTGATGTAAACGTGATGTCGAAAGTGGATAGAACACATTACGATGAAAACGGTGAAATGTTACCAAAAGAATTTTCTGATGCTCTTTCGTCGTTTCGTGGTTATGCACAAAGCAATTTGACTTCGAGTATTGTTTTTTCGGCTGGCTATAACCCACGTTTGTATGGTTATATAGATGCTTTCAACGACTTTTTCCCTGATGAAAAAGGTTTCTTGAAAAAGAAAATCATCTTGAAAGTAAGCGATTATCGTTCGGCTCTTACGCAAGGAAAAATCTTGGCAAAAAAAGGTTTGTGGGTTTCGGAATTTAGAATTGAGTCGGGATTAAACTGCGGTGGACACGCCTTTGCTACTGATGGGCTTTTGCTTGGTCCAATCATGGAAGAATTCAAGCAAAATCGGGCAACTTTACAAAAAGAAGTATTTGATATTTGTAATCAAGCATTGATTAGTCGAGAAATGCCACCGTTTCCATCAATTCCAACCATGAAAATTACGGTACAAGGTGGCATCGGAACAGCCAACGAAGATAATTTCTTGCTCGAATATTATGATGCCGACGGCACTGGCTGGGCGAGTCCATTTTTGTTAGTTCCAGAAGCTACCAATGTCGATGATGCCACGCTCAATAAAATGGCAAATGCCCAAAAAGAGGATTATTTTTTGAGTAATGCTTCACCATTGGGCGTTCCATTCAATAATTTTAAACATACAAGTGGCGAAGAGCAACGTTTGATGCGTATCAATAAAAATCGTGCGGGCAGTCCGTGCTATAAAAAGTTTCTTTCTACCAATACGGAATTTACAAAAGAACCAATTTGTGAGTCTTCCCGTGAATATCTACACGCCAAAATAAAGCAAATTGAAGCAAGCGAAATGACCGCTGAACAGAAGGCAGAAAAAATCAATTTTCTTAATCAAAGAGATTGTTTGTGCGAAGGTTTGGGAGTTTCGGCCTTGTTGAAACACGACATAAATCCTGCTCATAAACTTACAGCAGTAACGATTTGCCCAGGGCCAAATTTGGCTTACTTTTCGGGAGTATTCTCATTGAAACAAATGGTTGACCACATTTATGGCCGAACCAATATTTTGAACTCATTGAAACGTCCAAATATGTTTGTGAATGAATTGGCTTTGTATGTAGATTATTACAAAAACCAACTCAATAAGCAAGTTGAAAGCCTTTCAACGGCACAAGTGCGGACACTTAAAGCTTTTCATACTAACCTATTATCTGGAATTGATTACTACAAATCGCTGGTTTCGTCTTTCAAAAACGAAACTGAGCGATATATTGAAGAAATGAAGGAAGAACTCAGTGCATTGGAAAATACAATTATGTCGTTGAATCTGCCTTTTGAAGTTGTTGCAAAGTAATTGAAAAGAATGGTGTAAATCTTGACAATTTGCACCATTTTTTTTATTCTTCAATCACAATGGCGATTTTATTGCCTTTGATGGCCATTCGACTGATTTTTCTTTTCGGAAGCATATCAGGCAAAATGACCGCTTTCCATTCTTTAGTCGTTAAATTATAGCTAAAAATATCGGTATTGCGACTTTCAAAAATGATACTTTCAGATAACCAAGCATTATAATGCTCCGAATCTGGACTACTTTCTGCAATATCAGTAATGGTATTTTTTTGAGGATTAAATGAGCGAATCAGCCATTTTTTGTCAATTTGCTGTACAAAACTAAATGATTTTTGTTTGGGAATGAGATGTAGCGAACGCCCAATGTTTGGAACGACAACAATATCTTTATTTGTAGTAAGATTTTGATAGTGAAGCGTTTGTGGCTCACCCAATACGAAAGTAACAAGTTCATTTGGGTTCAACCATGCTTGATAACCAATCTTACCAGTTGTCTGAGATTCAAAAATCATCTGCGTTTCAGTCGGATTCTTGATAGTGTATTTTACCAAGTCTTGATCGCCGTTTGATTTTCGCTGAACGATGCACGATATGTACTTTTTATCGGGCGTAACGGTTGGTGAATATTCTGAATCAATGGTATTGGTTATTTGTAGCCCAACGCCAGTTTTGAGATTATACGACCAAATGTCAGTTTGCCCATCTTGCATGGCTGTATAATAAAGCAATGGTTGATTTGGATGAAAAAACGGCTGATTATCGTAGCCTCGACGATTAGTGATATTTTTAGGGTTTGAAAGTGTGATATTTACACTCGATTCTGAAATATCTAATAGAAAAATTTCGGTTCCGTTTTGGGCAAAAAGCAAATTTGATACGAATAGTAGGACGAGTAGTTTCTTCATAGGTGTAGTTTTGTTTGTTAGCGAAAATACCGAGAATTAGGCTAAAAAACAAATTTTACTACTGCATCCGTTGGTTAAAACCAACGGCAATGAAATTAGCTTTCTTCACTACTGGTGTAAGTCTTCACTGACTTGTACCATAATCATCGCTGGCAGTCTCTCAGACTGCATTTCATTGTGTGGTACAAGTGTTAAGCAAAGCGTCACTTGTACCAGCATTCCTCTAACCCTTCATGAATCGAATCAACAAAATTTCGATCAATAAAAAGGCTAAAGCGAGCATTACGCAATATTTCCAGAGCGGCGTGCCTACGTTGCTTTCTTGGAAGGTTTTCACGAAATCTCCGTCGAGTAGATTATCGAAAATGGTGATATTTTTTTGTCCTGCAAAGAATGTTCTTAGTTCTTCGGGCGAGTAAAAATCCATTTTTGATTCTTCGTTATCGTGATTGAGAGCCAATAATTTTTCTGCTTTTCCATCTAATTGCAACTCATAATAACCCGATTCAAGTACTTGATTATCTGATAGTTGAGAAGACTTCGGCAATTCTAAAGTAAGTGTGTTTCCTACGATTCGTTGCACTGGAATTATCTCAATTTTATTGTTCGGAGCCGAAACATTTTTGAGTTTATAAGTAGCGTTCTTTTTGACGTTTGGCAAATCTAAGTTGATGCTTCCTTCACTGAAATTATAAGCTGCACGCTCTTGTTTGGTACTCATCGAGGCAATTTTAAACATCGTTGGCACAAAAAATGCGTGTTCGGCGAAGTTTCCGTAAGGCTTATCGAGTGGTGATGCACACACATACACACGTCCCTGTGAAGCCTGCGTAGATGTAATGAAGTTTTGCATATTCTTGAAAGTCAAAATCTTCTCACCTACGCCACTCCACGTCCATGCGGGTTGCATTGTTGGCGTGTTTACTACGCCTTGCGAAGTTGTGCGTTCAAACACATCAATATAAAACGGATTTTGTCGGTTAGGCTCAGCAATTGCCTGTTGGCTTTGTGCCAAAACTGGTTGATTATTGAGGTTAATGCCTTGAATACCAAATCCACCTAAAAACTGACTGTATGACGTAACGTCGGGTCTGGCCGAAGGGAAAATCAATAGATTTCCACCATTTCTCACAAATTCTTCGAGACTCGCACGGAACGTTCCTGCTACGGCTTCTACGCCTTCCAAAACTATCAAATTGGCGTTTTTAAATTGTCCAACATCGACATTCGTGGCACTGTATGCTCGGTAATTGAAAAGGCTATCGTTATCAAAAACTTTTCCGATGTAATCAGCCGCACTGCGTTCTTGGTAAAGATGCAAAACTTGGATTGTTGGCGAAGCATTCAAAACAAAATAATAATCGTTGTCGAAAGTAATTGGTTGGTCATCGAACGAGACTTTTCCACGATGAAAACCTTTATCTTTTACCGTAAAATTAAACGTTGCCGTTGCCGAACCATTCGGAGCGATATCCACCGAAGCCGTTGAGGCTTGGGCGTTGTCAATAAATAATTTTACGGGTAGTTTTTCAACTTCTTCGCTTCCTGAATTAAACACTTTTACATAGAGAATGTTATTCTGCATTTCACGAATGAATGGCGATGCCAACCAAACCGAATCAGTGAAAACATTCTGGTTTTTCTTGCCTTGAACTGGTACTAAAAATAATTTATTGAGTGTGTCGGTCTTGATTTTACGTAAATCGCCCGATGTACTTTTCTGAAAATCAGAAAACCAAAAGAATTGATTATTGGCACTTGGGTTATGTTTTTGAGCAAGATTATTCTGACGTTTATAAATACTTTCAAACGTACGTGGATTCGACGAAAAACCTACCGAAGTAAGGCGGTCTTTTACTTTTGTGGCATTGGTAACGGCTTGGTCTTCTCCCGAAAAATCGTTGGTGATTAATTGAATATTAGGAGATTGACGAAACAGCGTAAGCAATTCATCAATTTTCGTAACGGCTAAATCGAGGTAACGTTTGTTTTCGGTGGTGTTTTGCATACTCAACGAATTATCAAGGTAAAGGCTATTTACACCCAAACCCGAACTACGATTTGCAGAAGCATTTTTGGCGGGCAAAAAAGGTTGTGCAAATGCCAAAACCAAAAACAACAAAAACAACAATCGTGAGGCCAAAATGAGCCATTGCTTGATACGACGAAACGAAGACGTTTGGGTTTCGACGGCCTTCAAGAATGCCACATTGGTAAAGAAAACCTTCTTCGTACGACGAAAATTGAATAAATGAATTATCAAAGGCACCGAAAGTGCCGCTAAACCCCAAAGAAAAGTCGGAAAAAGAAATTGCATATATACCCTAACCGCAGCGGCGGACCGTCCCTAAAGGGGAATTTAAAATTAGTTTTTAAAAATAGCAAATCGCTAAAAGCCAAATGATCAAAATCCTTATATCTAACGTAAAAGTCTGAAAATACTTTCAATAAATCATCATCTTTTAAGTTTAAATGCCAATTATTATGCCAAAGCAAATCACATGGATTGAATAATTGGTCACAAAGCTTGTGGAGTTCGTCACATCTGTTTTCGGCTGAGAAAAACACCAGCTACTTTTGAATCATCAAACAAGGCAAATAACACAAAATCAAAAATATTTCAATCATTCCTAAACTTTACAAAATTATGAACGCAACACTTACTTTCGGCACAAAAAGAACTTTCAAAGCAAAACAAATTATCAACGATTTCCTCACTTATGTACGCAAGCCGCTATACATTGCAGAAGATGCCACAATAAGCAAAACCGAAAAATTTCAATACTTGTTTAAGGTCTTACTTTGCAAATTGGCACTTTTACCGATTTTTATTCCGATTATCTATTTTACAAAACAATTGACTGGTGCAAAATCTGCTGATATGCCACAGACTTGGGGTTATTATGTGGCAATTGTGATGATTGTTCCACTCATTGAAGAACTACTTTTTAGAGGAATATTGCATTATAGCCGTTGGTTTATAGCCTTCGTATTTTCTTTTGTATTGATGACGCTTGCAAAATATACAGGGACTTTCGACCGAATTGGCTGGCACATTGGTTTTACTTATTTGGCTTGTTTTGCATCAATTCCTCTTATTTACGTTTTTACTAAACGTTTTGATGATACTTTTGAAGCATTTTGGGTAAAAAACTTCAAGTATATCTTTCACTTGGTGGCGGTTGGTTTTGGTTTGGTACACCTTTCAAATTATTCAGATATCAACAATTATTTATTTGCAATTCCATTGGTTATAAGTCAAATAATTTCGGGTTATGTGTTGGGCTTTGTACGTATGAAACTGGGCTTTGGCTACGGTGTGGCTTTGCACTCAGCGTGGAATTTTATTGCATCGTTTGGTATGTTGGTTGTGTTGTTGGCTAAGTTTTTCTAATTTTAAAAAAATCAATCAAAACTTACCATAATGACAACTCAAAAACTAAAAATCTTTCAAGCTATCTGTGGAAGTATAATGATAGTATCGGCTATTACTTATATGTATATGGACTGGCAACTTGATTACGAAGGACTCTATTATAAACTTGCAAAAGGTATTTTTCAACTGTTTTTGGCTCTGACTTTTCATTTTAGTATGCTTTATCAGAAAATCAATCAACCCGAAAAATATAACCCAACTTTACATAAAATTTTGGTTGGTGTCTGGGGATTTTTAGGAATCATTCAAGTTATTGATGTTTTGCGGTTATTATTCTAAAAATCTCTACTAAACCATACATGCAGATTCCTCTACTATTTTGGTAGGGGTTTTTGTTTTGAAAAACTCTTGTGGTAAATTTGACCAAAATCACACAAAAACTACCTATCAATTTATGGACGAATTAGATTTACTACGCAAAAAAACAGGAATGACGATTGCCAAAGCTTGGATGCTGATGATTATTTGTGTTGTGGTATTATTTTTAGGTGGAGGCATTTTAGGGGCAGTGGCAAGTATGAATAATATTGAACCTGCAACATATTTAGAAAATGGCATCTTCCTGATAATGTTACTCATTATTAGTCTCTCAAGTATTTGGGGCTATTTTATTAATAAAAAAACATCGCCTTTATTTCATAAAACATCTCTGCTAATTTATCTGCTTTGCTTATTTATTGCCTTATCATGGTCTTATATCAGCCCTTTAGTACTTGATTTTCTGCCGTTCAATACCGTAGAAGCAGAAAGCCTTGAACGAGTCGAGATTGAACTTTTATTAGGAATAATATTATCATTGCTTTTTACGATTCTGCAAATTGGAGTTATCGGACATGGGTTGCTCAAAAATTATTTATTCAAACAAGTGATTTTCACCGTAGTTGCCGTCAGTATCGTCATGGTGATTCCACAAGCCGTCATTGGGCTTATCTTCCAGACAGCTATTATGTTTTATATTTACTATCGTACGGCTTCATTCCAATTGCCATTGCTCATGACTCTTTCATTTAGTCTGGTAGAATACGCTTGTAAACTCACATGGGGGCATAATATCACTACCCAGAACTATATTCGCATATACTTTGTTCCGAATCCAGTTCTCTATCAAATTGGGCTTTTGGTGGCAGTATTAATCATCGTAATCGGTCTTTATTTAATCCGAAAAAACACTAATCCGATTGTATGGAAACGCCCCGACGAAGATGAAGATTTGGCGTTTTTATAAGAAAAGTAATACAAAAACATTTTCAAAACTCATGATTCAGCAATCATGAGTTTTTTTATTTCCCATGGTTTCAATATTTCATCACACGGTTCTGTGAGTTGGTCACATCTGTTTTCTACACTGTTTTTGGTGCTATATCTTTGAATCATCAAAACAGAAACAATTATTAAACAACTCAAAAAATGCGGTTCACCGCCCAACAAAATTATGAAAACGAAATCACTTTTATTTGCCGCTTTAGTTTCAATCTCATTCGCCACTGCTTCTTGCCAAAAAGAAGAAAATATTATGCCCAATGTTGGTTATTATTCAAGTAATAAAAATCCAAGTACAACCATAAGTATTGATGGCAAAGAGACAGATGCAGAAGGGAATGTAATTTTAGAAACACAGAATCATGAAAATGTAGCAAAATCGAATCAACCAAAATCTACTATACCGACCAATATCATGCAAATTGATAGCGATGATGTAAAGTAAAATTTGGACACTTACCTAAATAAACAAAAGACATGAAAAAGTTTGAAATTATCAGAGTATCAGATTGGTGGTCAACTGATTCGTTAATCGAAAAAGCAGAAAATGTAGCTAACCAAAAAAGCCAAGAAGGCTACGAAATCGTCAGTATTTCATTTGGCTTTAGTGTTTGGATGAAAGTATCAGCCTACATCACCATCACAAAGCCGTGGTAGTTCATCCCACATTTCGGGGAGTTCATCACAACGTTTTTTATGAAAAAGCTATTTTAAACAAATTTGAATCATTAAAAAATTTACTGTAATGAGATATTTAACACTCAACATCAATCCAAACACCCGAATCGACATCGACAATAGTATTTGGGGAAAAGAAACAATCAAATATAATGACGAGATAGTTTCAGAGAAAAGTTCATTCTGGGGGCAATTCATAACTTTGAAAAGTCCGAAAATGGAGAATTAGCAAAATATGAAGTTCGTGTAGGCCTGAATATGTTTAAGGGCGTGACTTTCGATATTTTTAGAAATAATCAAGCAATTCTTTTAAATTAAGCATACTATGAAATGGCTTAAAGACAATTCGGAAACAAATTATGTACTAAAACATAACGACGAGGTTATTCTAAAAATGCACTTTGACTATGACAAAAAAGGATTAAAAGCAAAGTGCCAAAGTATTTCTAACACATTTGTTATTGAAACTGAAAGTTTTTGGAAAAGCAATATTCTCATTAAAGAAAATGAAATCATTATTGCCAAAACTACGACAGATAAATGGTACAGCAGCCTCAGCACTTTGGAAATAAATGGACAAAAAATCAAGTTCAAGTTTCGAAATAATCCATTAACAGAAATAGTATTTTTTACTGAAGCCGAAGAAAATCTACTGCTTTCTTGTGGCTTAAAACCCGATAAAAAAGGTATGACCGAAACAGTAATAAATTTAGGGGACACACTTATCGGAAATCCGATAAACCCTTATCTATTAGCTATTTGTTGGTACATTTTCAAGCCTATTGCCGAAGAAAACACCGTAGATACTCTTACATTGATAATTTCATAAATATCAAATTTTAGAATATGGAAACCACTACAAAACAAGATAAACTACTTTTCTTCGGAATCACGTTTGCTGCACTGGCGGCTTTTATATTCATTATCAATTACGTAAATCCGATTACAGGTTTTGGATTAATATACATTTTTCTTTTGGCCGCCTTGATGGCAGGCATCATTACTTTTTTGAAATATGACTTTACTAAAATATCGTCAAAGTATAAAAGCATCAATCCGAATCTAATTTCAGGCATTATTTGGAGTACTTTGGCAATAATGAAATGGGTAAAGTATTTCAATAAAGATACTTTCGACTGGGTTATCGCTTCATTATTTACAATTGTTGCCATTATCAATTGGGTAGGCTTTTTTAGAAAATCTGATAAATAAGCTACTAAATCCACACTATGACATGGAAAAAAGCCTTAATTTCGCCTCAAAACCAATTAATCGACCAATGGAGTTTTCGTTTGGACATATTTTTACTAAAGCATACTGGAAAGAAACAATTATTCCTTTCGCAAAAAAACATTGGATAATCATCTTGGCAGTTCTGACAGCAATAAGTGTGGCTCATACGATTTGGTATTTCACTACTGTTAAGACCCTACCCGAACTTGTTACTAAATTTCAATCATTAGAATTAGCAAGAAAAGGGACTAAACTCAAGGTAAATGCTTTTTGGTACAAATTAGGGTATCTGTATGGAGCCATTCTAAAATCTAAAAGTTTTATTTTTAGTTTAGTAGGTACCACTATCCTAATTGCCGAATTCAACTTTCAATTTTTATTCAAAAACCTATTCGTTGACGAAGGTCGTAAAGGCAAGTTTTTTTACTTCTTAGTATTGCTATTTTTCTATTTTTTTATTCTAATAATCTTGCTTAGCACTTTTGGAGTAAAAGCAGAACCTCTTGGTTTACATACATTTATTACGAATGTCTGGATTGGCTTTTCGGTCATTTATTCAGTTATTCAATACGTTTCAGAGTCGCATAAAAGATTGCGAGAAATGGCGATTCAGAAAACAAAAGTTGAGCTTTCGGCCTTAAAAGCTCAAATAAACCCGCATTTTTTGTTTAATGTGCTAAATAATCTCTACGGAACGGCTATCGTAGAAGATAGCCCAAAAACCGCCGAAGGAATCCAACAGCTTTCGAGCATCATGCGACACGTAGTTGAAGGAACAAAAAACGAACGAATCTCTGCTGAAAAAGAAGTACAGTTTCTGTACGATTTTGTGGAATTGAATAAAATGAGGATTCCGAAACGAGACAATATTAGAATCAATATCAACATCGACTGGGATGAGCAACCAACCCAAATTGCTCCGCTTTTGGTGATACCGTACATCGAAAATGCCTTCAAATATGGCATCAGTATTACACAGGAAAGTTTTATCGACCTCAATTTTAAGATAAAAGACCAGAAACTCAGTTTTTCGTGCCGAAATAGCATCATTAAGCAATTTGATAAACTCGAAGTTGGTACTTCAACAGGTTTGGAAAACACCAAACGCCGCCTTATGTTAAACTATCCGCACAAACATTCATTGAAAATTTCTAATGAAAATAATATTTTTGAAGTAGCTTTGGAAGTGAATTTGAAGTAGTTTTACACGCAACCAACCACCTAAAATGCTAAAAGCAATTGCCATCGATGACGAGCCAATGGCTCTGGAAGTAATCAAAGCCCATGCCAAAAAAGTAACGTTTCTTGATTTGCAAGAAACCTTCGTTAGTGCTATGGAAGCACTTGATTTCTTGAAGAAGAATCCTTGTGATTTGGTTTTTCTCGACATCAATATGCCAGATATTACTGGCCTTGATTTCTCGCAGCTTTTACCACAAAATACATCGGTTATTTTCACAACGGCATATTCTCAATATGCAGTAGATGCCTTCAATATCAATGCACTTGATTATCTGCTCAAGCCGATTGATTTTAGTAGATTTATGAAAGCCTGCCAGAAAGCGTATGAGAATATCAACGAAGAAGCTCCAAAAATCCCATATTTATTTGTAAAAGATGGCTATGATTTGGTGAGAATTAGCATCGAAAACTTACTTTTTGTCGAATCTGAAGGTAATTATCTGACTTTTAAGGAATCGGATAAAAAGACCGTCACTCGCATGACTATGACCGAAGCCATTGAAATGCTTCCAAAGTCTGACTTTTTCAGAGTACATAAATCATTTGTGATTAATCTCAACCACGTCAAAAAAATCGAGCGTCATCAAGTTTGGGTAGGCACAGAAGCAGTTCCAATCGCCGCCAATTATCGTGATGATTTGATGGAAGTTTTGAAGAAAATTTGGATGGTGAAATAAATCCTAAAGGTGTTCTTTTCCTTTAAAAGCATAGAATCGTAGAATGTGATTTACGATTAGAAACTCACCGAAAGTATTGATGACTCTTATGAACATATAGGTGAGTTCATAAACTCGTGCTTCTGGTGGCAGAATATAATATAAATCGGCTGTAACCGTAAAAAACAAGCCCACAAGAAAGAATATTCTAATTTTGAATTGATGAATCCTAAGTTGAATTCCAACAAGAAGAAAGACCATTATTCCTACCCAATAGAAATTAAAAGAAAACATGGACGTTCTCGGGTGAAGATTCAGAAGATACAAGAAAAATACTCCCCCAGTTAGGCCTAAAATGGGTAGAAGTGCGTTCTTGGTGTAGGATAAAGCAAATTTTTTAACGCCCATTTCAAAGAAAACCCAAACCAATATAAATCTTAAAATCGGTTGGACATAAGAATAAACGACATCAAATTCTTTTTCATCAACAATAATAAACGAAGAAAGTCCGATACAGAAAAGTCCTCCGTAGCAAACAGCCAATAACACTAAAGGTTTATGAAAGTTTTTTAAAATCTTGGAGAAAATATATACAAATAAAAAAAAGTAGTCGAATTGAAATAGGAATAGAGCCAGCAATCTATCCATTTGATTTTTTAGTTCGTTAGGCTCAATCTTTATAAAAAAGTAGATATTGACTAAAAGAACCGATGTAAAGAACATGCGGGTAAACCTTTCGCTCATTTGAAGGATTCTTTAATGTTATCAGTAAAGTAAATCTAATATACCTACAAATAAGAGTCCAAATCATGATGCGAGTCATAAACTTAGTAAGCGGTAGTGTTTGAAAGTCGATTGGCTTCAATAAATCAACACCATCATACTTCTTGCTCCGTGAGCCCCAATAACTAAAGATTGTTCAATATCGGCAGTTTTTGATGGCCCAGCTATAAAAACGCCATAGTTACCTACATCTTCAAGTTTATTGTAGGCTTGCTGCATGTTGGCAACGATATTGTTTTTGTCAAGCACTAAAACCAAATGTTGGGTAATAAACGGCAAGGCACGGTTGAGCATGTTGCTCTCAGGCACCCAAATGGTACCGTTTTCGGCAACACCAATTTCTCCTTGAATTACTGCTAAATCGACTTGTTCTAAAATCTCTTTAGTTGTATCAAGATTTACGGCAACGTTTGCTTTGACAATATCAGAGGCCACATTTTTTAAATCGCTGTAATACTTGTCGATAGCTGCTTGACAATCAGTTTTTGAAGCCACTTCTATGGCTCTACCACCGATACCTTCCAATACAGTTTTGAATCGCTCAATGCTTCCATCACCTTCAAAGATTGGCACATTTGGCAATGTAGTCAAGGCTGGTTTATTGCTGGCGATGCTATTTAATATTTTTTCTCTGCTGGTCACAAGTAGATATTAGTTATTTGGTAATTAGTTATTGGTATTTTATGAGGTTTTATTTCCTATTTTCCTCATACCATTCCTTAAAACTCTGCTTTGGAGCGTCGGGTAATTCTCTTGCTTTTGCCCATGGATTCATGCTTTGATTATGCGTGAGTCCATGCGGTAAAATCCGCAAAGCTCCACGAGCCAATTTTCCACTCAAATCATACACTTTCGGCATCGAAAGCACTTTTGCCATACCTTTCATACCCCATTTTTTTGTCGTAGAAAGTTCATTTGCTTGACCAACAATTTGTCGCCATTTATAAAGTTGAACGTGAATATCAATCTTTACAGGGCAAACATATGAACACGAACCACAAAGCGTAGAGGCAAAAGGCAAACTTTTATGTTTGTGTAAATCAATATTAGGAGAAAGAATTGCACCAATTGGGCCAGGAACGGTAAAATCATAACTATGCCCGCCACTTCGGCGATAAACTGGACAAGTATTCATACAAGCCCCACAACGGATACACTTCAATGAATTTCTGAAATCGGCTCTGCCGAGTTGTTGGGTTCGGCCATTATCCACAATCACGATGTGCATTTCTTTGCCTTCGGCTGGCTTTGTGAAATGCGAAGTATAAGTTGTAATCGGTTGACCAGTAGCACTTCTGGCAAGCAATCGAGTATAAACTGATAAATGAAGAAGCTTTGGAATAATCTTTTCTATACCCA
The DNA here is from genome assembly GCF_040253585.1 of Emticicia sp. W12TSBA100-4. Classification (NCBI taxonomy): domain Bacteria; kingdom Pseudomonadati; phylum Bacteroidota; class Cytophagia; order Cytophagales; family Leadbetterellaceae; genus Emticicia; species Emticicia sp. W12TSBA100-4. The sequence goes on from NZ_JBELAU010000010.1 coordinate 310,617, forward strand.
TGCAAGCAATGTGAACTTTTGCCAAATTTACGCCTAAATCGGCATTCCCTTCGTTGGTACAAACCACAAAACTACCAGTTTCGGCAATTGCAAAGTTTACGCCTGTAAGAGCCACGTCGGCCGCTACAAATTTTTCTCTTAGATGCTGACGAGCCGCTTCGGTCAGAACTTGAGGGTCTTTTTCGCCTTTAGTTGTACCAAGATGTTCATGGAAAGTTTCGCCAACATCTTCTTTTTTTAGGTGAATAGCGGGCAATACAATATGGCTTGGTGGCTCGTTTCTAAACTGTACGATGCGTTCGCCCAAGTCTGTATCTACTACATCAATATTATTTTTTTCGAGAAAACCATTCAAATGGCATTCTTCGGTAAGCATTGATTTGCTTTTCACCAAACGAGGATTTCTTCCTTCAACTTTGCACGAGTTTTTGATAATCTCCATCACAATTTGATTGTGCTCGGCGGCATCTGCAGCCCAATGCACTTTTACGCCATTTTTTATGGCATTCTGCTCAAATTCGATGAGGTAATTATCAAGATTGCTCAGTGTATGGTCTTTGATTTCGGACGCAAGAGTGCGTAAATCTTGAAATTCGGGAATTGGATAAACCGCTTTATCTCGTTTCTGACGCACAAACCAAAGCGTTTCATCGTGCCAAGTCGTACGCTCAAAATCTTTATTGAAAGCTTCGGCTAATTTTGGGTGATTTTGGTGGTTCATGGTTGATTTCCGTTCAAAATTTCGGCTATGTGCATTACTTTTATTGGTGCGTTTTGGCGTTTTACAATGCCTTCGAGGTGCATTAAACATGATACATCACCCCCTGTCAAAACCTTCGTTCCGTTGCGAAGGTGGTCAGCGATTCGGTCTTTTCCCATACGTGCCGAAACTGCTTCTTCGGTTACACAAAACATTCCGCCAAAGCCACAACATTCGTCGTTTCGGTCGAGCTCTGTGAGCTCGATGCTTTTTAGTTTACGAAGTAATTTTGAAATTTGTCCATCTCTCACACTTGTAATTTCGGAAGCATTGGCCTGGCGAAGTCCACGCTGACCGTGACAACTCAAATGCAAACCAACTTTATGTGGGAAATTGACAGGAATTTCTTCTATTTTTAGCACATTTTCAATAAAATCGACTAATTCATACACCGACTTTCTGACTCTCTGAACGGCGGGCGTTTGCTCTATTATATCATAATGTTTTTTGATATGATAAGTGCAGCTTCCCGAAGGTGTAACGATATAATCAAACTCTGAAAATGTATTAACAAAATGTTCGTAAACATCTTTAGAATCTTGCTCGCAACCACCATTGGCCATCGGTTGTCCACAGCACGTTTGTTTCATCGGAAACACTACATCCACACCCAATTTTTCCAATAATTGCAAGGTTGCTACACCCACATTCGGATAAAATTGGTCAACGTAACAAGGTATAAATAGGGCTACTTTCATATTTTTAAGGTCTAAAGGTCTGTACCGAAGGTCTGACCTTTTTATTTCATGTTGAAATTTATCTCTATAACAATACGGTCAGACCTTCGGTACAGACCGAAACTTACAGCCCCGTAGCCACGCTAAAGCCTCTTTTATTAACTAAACCACTTCTAATTTGTGCTCCACGAAAAGTGGCAATTGGGTCGATTGCTCCACCTGCTTGGCGACTTGCCTCTGCTACCAAAGCTCTTGCATCAGTCAAGAAAGTATCACGCAATAACTCTTCGGCACGCAACACATCGTTGTTTTCTTGGGCATCGGCCAGTGCTACTCTATCAACTAAAAGTGCTTTTGTGTAAGTCGTCAGAATTGCATTTACCGACTGCAATAAATCTTCGATTGGGTCTTTTGTGTTGTGACTCGCATCAATCATCCATGCCAATGGCGGATTTTTTACGCTTGGGTCTTGCATTCCATCAACCAATTCATTGAAAATCAAGAAGAATTGGTAAGGTTTGATGCTTCCCGTTGTCAAATCATCATCGCCGTACATTGAACCATTGAAGTGGAACCCACCGAGACGACCGAAATGCATCAAGCGTCCAACAATTTGTTCGATGTTAGTGTTTGGCAAATGGTGGCCTAAATCTACCAAAACTTGAGCATTTTTTCCCACCGTTTGGCAAAGCGAATACGAAGTTCCCCAATCAGGAATCACCATTGAGTAGAAATGCGGTTCGTAAGGCTTGTATTCAATTAACATCGTCCAATCGTCGGGCATTGATTTATAAATACTCGATAATGAATCGCTTGTGCGTTGGTAGGCACTTCTCATGTGAGATTGTCCAGGGAAGTTTGAGCCATCGGCCAACCAAACTGTAAGTACTTTAGAATCAAGCATTTTGCCGTATTCAACGCACTGAATATTGTGTTCGATGGCCAAATCACGCACTTCGCTTTTGGTGTGCGAAAGCGAGCCAAATTTATAAGAATATGGTTGGTCTTTTTGGTCTTGAAAAGTATTAGAGTTTACCGAGTCAATCGTCAAATCATTAGCTTTCAATAATTGTTTGATAGCATTGGCATCCGATGGAATATCCCACGGAATATGCAACGAAATCGAGTTTGATGAACGATTTAACTGGTGAATCAGACCTACATCTTCAATTTTTTCTTCTAAATTTCTTGGTTCACCACCATTAGGGAAACGCCCGAAGCGAGTTCCGCCCGTACCCAAAGCCCAACTTGGAATGGCTACTTGAAAAGCTTTAATTTTATCAATAACTATTTGAATATCAATGCCTTTACGGTCGAGGAGTTCGGTCAAATATGCCAATCTAAACTGGTGGTCGGCCTGTAATTTTTCGTTATGTTGTTGAATAATATCGCTACTGAGCATCTTAGTCAATGATTAATGTTGAATGATAAATGTTTAATTCGGTGCTACGTTTTACTAATTCTTTAAAAAAACAGATGCAATTTTCTATTTAAAAAATTATAAAACTATCCTGTACTTGCCTGTTGATCTTACATAGTTTTTCTATACTCTTTTGTCCAGTTAATTGCTCCGAAAAGTGCAATTACGCAGAAAATAGCATACAATAATGAATATAACTTCACCTCTTTCACAAAATACATGTAAGTACTTATGATGTCAATGGCCAGCCACATCCACCATGCTTCTACTTTTTTTCTGATGAGTAAAAATGTAGCAAAAATACTCATGACAGTCGTGAAAGAATCCATGTACGGAAATGCACTTGGTTTACTAAAAAGTTGCGGAATTAGTTCGCTCAAATTCTTGGCAAAAGTACCAAGTAAATAAGTGCAAATTAAGCCAGTTAATGAATATATGCCGAATTGTTTCAGAGATAACTGACTGATTTTTAATTCATTCTTCAGATTGGCTTTTTGTGCTTTCGGAAATTTCCATTGCCAAAAACCAATGATATTTGTAATGAAAAAGAAAATTTGTAAAAACATATCTGGGTAAAGCTGAATCTGATAAAACATCATAAACGCCAACATGACATTTATCAAGCCTAACACCCAACTCCACACATTTTCACGTACCGACAAAATGACCGCCACCAAACCCGTAAGCGTTGCGTAGAATTCGAGGTGACTCATTTTTACGCCCAAAAAATCAAAAAGTATATTATTTATATCGAAGAAGTTCATTTTAATGTCCCATTATTTGTTTACGGTGTTCAAGACCCCAATTTCGAAGTTCGCTTATCATTTTTTCGAGCGATTTCCCATGCTCTGTAATCGCATACTCAACCGTCGGTGGAAAAGTATCATGCACAGTTCGTTTGACCAACTGATTCATTTCTAAATCTTTCAATTCTTTAGAAAGCATTTTATCGGTAATGCCGTTGATGTCTTTCGAGATTTGTTTAAATCGTTTCGCTCCGAAAGTTAATGAAAGAATAATTGGCAACTTCCATTTTCCATTCAATATTTCTAAAGCATCCCGCACAGGTACAATCATTTTTGTACATTCTTCTGGGTTGTGTATTTGCTTAGATTCTGTCATAATTCTATCATTTTGCTATTGCTATCCTCAACGATAGCACTATCCTTTAGTATAGTACTATCTTTTGTAAAGCAAATATAAATAAGTTTGCAGAAATATTCTAAATTAAAGTTAAAAATGAAAAAAGACAAAATTATTTATTGGGTTAGTACTGGAATTATCGGAGCGATGATGATTTTTAGCGGATATGCTTATTTTACAAATCCTCAAATTGCAGATTCTTTCAAACACATTGGTTTTCCAGATTTCTTTAGAGTTGAACTTGGAACAGCTAAGATTATTGGTGCATTAGTGCTACTTATTCCACAAATTCCAAGCAAGGTCAAAGAATGGGCTTATGCTGGCTTTATCATTACTTTTATTTCGGCTGCAATTGCCCATATCAATATCGGCGATCCAACTTCGGCTATTATACCTCCGCTTGTTATGTTGGTGGTTTTACTCGTTTCTAATTTTTATTTTTCAAAAATACAAACGGTTATTGCTTGATAGTCAGTAAGTTATATCAATAAACAAGTATCATCAAGTTTTTCATTGGTGACACTTGTTTGTTGTTTAATTTGAGTTTGGGATTATGAAGTTTTCATAAAATATTTATAATCAATGACTTGAAAATAGAGAAATACTAAGTAGGAGTTAAGTATCGACGGTCGGCCGCTGCTGTAGAAAATATGACTACTCTACCTCTCAAGCTCCTCTGGAGCAAATTTTACTTACTTTAAAGTATTGCCAAACCGCTTATATCTTAGGCTATTACGGAGTTGTAGAGTAAATGGTTTGATAGGTTTGGACAAAGTCTAAAATCAATTTAAGCTTACAGTAATAAAAGACCAAATTTATAAAACTCTCTTTCTCAAATGTACTCGCAAAAAAAACAGTAGTAACTCACGCTACTACTGTTTTAATATTATTTTCACTTCTTCAAATTATATGTTTTTTAAGGAGGTATGTATCTTCAAATAATCAATCCTTAATTCCTGCCGCCTTCTCTTCAGCTAATTTTCGTTTTTCTTCTCTTGCTGAAATAACAATACTTATTTCATACAAAATATAGAGTGGGAAAGCTACCAAAATCTGACTTGTTACGTCAGGTGATGGTGTGATAATGGCCGCCACAACTAAGATAACCACCACTGCGTGTTTGCGGTAAGTACGCATAAACTCTGGCCCGATTACTCCGATTTTTGTCAGAACAAAAATGGCTACTGGTAGCTGAAATGCCACACCACAAGCCAATGTAAGGGTTGCCAAGATTGAGATATACGAACCAATATCAAACTGATTTTTGATACTTGGGTCAATCTGGAAATTAACTAAAAAGTTGATAGCCAGCGGTGAAACAATAAAGTAACCAAAAAATACTCCCGAAAAGAATAAGAATGTTACATAAAAAACAGCTCCACGGGCAGATTTACTTTCTGTAGGTTTTAAGCCAGGCTTTACAAATCGCCAAATCTCCCAGAATACATAAGGAAATGCAAAAACTAAACCGATGATTGCCGCTGAAGTAAGAGCCATTACAAACTGTCCCGAAACTTCACGACTCATTAGTTCAAATTTGAGTTCGCTCACACAAAGCCCTGGAGCTCCAACTAAGTCGGCCAGTTTACACATCATTCTGTAAGTCCAGAAATCAACTTTTGCGGGACCCAAAATGACTTTATTATAAATATCGCCGATGAAAACAAAGGCAATAACCATAAATAAAGCTATTGAAATTGCCGCACGGATTAAATGCCAACGAAGTTCTTCGAGGTGGTCAAGAAAACCCATTTCTTTGCCTTCTGATTCCTTTTCTTCGTCGTCGTAATCAAAATAGGGTGTTTGGTCTAAAGGCATTTTGCTTAGAAATGAAGTCGATAGACTACTGTCAACAATAATATTATATCTAAAAACTGTGGACTGTGGTCTATCGACTGTGGACTAATTAATAATTATTTACTTGCAGTTGTATCAACTTTTACTTTGCCTGATTTTTTATCGTCTGCGTATTTTTTGTTCAAACCTTCCAAAACGGCTTTCGTGATGTCTAAATCTTCTTTGGCAAATAATACACCACCACCTTTCGAGTAGCCGATTACCATATCGTACTTATCACCAGCGTTGAATTCTTTCAAGAATGATTGAATGTTGTTTAATACATCTTCAGTTTTCTTCGCATCTTCTTTTGCTAAATCTTGAGCTGCTTTATCACGGTATGCCATGATTGATTGCTCTTCTTGTTGTAATTGAGCCTGAGCTGTTTGTCCTTGCTCTTGCGTCATGCCACCTTGTTGTACTTTTTGTTGGAAGAAAGCTACTTTATTTTGGAAATTTTTGGCTTTGTTTGAAATATCAGTTTCAAGGCGGAAACGCTTATTTTCAGAAGATTTCACGACGTCTTTATAGTAATCGTATTGGTTTAAAAGTGTGTCAGTATTTACATAAACAATACGACCGGCCACTTGCTTGCCACCAGATGTTGCTGTAGAAGCAGATTTGTCACAACCCCAGATAATTACTGAAAGTAAAAGAACTACAATAGAAAGATTTTTCATGAGAAATTAAATTAGTAAACAAGCTAAGGAGTAAATGACAGTTGAATCTTTGACTCAGAAAGCTATTCGTGATGTTTTTTTAATGGTTTTTGAATAAATAAAGTTCGCAAATATAAAAAAATCCCCCCGATTCGGAGGGATTTTCAAGAGTTTTATTTGAAAAGCTGCCTAAAATGGTAGCCAGCCGTAGCCGATAGGCCTGCTACTTGTGAGCCAATGATAGCCATAATCGTAAAAAATGTTGGAACAACAGGTAGATTTTTCAAGAATTTGATGTTTTCAGAGAATAAGCCACCAATTTTTTGCACGATGATTCCGTCGTTATTGGAATTTAAAAAAGTAGCATAACCCACCCAAAGTGTGGCAATAGCCCCAGCGGCAGCGGCATACGCTCCGAAAGCGGTTTCTGATTTCCAAGCACCGATGGCAAACGCAATGGGTGCAATCACCCACCACGGTAAAAAATATTGTGCAACTGCACTGACGATTAATATGATAATGTAGTTCATTAGAGTTCTGAGTTTAGAGTGCTGAGTGCTGAGTTCAGAATTCTGAGACGAACACAACTCAGAACTCTAAACTCAGAATTCAGAACTATTTTTTACTTATTTTAACTGTTCCCGAAATACGGTTGCTTTTTTCATCTTTCGATTTCATGAAAAGTAGCTCATTGAGTTCGCCTTTAGCCCATTTATCAATCATGTTGTCGTAGAATGGACTTGCAGGGTTGCCCGACTGTCCACCTGGGTAAAGTCCGTAAGCTTTTGGCCAGCCTTTGTCAAGTTGAACAACCATTCTCCACGATGGACCGTTGAGTTCGGTCGTGGCATTCACGATTCCTGCACCACCACCATTCGGAATATCTTGGCGGCCAAAACCCGGCAAACGTCCTAAATGATTGATGTCCGTACTTTTTACTTTATTCCATGCCCAAGTTTCTGGGTTCATCGGGCCAAGTTTCTGTGTCAAAGAGTCGATACTTGCTTTGAAACTTAGTTTTACCACATCTTGAAGTGTTTCTTGTTTGTTTTTAGTCGAAACGTTATCAAACCACTTTGCAGTTGGCTCTTTCACAACCATATCCCACATTCGGTTGCGTGAAGGGTAAGTCATCGGAGCTTTGAGGTCTTTCATCGGGAACTCATCATCAAAAACTGTGTACCGAAGCTCTTTTATCCAACGCTCAAAAATGGTTGCACCTACTTCGTTGGCATCATTTTTCATATTCCATTTTGCCAAGGTTTGGTAAGCAGGATTTTTGTTTTCTGATGAATCGGCATTCAAAATTTTCATCAAAACTGGTAAAATTCTACGAGCTTCTACATTAAAGTTATCATTTTGTAGCATTCTTAGGCTATCAATGGTGGCTTTTTGCATTCTTTCGAGACGTTCATTGATTCTAATCGCACGCTCGCTCGGGGCAAATCTCCAACCTAAATAATAAGGATAAGTTGGGTCAGCCGAAAACTGATTAGCCGAACTCACAAAACCTCTCGGAGGATTTTTCACGGTCGGATTTTGGTCAACAGGAATCCAACCTTGCCAATCGTGGGCAGGATTTGAGCCATCCATGATAAACTTGCCTTGTTCTTTCCATTTCAAAGGCAATTTTCCGTTTGGTGTAATCGAAATATCATTTTGGTTACTCGCAAAAACAAAATTTTGGGCAGGGGCAACGTAATAAGTCAATGCTTTGCGATAATCATCGTAGTTTTTTGCACGATTTAGGTAATAAAAGGCCATCAAATCAGTGCCTTCTTTTTCGTGTGCAACCCAACGCATGGCGTGTCCGACAGGTACGTTTTGATTGAAGTTTTTATCAGAAGCTGCATTATAAACAATTGGGCCATGATGCGTGCTATAAACCGTATCTTTCAGAGATTCGGGGCGACCTTTTACCACAAATTCTTCGATTCGCATTGTAGTATGTTTCCATGCACCATTGTACCAATATTCTTTTTTAGTATTGTCTTTAAACTTAATTTGGTAAAAATCCATTACATCAGAGCCAACATTGGTTACGCCCCAAGCCACGTCTTTATTGAAACCAATCACAACTCCAGGAGCTCCAGGCAAGCAAGCACCGTAAACATTCATGGTTGGGGTACAAAGTTGCATTTGATACCAAATCGAAGGTAAAGTAAGCTGCAAATGTGGGTCATTGGCCAAAATAGGCAAGCCAGTAGCCGATTTTTCGCCACCAACAGCCCAGTTATTACTACCAATTTCGGGCGAATGTTGCGGCACATCAAACGCCACAGTTTTGCTGGTAGATAAGGTGGCAGTTGTTTGAGCAGGTACTGCTGGCACTGGTACAGGCGTAAAATTCCATTTTGTGCCAGTCGGAATTATTGGAGATTCGTTGCTCGGGTAATTCGGAAATAAATCTTTCACAACTTCCATTCCGTATTTTGAAAGAGCATTCGACATACGGAAATCATCGCTGCCACCGTTTAGCACATTACGCATATTCATCATCATAAGAATGGTTTTGTACGGCGACCATTCTTCAGGTTGATACCCAATGATTTTGTATTCGACAGGAAGGTTTTTGTATTTGAGTTGCTTGATATACGCATTTACGCCCGCAGCGTAAGCATTTAGCACTTCATCAAAAATTTTATTGGTTTTGCCGTTTTCATAGACTTTTTTTGCGGCATCAGCCATGCCCATTCGGCGGCTATAGCGGTCGAGTTCTAAGGCACGCTCGCCTACAACTTCGGCTAATCGACCAGAGGCAGCGAGTGTGTAGAACTCCATTTGCCAGAGTCGGTCACGAGCCATGAGGTAGCCTTGTGTAAAATAAACGTCGTGGTCATTTTTGGCAAAAACGTGCGGTACTCGGTTATCGTCGAACACTACATTTACTTCGTCTTGCACGCCATCGAGTTGGAGGTCGGTCGGAGGGAGGTCGAGTTTTGATTCTCCGTTTTGCCAAAAACCCTCGAATGGACTAAATAGCCTGCCAAGAGCGGGAACTGCTCCGAGTGGACGGTTTAACGCATAAGTCAAACCAGCCGCAGCTAAGAGACTTATGATAAATTTTACGAATTTCATTGAATTGGTTAAGGATGTTTAGAAGTTTAACGATTGCGAAAGTAGAAAAAAAGCATGAATATTTTATTTTTTAATGAGTTTTTAGGACTTTTTTGTGAAAAAGTCTGTTATCTATCAAAAAAATTATACTAATGAATCGATTCCTTTTCTTGATTTTTATTATGTTTTTATCGAAAACAACCAATGCACAAGTAAAAAGTAAAGCTTTTGATAGCTTATTGAATGTAATGGTCACAAAATCGGTTCCGATGGTTGGTTGTGAAGATATTAAGAAAATGAAAAACGTGGTGCTGCTTGATACCCGTGAAAAACGAGAATATGAAGTGAGCCACCTAAAAGATGCTCGTTGGGTGGGTTTTGATAAGTTTGATATGAAAAATGTTTCCTCGATTCCGAAAGACGCTAATATTGTAGTTTACTGCTCGATTGGAGTGAGAAGTGGCAAAATTGGTGAAAAATTAATACAGGCAGGCTATAAAAACGTCCATAATTTTTATGGAAGCATCTTCGAATGGGTCAATCAAGGAAACCCAGTTTATGACATGGCAGGAAAACCCACCAATAAAATTCACGGCTATAACTGGAAATGGGGCGTCTGGTGCAACAAGGGTGAAAAAGTTTATGAGTAAAAGACTTCTTTTATATAGCATTGCATAATTAAGTGCTTCAAAACTGAGCAAAAGGCGTTTTTTTGCGAAATATTTAGTTGTTTTGCAGAAAAATCAAAAATCTATGCTCAACGACCAATATTGGAGCGAACGCTACGCAAAATCACAAACAGGTTGGGATGTAGGCAATGTTAGCCCAGCTCTGAAAGCTTACTTCGACCAGCTAAGCACTCAATCAATTTCAATTTTGATTCCAGGCTGCGGAAACGCTTATGAGGCTGAATATTTGCTTCAACAGGGGTTTACAGATGTTATACTGATAGATATTTCGGGCGTTTTAGTGCTGAATTTGCAAGAAAAACTCAAAGATTATATTGAGAAAGGAGTTTGTCGAGTCATTCATCAAGATTTTTTTGAACATTCGGGTAGCTATGATTTAATAGTTGAACAAACATTTTTCTGTGCCATTGACCCAACCTTACGCCCCAAATACGCAGAAAAAATGAGCGAGTTACTCAAACCGACTGGACATTTAGTTGGTTTATTGTTCGACCGTGAATTTGTGGGTGGACCTCCATTTGGTGGAACAAAAGAAGAATATATTCCTTATTTCAGTCCATATTTTGATTTAAAAACTATCGAAAGATGCACCAATTCAATACCGCCACGGGCTGGCAGTGAGCTATTTATCAATCTTAAAAAATACTAAAAAATCGGGTTGAGTTTCATTCTCAATTATCCATTTTTAATTATTCATTAACAATAAAATGCCAAAACCAAAGAAAGCAAACGAATCATTGACGGTAATGACCGAAATGATTTTCCCGAATGATACCAACACACTTGGAAATCTGATGGGAGGAAATTTAATGAGATTACTCGACATTGCGGGGGCAATAGCTGCCCAAAAACATTGTAACCGAATAGTAGTGACTGCTTCGGTTGATAATGTCCAATTTAAAGAAGCCATTCCTCTCGGAAGTGTCGTTACGTTACAGTCAAAAGTCACACGTGCTTTCAATTCTTCAATGGAAGTTGTGGTCGAGGTTTGGGCTGAAAATATTCCTGCGGGAACAAAGGTAAATACAAATAAAGCTTTTTTGACATTTGTGGCAGTTGACCAAACTGGTCGCCCAATTGAGGTACCACCAGTTGAGCCAGAAACTGATGAAGAAAAGGAATTTTATGCAGGAGCGTTGCGTCGTCGCCAATTGAGACTTGTGCTTGCTGGGAGAATGAAGCCAGAAGAGGCCGTAGAGTTGAAAGAGATATTTATGGTATAAATGCCTTTTGAGCAGTTATTTAAAAAGAAAAAGACGAGTAGAAATGCTCGTCTTTTTTGCGTTACAAACCCTAAAACTTAAATATATCAATAAGTGCCACGACGACGGTCACGGCGATCTTCTTTTCGGTCTCGTACGTTTTCAGCCTTATCTTTTCGGTCTTCACGTCTATCTCTTACATCCTCCTTTGCGTCACGTACGTCTTCTTTTGCATCACGAATATCCTCCAGTCTATCTTTTCTTCCACCATTATGGCGAGCATCTCTGATGTCTTCTTTGGCATCTCGTATATCTTCGGCACGGTCACGGCGGTCTTCTGCTTTGTCTTTTCGGTCTTCTCGTTTATCACGCACATCTTCACGACGGTCACGAATATCTTCACGACGGTCACGGCGACCTTGTGCATTGGCATCAATATGTGAAAAAGTAATTAATGCAAGAGCGAATCCGAGTAATTTGATTGAGGTTTTCATGGCTAAACTTTGTTTTAAGATGAATAGTTTTTCTGGCTTTGTATTGTTTGGATGAATAAGAGTCGAAAAGGTTTAAAATGAAGCAGAAATTTTTTGTAACTTTGCACAAAGGTTCCCGTAGTTCAATGGATAGAATTTTAGATTCCGGTTCTGACGATGGGGGTTCGAATCCCTTCGGGAACACCAAGACGGATGTACTTAGCTATGTATCAGCTAATTACGTCCGTTTATTGTTTCAAACATTCTCAAACTTTTGCTATGAAATATAAACTAAAATTATTGCCAAATAATCAACGTATCCGTAACGGTGTGGCATCAATCAGATTTTATGTTTCGGCAAACGGTGGCCATGACTACATAAATACTGGTGTATCTTGGAGCGTTGAAGATATAGACACCGAAAATTGTGTACTTATTCGTGGTTCGGCCAGTCAGAAACAGCACAACGAAGCCACCGAAAAAATAAATAATCTACTATCAAAAATCAATAAAGTATTTGAGCGTGACCCAAACACACAGGCGAAGGAGGTTAAACATAAACTCGAAGAAAAAAACGCAACTACTGATTTCATAAAATATTCAATCAACAAGGCATTTTCAAGACAGCAGACCAAAGAAATAACTTATAGCACCTATCAAACACAAATAGCATCAATCAATAAGGTGCAGGAGTATTGCAAGGTTTTGCCGTTCAACAAAATATCAGTTGAATGGCTTGAAGGTTGGAAAGCGTTCTTGATAGGTCTCGGACATGAAAGAAACACCGTTTGGTCGAGACTGAAAGATATTAGAACGTACATGAATTTGGCTCGTAAAGAAAAGATAGTTTTTGAGTATCCTTTCGGTGGCCAGTTCAAAATGCCCAAAGTAGAAAACAGGATTGAGTTTTTGTTTGAAAATGAATTTCAAGCAATCAAAAACTATTATTTCTCCGACCTACCGACAAACCCCGAAAAGGTTGTTTTAAGGGCTTTTTTGTTTGCTTGTTATACTTCGCTAAGGATTTCGGATATTACGGCCATACGTGGCAAAAACATAAAAAATGGTAACATTGACTTTGAGCCAATCAAAGGAAAGTTTTCAGAAACTAAGAATATAAAGCGTTTAATCATACCTATTCACGAAGTAGCTTTAAATTTAATCGGTGACGTAAAGAAAGATACTCTTATTTTCTTCGATTTGCCAGCCGAACAAAAAATAAATGTACGATTAAAGCAAATTGCAAAAAAGTTGAATATCGCTAAAGATATTACCTTTCATTACTCCCGTCACACATTCGCTACAAGGTTTCTCGCTCATGGTGGGAGCGTGGAAACTTTACAAGAAATTATGGGACATGAAAAGATAGAAACAACCATGATTTACGTACACGTAGAACCCTCCCGAAAGGCCAGTCAAATAAACCTACTCTCGTAAACAACAAACCAAAGAATATTTTGTATGCAGACGTACGGACGGACGGATAGATATATCCCTATATATGGGTTTTCGTCCGTCCGTCCGTCGTTCTCACCAAATAATATTTTGTTTTTCTTGTGTTTTTCACCTAAAAACCAAATTTCTTGTTTTTGTTTTTTAGGCATCGGACGGACGGATATTTAGGCACTAAAAAATTAGTATTTAAGGACGGACGGACGGATGAAATCCCTTATATATAAATATCCGTCCGTCTGTCTGTATATATATGCGTAGATAGATGCTTATTTGTGCAGATAAAAATTGAAATCAGAAAAACTACCTAAAAAACCACCGAAATAACCAATTTTAAACCACAATAAAACCACCGATTAAACCGCACTATTTAGGGTACGATATAGCTTAACAAATTCTACTATGCTATTCGTGTTTATTAGTGCGAGTAATTCTATATAGTTTTCTCCCAAAACTTCACAGTAATCAGCCAGTGAAACCAAATTAGTATTGGTAAGTTTCTTTTCTTTCTTCACTTTTTGAATACGTCTTGCAGCCGTTTGCGAACCAATAGACCGAACACGAACCAAGTCTTTTGCAGATATGTATGTTATCATTTTAGTACTGGATTAACATTTATTAACCAAATATACAAAGAAAATAGGTAATATACTATCAGTTAGCATAGATTTGTATCAACAAGTGCAGGCAAAAACCTAAACAATTAAACATTCAGTATCATGTAAAACAATGGCAAAACCCAACAAAATAGCTTTTTTAATCGGTGCAGGCTTGTCACTATATTGGCTCAATAGTTCTGCCAGTGTTGGCAGTTTTACTAAAGAATCAGTAACGAAAGACGTGGACAACCTTTCTGATACAATCGAAAATACTTTTACATCGGTTCTATCAGATTTACAGGCTCAAAAAGTAGCTATTCAGATTCAACAATCTACAAAGCCCTATGAAAGCCTATTTACTCGGTCTTGGCTAAATGTAGTACAGATTGAAATTGAAAACCAACTCGGTACAGATTTGACATTTGAAAAAATGCAACTCATTCAAACCGAACTGCAAAACGTCTTTAAAAATTCGCTTATGCAGAAACGCAGCTACCTAAGCAGCTATTTCAAAAGTCGAAAGTACACAATTACGCAAGAGGTTTCGGCCATTGAATTAAATCTTAAAAACGTATCGAAGTATCTATGAATAAGGCAGGGAAATATCTAATAGGTGGCACGGTGGCACTGGTGGCAGTACAGGCCGTCAGAAAGGGCGTTGCAGCATCGAAGGCCGTACCGAAATTCTTGTTTCCTCGAAACTTCAAAATTAAGAATTGGTTTTTGTCGTTTGATATGCCTTTCAGAATCGTAAACACCGATACAACCGCCTACACAGTGCAATCATTGGGCGGTCGAATCAACTACGATGCAGGAAAAGCAGGTGTTTATGAATTTGGCTCGTACAGTATCGCTCAACCAATAACGGTAAAGCCTAACAATTCGGACGTTTACACGGCACAGTTTAACACCTATTTGCCCGATACTATCAGTTGCTTGCGTGCAATGTTGCCAGTAATAGCCAAACCTTTAAATTTTCGCATAGTCGGAAATGTGTCTTTTTTGGCAATCCCGATTCCATACGACCAACCTTTGCAATTTTCGCTACCTACGCCAGTCGTGGCAGCAATTAAAACAGTCTTAAATCTTTTCAAAAATAAAAATTAATGGCAGGACTAAATGCAATGGGCTACACCAAAGAGCAATGGAGAGCCTTATCACGAAAAGAAAGAACAAAAGCATCTTTTCAGCTTTTCAAACGAAACGTTGTACCTGCACTTTTGGGCGGTTCTTTGGGTGCAAGCGTACTATCAAAAGACCCTCAATTTCGCAAACTCGGTGCAGTAGTGACTGCAATCGGTGTAAGTGGTGCAGTTACTAAAATTGACCCAACCAATTTTGCAGGCAGTTTCGCAGCCTTGAAAGCAAAAGGAGCAAACCTTTTAAACTTCAAAAAACCACTTACAAATGACCAAAAAAACGGGTTGAGAATACTTGGCGAACAGGGCGTATTAAAATCTGTATTAGGATTTAAGACAGCAGGAAAAGCCGAAATTAAAACCGAAAACGGAGAAAACTACGAACTGGAATATGACGGCTGGGGACAAGTAACAACTGAAATAGCTGAAGCAAAGGGAATTCCACAAGATTCAGCCGCAGAAATTGCCCAAATCGTAGCTTCACAACCCGCCAGTAAATCTCCACAGGTGAAAACATTCCTAAAGAAACTTTGGGAAGGTGTATATACAAACTTACCTCAAATTATTGCAACCATGCAAAATAGCGGTTTGGACGTTCCTGATGATTCTGATTTATATACCGACCAATGGGACGGCACAGGTGATTTACCACCCGAATCGCCACCACCAACTGACCCCGAAAAGGATAAAAAAATCTTAGGCATATCTCAAAACACTTTTGTAGGTGGTTTAGGTTTGGCCGCACTCGGTTACGCACTTTTCAAAAAGTAATAAATTTTTGTATTCATAAATCAATCAAATAACAATGGCAACAAAATTAAGAGCCTTGACAAACATCGGGACGCACAACCCGTCTTTGAATAACATTCATATTGCAATTGTGCAAGAAGCAAGCGTACCAAGCCTTAACGGCCGTTTGGCAGCCTTTGCAATCGACAGCAAAACAGGAACTGCACCAAATGAAGTGTATAAAATCAATTTGCAACCTCAAAAGTATTTGAGTGATGCAGTTTTGATTTCAAAAACTTCAACGTTCCCGGAAGAGCTTCTTTCTGAAATCTTGACACTTGAAGAAGCAAATTCTTTGGGTATCATTGAAACATTTGCACAACTGAAAGCAGAGGTTTGGGCAAACGACATTACAGCTTTTAAAGTTGTAGGTTTCCAACAAAAAGGATTTGGAGAAATTTTGGGCGGTGGCGTAACAGCTAACGAAGTAGAAGGTTTGCTCAATTATGACATCAATGATGATGGTATCATTGGAGCGTTGACCAAAATCAACAACAAACTTGATACACCTGCACCACAAGCAAACGGTTTCTTGCCTTTCTTAGATGGTATCTTGCCAAAGGCTTACACCGACTGGGCAGCCGAAAACCCTAATGCAGATATTGCAGTCAAAGTTGTAGGAGTTGGCGTACTTGGCAATGTGATAACTGGTGGCAAGTTATTCAAAGCGTTAAAAAAGGTGTTTTAACCACCTTCTTTTTCAACCAAAATTGATTCTAAAAACACTTTAATTTTTATACAATGGGACTTTTAAATGACATCGCAAAAGGCTTAGGTTTTGGAAGCGAACCCAAAAAAGGACGCAAAAAAAACCTCAAAAAGCCAAAGGCAAACGCAACCAAAAAACAGCTTGAAACATACGTAAAAAAACGCAGTAAACAACTGAAAGATAAGGTTGAAAAAGAGGAATTGAAGCAGGCAGCAGAAATGTTGTACAATGCTACTCCCGAAAGTTTGATGAAGAAAAAACGCTAAAATCACTTTCAAATGAAAGAACAAATTTTAGACTGGTATAAGTCGATGGGCTTTAATTATTGGAAAATTGAAAATTCTAACTTAAAGTCCATCGCCTCGATGCCAGTACAATCAGATGGAAAAAACACAGACCCGAACGGAGAAAGATTGTTGAAAGAACTAACAAGGCTTGAAACAATGAAATCTAACGGAGTTTACACTATTCATGCAGCCCCAAAAAATGGGACAGCATACAACGTGCAAACTTTTACGGTAGGCAACCCCGACACAACCCCAACAATGCAGGCGTTTTCTACTCCCAAGGCAACCAACCCAAGTTTATACGGTTTTGAAATGGCAATGTTACTTGGCAAAACCCAAACCGAATTGGCAATTCAACCTTTACAGATGCAGTTATTGCAAAAAGAAAAGGAACTGGAAGACTTAAAGAAAAAGCCAGTAGAAGATGAAGGCTTAGGTTTTGGAAAACTAATCGGTGCAGCATTTAAAGAAGCAGCACCCGAAGTCGTTAAACAGATTTTACCCAACATGATTAAGGGCGTTTTCGACCTTGCAAATACAAGTGTAAGTTTTAGAAATTTACTTGAAAAAGTAGCCGCAAACGAAACCGTACAGCAAGGTATTATGCAGGCAACAGAGCAATATTTTAAAAACAATTTGAAAGATGGAAATCCAGACTAAAACACAGGAATTACAAGAACTTTTACTAAAACACATAGGAGAAGAAAAAAGCATTGAAGTACTTGATATTTTGATAGATAAGTTGAAAAACAAACCCGAAAGTATCGTACCAAAGCTGAAAATGACCTCCATGTTAAAAATGATTTTATAATGGCTTTATACAGATTAGACCAACTTTTAGGAAAGGCTTTTTTTGTAACAAAAGACGTGGTTCTCAGACGTTCTTCAAACGACAACGGACGTGTTTTTTATACAGCAAAGAAAGGGCAGCCAATAGGACGTTTGCAATCTTGGGTTTCACCCAATGCAAACCGTGATAAATACTGGTTAGAGTTCGATGATGTTTACGGAATACCTTTTTACGTACCAATGGAATCGAATTTATTCAGCCTTTCAAAGTTAATAGAACAAGGTGCAATATCTGTAAAAGAACAAATTGAACTCGACAAGAAAAAAGAAGAAGACAGCAAAAAGGATGGTTTCGACAAAGCGAAAGATATTGCAAACATCGCATTGATTGGTGTCGGAATTTGGGCAGGTGTAACAGTACTTAAAACTATCAAATCATAATGGCAATCAAAAGACTGGACAGCGTAGGCCGTAAGTTCCTACAAGACCGTGAAGGTCTTCGATTAACAGCCTACAACAATGGTGATAAGTGGACTATTGGCTATGGCAATACATACTACAAGGACGGCACACCCGTAAAGCGTGGTGATAAAATCACACAGGCACAGGCCGAAACACTTTTCAATGACATATTAGTCGAGTTTGAAAATGACGTTTCAAAACTGGTTATACCTGCACAACTTACGCAAAATCAATTTAATTCGCTGGTTTCTTATTCGTACAATCGTGGCTCGTATCGTTTCGCAAATACCAAATTGCTTGATATGGTAATAGCGAACCCAAACAACCCCAATATTAGAAAACAATTCGAGATTGAATGGGGAACAGCAACGAAATTCAAAACAGCCTTAATCAATCGAAGAAAACTTGAAGCGGAGTTGTATTTTACTGGTGGTTCGGCATCGCAAACAGCATCGGCCAGTACTTGGCTATTTGGAGCATTATTTTTAGGGGCAATTTTATCAAAAAAATAGATATGGCAAAGAAACTTTTAAAACTTGGAATTATTGGTGGCTTAGGTTATGCAGGCCTTTCATTATTGGGCAAAGAACCCCAAAAATCTGATACACAACAAAATACATTAGGTTTTTTGGGCGAAAACAAACCCACAGATGAAGTAAAACAATTAATCAAGGAGGCGATTAGTGGAGATAAAAACCTTCAAAAAATATTGAGAGGTAATGACGGCTCAAGCATAAAAGGAGACAAAGGGGACAAAGGAGACCAAGGAATACAAGGAATACAAGGTATTCAGGGTATTCAAGGGTTA
>NZ_JBELAU010000100.1:0-300 GCF_040253585.1 Emticicia sp. W12TSBA100-4
GCATTGATGCTGCTACCTGTTGCATTCGTACTCCATTTCAAGCTACCTGCACAACCTGTTGCTGTCAACGTTGCTGTCTCTGCATTACACAAGCTATTCTTATTGCTGCTGATTACTGGAGCTGCTGGGCTGCTGCCTGTTGTGATAACTACTACATTGCTCAATCCACTTTCGCCACAACTGTTGATACAGGTCGCTGTGTATGTACCTGCGGTGCTTACACTGATGCTGCTACCTGTGGCATTCGTACTCCATTTCAAGCTACCACTGCAACCTGTTGCTGTCAATATTGCTGTTTCT
>NZ_JBELAU010000101.1:0-292 GCF_040253585.1 Emticicia sp. W12TSBA100-4
AGCAGGAAGTTATACAGCGACATGTATCAACAGTTGTGGTGAAAGTGGAGTGAGCAATGTAGTGGTTATCACAACAGGCAGCAGCCCAGCGGCTCCAGTAATTTCATCGAATAAGAATAGCTTGTGTAATGCAGAGACAGCAACGTTGACAGCAACAGGTTGTTCAGGTAGCTTGAAGTGGAGTACAGGCTCGACGAGTGCAAGCATCATTGTAAGCACGGCAGGTACCTACACAGCGACATGTAGCAACAGTTGTGGGGAAAGTGGAGTGAGCAATGTAGTAGTTATCACG
>NZ_JBELAU010000102.1:0-292 GCF_040253585.1 Emticicia sp. W12TSBA100-4
TGTAGAATTATCAGCCAATTCCCCTTTCAACCAGCAAGTTTCTCTACTTGTTCCTACAATACTCACATAATCTTTCACTATCCATTCGGTTTCAGTATAAACGCCGGGATAAACTACAATTTCATATCGCTTATTTGCTGATGCATCAGTTATACTATCATTTGCAAGTTTCGGGCTTAGATACTGACCTGTTCCGTCTTTTTTCACGATCAACTGCACAATAGTACCTCCTGCCGATATACTTGTAATTGAATTTCTAATCGGTTCTAAGGTCTTTTCAAGAACATAAGAA
>NZ_JBELAU010000103.1:0-292 GCF_040253585.1 Emticicia sp. W12TSBA100-4
GGTAGAATTATCAGCCAATTCCCCTTTCAACCAGCAAGTTTCTCTATTTGTACCTGTGATTATTACATAATCTTTCACTATCCATTCGGTTTCAGTATAAACGCCGGGATAAACTACAATTTCATATCGCTTAGTTGCTGATGCATCAGTTATACTATCATTTGCAAGCTTCGGGCTTAGATACTGACCTGTTCCGTCTTTTTTCACGATCAACTGCACAATAGTACCTCCTGCCGATATACTTGTAATTGAATTTCTAATCGGTTCTAATGTTTTTTCAAGAACATAAGAG
>NZ_JBELAU010000104.1:0-289 GCF_040253585.1 Emticicia sp. W12TSBA100-4
TATCGCTACTTCATTGCCACAAATATTGGTCTTGTCTGAACTAATCAATGGGGCATTCGGTGGAAGAGTTTGAGTAATTTGTACTACATTAGCAGATGCAGTACAACCACTAAAATCTCGTACTGTTACAATATAATTACCTGCTAATAGTTCATTAAATATATTGCTACTTTGGAAAAGGCCATTATTGATTTTATAGTTAAAAGGGGCTGTTCCGCCCGATGGGATAGCCATAATACTTCCTGTACTTGTTACTGGACAAGTTGGTTGTGTTGGAATACTATTCAAG
>NZ_JBELAU010000105.1:0-282 GCF_040253585.1 Emticicia sp. W12TSBA100-4
GTTGCATTATTACTCCATTTATAAGTATATGGACTTGTGCCACCCGCTGCAACCACACTCGCACTGCCACTTGCATCGCCGTAACACTTCACATCTATGCCACTTGGAGTCGTCGTTAACGCTGCCGTCGGTTGTTTTACTACTACACTCGTCGTAGCTGTACAACTGTTCGCATCTGTTACTACTACTGTGTAAGTACCCGCTAATAAATTATTGATGCTTGAGGTCGTTGCATTATTACTCCATTTATAAGTATATGGACTCGTGCCACCCGCTGCTACT
>NZ_JBELAU010000106.1:0-281 GCF_040253585.1 Emticicia sp. W12TSBA100-4
TATGTTCCAACTGAATTAAGCGTCAAACTTGTGCCAGTCGAATTATTCGACCATAATACTGTGCCTGTTGTGCAGTTGGCCGTTAATGTCAAACTTGTTGGTGAACAAACCACTAATTGACTTGGTGGCGTAATGGTCGGAGTAGTTGGTTTGGCTTTGATTTCTAAATTCGTTGCTGAACTTGGGTCTGATTCACAACCATTTAAGGTACATTTCGCTGATATTGAGTATGTTCCAACTGAATTAAGTGTCAAACTCGTGCCTGTCGAATTATTCGACCA
>NZ_JBELAU010000107.1:0-279 GCF_040253585.1 Emticicia sp. W12TSBA100-4
CTTGTGATACTTACAGTCGCATTTGTTCCAAGTCCATTTGACCATGAGTACGTTCCACCACCTGTGGCTGTTCGGCTTACTGATGTCGTTGTACAAGTTAAATTCGTTGTCCCTGTGATGCCTGCATTTGGTACACTGTTATCAATTGTGACATTGGTGGTAGCAGTTGCCGTACAGCCATTGCTATTTGTTACTGTTACAGTGTAAATGCCTGAACTTGTGATATTTACTATGGCACTTGTTCCAAGTCCATTAGACCATGAATAACTTCCACCGCCC
>NZ_JBELAU010000108.1:0-278 GCF_040253585.1 Emticicia sp. W12TSBA100-4
GCTACTGCCTGTTGTGATAACTACTACATTGCTCACTCCACTTTCACCACAACTGTTGCTACATGTCGCTGTATAACTTCCTGCGGTGCTTACACTGATGCTGCTGCCTGTCGCATTTGTACTCCACTTCAAGCTTCCTGTACAACCTGTCGCTGTCAACGTCGCCGTTTCTGCATTACACAAGCTGTTCTTGTTCGTTGAAATTACTGGAGCCGCTGGGCTACTGCCTGTTGTGATAACTACTACATTGCTCACTCCGCTTTCGCCACAACTGTTGC
>NZ_JBELAU010000109.1:0-268 GCF_040253585.1 Emticicia sp. W12TSBA100-4
TAAGTGCCATTGGCAGCAGTTGTAACATTATTGATAGAAGGAGCTTGAATACTCGAGCTAAATGAATTAGGCCCTGTCCAAGTGTAACTTGTCATTGCAGCCACCGAGTTGAAAGTTAATGTTGTACCAACACATTTTGGTGAATCAGAGCTTGGATTAGGAACAGGATTCGCATTTATCGTAACAGCTGTAGTCGCACTTGCAGTACAACCATTTGCATTTGTAACGGTAAGAGTATAAGTACCACTTGCTGCTGTGGTAACGCTGC